>JAQSDW010000038.1 GCA_029946105.1 Reyranella sp. | reverse complement strand
GCGGTACCCGGCCTGCGGCACCGCGCCGCCTCGGGGAACCGGAGTGCTTCTGTCCGCGTTGTCTGTTTATCAAGCAGCATTGGGGGCGCGGATGGCCGAGAGTAGCAGCGGAAACAACGGCATGCTCTACATGATCGTGGGTGCGCTCGTCGTGGTGGTCGCGGTGGGTGCCTTCATCATGTTCGGCGGGCATATGCCGGGCCAGAGTGATTCGAAGACTATGAGTATCAAGGTCGAAGTTCCGTCACTTGACAAGAAATAGGGTTGATCCCTCGCGGAGAGGGTCCTCCGTGCGCCAGCTGTCGCTGTGAGAGAAATCCTTCTCGGGCGAGGAGGACTCAATGCTTCACATGACATGCCTTGCGCTCCTTCTCATGGCCGCGCTGGCCGAGACGAGTGCACTCTGCCAGAGGCACCGGCAGCACGGAGCGGCGGACCTGCAAAACGCCGCGGTCACCATGGAGTTCCGGTACACTCGTTGGCACCGCCGGTAGGCCTGCATGAGCCGAGTTCAGACAGGCCTTTTGGACGGCCCGACGCCCCATGCCGCGTTCGGCCTCCTGTGGCGGTGGCGATGGGGTATCGCCGCCGGCGCGGGCGTGATCGCCGTTCTGGCGACGTTCGGCCCTGCTGTGCTGCTTGGTCCGAGGGTCGAGGTCGAAATGGCGTCGCGTCGCGACATCGTCCAGACCGTGGTCGCAGTCGGTCATGTCGAATCGCAGCATCGCGTCGACATCGGCGCCCAGCTCACTGGCGTGGTGGCCGACGTTCCGGTCGTGGAGGGTCAGGTCGTCAAGGAAGGTGACCTGCTGATCCTGCTGGACGACAAGGATCTCCATGCGGTGGTCGACCAGGCCGAGGGCGCGCTCTCCTCTGCCCAGTCGCGCTTCCGCCAGATCCAGGAAAGCACACTGCCGACCGCGCAGGAGGCGCTCAGCCAGGCGGAAGCCAACCTGCTCAACGCCCAGAAGACCTTCGACCGCACCAGCAAGCTCCAGGGCGAGCACTTCGCCACCACGTCCCAGCTCGACGTCGATCGGCGCGATCTCGACATTGCGGGAACCCGGGTCCGCGCGGCGCGGCTGGTGGTCACGATTAACCAGCCGGGCGGTACGGAATACCAGTTCGCCCAGAACGAGGTGGCGCGGGCGGGGGCGAACCTGCGCTCCGCCCAGGCGCGGCTTTCGTACGCACGGATTCTGGCCCCGCGCGACGGCACGCTAATTTTCCGGGACGTGGAGCGTGGCGACCTCGTCCAGCCGGGTCACATCCTGATGAACCTGTCGCCGGCCGGCGAGATCCAACTCGTGGTGCAGATCGACGAGAAGAACCTCGCCCTGATCACTCTGGCCAACAAGGCCCTGGCATCGGCCGAGGCCTATCCGGTAAAGACATTTCCCGCCGAGGTCGTCTACGTCAGTCCCGCGGTGAACCTGCAGCGCGGGTCGATGGAGGTAAAACTGCGCGTGGCGCCGGCCGACGCGCCTTCCTACCTGCGCGAGGACATGACGGTCTCGGTCGACATCGAGGTGGCGCGCAAGAAGGATGCCGTGGTCCTGCCGTTGCGCTTCGTGCGCGACCTCGAGGGGGCGGCGCCCTGGGTACTCAAGGTCGACGGCGGCCACGCCCGGCGCCAGCCGGTGAAGATCGGCCTGCGCGGCGCCAGGGTGATCGAGATCGCCGAAGGCCTCGCGCCCGGAGATCGCGCGGTCGCGCCGGACGCCGTCGTTGCCGATGGTCAGCGGATGCGGGCGGTCGCGCATGAATAGGTGGGTGCCGTTCGAATGGATCGCGGCACTCCGCTTCCTGCGCGAAGGCCGCCTTCAGACGCTGTTCATCATCTCGGGCGTGTCGGTCGGCATCGCCGTGATCGTGTTCATGTCGGCGCTGCTGACCGGCTTGCAGGCCAATCTCACCAAGCGGGTGCTGAGCGCACAGGCGCACATCACCCTGCAGCCGCGCGACGAGATTGCACGGCCTTTGCGGCTCGGCGGCAAGGACGTCGAAATGGCGATCGTGCAGATGCCGCTGCAGCGTGTTCGGTCGATCGACCAGTGGCAGGGGCTGGTGCGGGTGCTGCAGGACGACCCCGCCATTGTCGCAGTGTCGCCGGTCGCCGCTGGATCGGCGCTGGCCGTGCGCGGCGACGCCACCCGTGCCGTCAGCATCGTCGGCATCGAGCCCGACAGCTATTTCCACATCGTCCGGCTGCCGGACAACATCGTGGCCGGCACGGTGCGTCTCAGCAGCCAGGACATCGTCATCGGCACCGAACTCGCCCGCTATCTCGGCATCGGGGTGGGCGACCGTCTCACCCTGACGTCCGGGGCGCGGACCAGCGGGGCCCTTACCGTCACCGCAATCTTCGATCTCGGGAGCCGGCCGGTGAACGAACGCTACGTCTACATCCCGCTGCGCACCGCCCAGAGCCTGCTCGACCTGATCGGCGGCGTGACCAGCATCGAACTCACCATAGCCGACGTCTATGCGGCCGAGACTGTCGCCCGACGCCTGCAGCCGATGACCGGCGCCGCCGCCTACAGCTGGATCGCCACCAACGCGCAGTTCTTCTCGGCGGTGCAGGCGCAGAGCCTGTCGAGCGCTGTCATCCGGCTGTTCGTGGCGCTGTCCGTGGCCCTCGGCATCGCCAGCGTCCTGGTCGTTTCGGTCATCCAGCGCTCGAAGGACATCGGCATCCTGCGGGCGATGGGGACGTCGCGTGGCCAGACGCTGCGCATCTTCCTCATCCAGGGCGCGCTGATCGGCCTGGTCGGTGCCGTCGTCGGCTCGTTGCTGGGCGCCGGCGGTCTGCTCTTCTTCCACGACCATGTGCGTCAGGCAGACGGCAGCGAATTGATCCCCCTGGTCTTCGAACGCTCGCTGTTCGTCGCGGCCGCCCTGCTGGCGACGCTGACCGGTGTGCTGGCGGCGATGGCGCCGGCGTTGCGCGCGTCCCGCCTCGACCCAGTGGTGGCGATCCGTGGCTGACGACGTCTTGCGGCTGGAGAAGGTGCGGAAGTCCTACAATATCGGCCGTCCGACCGAGACGGAGATCCTGCATGGCATCGACCTGACTTTGGGTCGCGGCGAGTTCGCGGCCCTCATCGGACCCTCGGGCTCGGGCAAGAGCACGCTACTGAACATCATGGGCCTGCTCGACCGGCCGACCTCGGGCCGGCTGTTCGTCGAGGGACAGGACACCAGCGCGCTCGGCGACCGTTTGCTTACCCGGCTGCGCGGCCGCAGCATCGGATTCGTCTTCCAGCATCATCTTCTGATCACGGCTTTCACCGCGCTGGAGAACGTGATGATGCCCATGCTGGTCGAGCGCGGCTTTCCCGATGCCAAGATGAAGAAGCGGGCGCTCGACCTGCTCACCGGTCTCGGGCTGGGACAGTGGCAGCATAATCTCGCCAACGCCCTGTCGGGCGGCCAGCAGCAGCGCGTTGCCGTGGCGCGGGCGCTGGCGATGGAGCCGGCGCTGGTGCTGGCCGACGAGCCCACTGGCAACCTGGACACGAAGTCAGCCGAGGGCGTGTTCGAGATGATGCGCGAGGTCAACCGCAAGAGCGGCACCAGCTTCCTGATCGTCACCCACAGCCTGGAGATCGCGCGCGGTTGCGACCGCATCATCGAACTGGTCGACGGGCAGTTGGTGCAGGCAGGCGCAGCTCCGGCAGCCGCTTAGAAGGTCAGACGACCGTGCCGAACAATCGGCCGATGCCGGCGGTCAGCGCCATGGCAAGCGCGCCCCAGAAGGTGACACGGATCGTGGCGCGCCAGACGTTGGCGCCGCCTGCGCGCGCGCCGATGGCGCCCAGAATGGCGAGGAAGACCAGCGAGGCCGCGCTGACTGCGACCACCAGCCAGGCCGTCGGCGCCACCACGACCATGAGCAGCGGCATGGCCGCGCCAACGGAAAAAGTCGCGGCCGAGGTGAAGGCGGCCTGCAGCGGACGGGCCGTGGTGGCGGCGGAAATCCCGAGTTCGTCATGCGCGTGGGCCGCCAGGGCACCCTTGGCCATCAATTGCCCGGCCACCTGGCGCGCCAGTTCCGGTTCGACCCCGCGCCCGACATAGATGTCGGTCAACTCGTCGCGTTCGAACTCGGGATTGGCCGCGAGTTCGGCACCCTCGCGCGCCAGGTCGGCGTGTTCCGTATCGGCCTGCGAGCTCACCGAGACATATTCGCCGGCGGCCATCGACATCGCGCCGGCCACCAGGCCCGCCACGCCCGCGATCAGCACGTCGCCCGGCGCGGTGGCGGCAGCCGCCACGCCCACGATTAGGCTCGCCGTCGAGACGATGCCGTCGTTGGCGCCCAGCACCGCCGCGCGCAGCCAGCCGACCCGCTGGACGAGATGGGTCTCCCGATGCAGGCGTAGTCTGGTCATGCGCCGTACTGCCGATCGCTCAGAGGCGTCCCGTCAGCATGAGCACGACGACGATGATCAGGATGACGCCAAGTACGCCGATGCCGCCGTGGCCGAAGCCATAGCCGTAGCCGCCGAAGCGGCCGCTGAAGCCGCCCAAGAGGAAGATGATCAGCAGGATGATAATAATAGTGCCGACGGACATGATGCTGTTTCCTCTAGTGGACCGGTATCTCGGCAAAAGCGATGGCGAAGCGTGGGCCGCCGCAGTGCGTGCAGCGAACGACCCGGAGCTTGCCGCCGATCTGCCCGACCAGTGCCTGCACGATCTGCATGCCGAGTCCCGTGGAAGCGGCTGGATCAAACCCCTCGGGCAGGGGCGGGCCCTCGTTGCAGACCGACAGGAGATGCCCGCCCTCTGGCGTTTCCTCCAGCCGCACGGTGATGATACCGCGGCCATGCTTGGCGGCGTTGGTGACGAGCTCGTTCGCGATCAGGCTGAGCGGGATCGCCGTGGCTGCCGGAAATCTGGCGTCGCAGCCTTGGACGACGATGGTTTGCTTGTGGCGGTCCTCCGATTCCAGCATCGAGCTGTATTCACGGCACAGTTCCTCGAGGAACGGCTTGAAAGCGATGACCTCCGCGTTATCGAGCGAATGCAGGCGCCGGTGGACGCGGGCGAGGGTGGCCACGCGGTTGGCGGCAGTGGCGAGATGGGCCGCCGCGTCGTTATTGGGCTCTGATCGGCTCTGGAGCGAAAGCAGGCTCACGATCATCTGCAGGCCGTTCAGTAGCCGATGGTCGGACTCCATGCTCAGGAGTTCGCGCGCGTGGATGAGATCGTCCTTCTGGCGTAGCAACGCTTCGTCGCCGGCGAGCGCCTCGCGCAAGCGGGTTTCGGTACCGCGATGTTCACTGAGCTCACGCTCGTAGCTGGCAACCGAGCGAGGAGCGTCCTTCCGGAGCGCCGCGTTGGTCGTGAACACTTTTGAAAACAGGGATTGTTCGAACGCCATATGGCCGACCTCCCCGGCGGGCCCCGGATATCCGAGGTCGAAGACTTCTAGCAGGTTTTCGCAAGGCGCCGCTTGACCAGGATCAACTGTGTCCGATGCTGGACACTGCCCGAATTGCGGCGATGCAGCAGTTTTGCAGCCTGCCCGCCGATGAAGTTACGTGTGCGCCTTCTACAACGCTGAGTCGAGAAGCAACGTCGGGTAGCAGACGGTCGTCCGTGTGCGACATGCGACACATTCCCATTACAGTCGGATCCGGGAGCGCCGACTCGACATTGCCGGCGGGCAAGCGCAAGTTGAATCGCCGCTTTGATGCCACTTAGGTGGCGCAATGCAATCGTTCATTCGCCGCAAGAATCTCGAGAACTATCGCCGGCAGATCGCCGAAACGAACGACGACGCAAGGCGTGTCCAGCTCGAGAAGCTATTGTCCGAAGAAGAAGCGAACGAGCCGGCGGCACCTGGGAAGCGGGACGAGGATTGACGCGGGCCGCGCCTTGCGTGTCGCGGGCAAGACCAGAGAGGCAGACAGAGAGATGACAAGGCGCCAGCCGACGAAGACTCATGCCAACAGGTTACTGGCACTGTTGCCAGCCAAGGATCGCCGGCGACTAGA
>JAQSDW010000037.1 GCA_029946105.1 Reyranella sp. | reverse complement strand
GTGCTCAGTCGATGGGCGATGACGAGGCGAGTGGCGTTCATGGCGGCGAGGCTCGCCGTCACAATGGCCTGAGTGCGGTTGTCGAGCGCGCTGGTCGCCTCATCGAACAGGAGGATGCGCGGCTTGCGCACGATTGCCCGTGCGATCATCACGCGCTGGCGCTGCCCCCCCGAGATCTGGCCTCCGCCTTCCATGACGAACGTCTGCAGCCCCATGGGCATGGTCTCGATATCGGCGGCAAGACCGGCCTGGCGCACTGCCTCGTCGATTTGTGCCTGCGAGAGAGGCGCAGCGCCCACGATGTTGTCGTGCAGGCTGCCCGGCACCAGACGGGAATTCTCCAGCACAGTGCCGATCTGCTGGCGCACCCGGCCGAGGTCGAGCTTCTCGAGGTCGCGGTCGTCGTAGAAGATGCCGCCATGCGTCGGCGTCTCGAAGCCCAGAAGTAGGCGCAGGAGGGTCGATTTGCCGGAGCCCGACGCGCCGACAATCGCCACGCTCTCGCCCGGCCGCGCCTCGAACGCCACATCCTGCAGAATCCACGGCCCGTCATTGCCGTAGCGGAACGACAGATTGTGCACGGCAATGTGGCCGCCCAATGGGCCAGGATCGACGCGGTCCTGCCCGACCTCAAGCGGCGCGTCGAAGACGGGCCGGAGGCGGGCAAACAGGGGAACGACTTCAATGCCGGCATTGAGCGCGCCCGCCAGCGAAAGCATGGCCCCGGTGAACTGCCCGAAGGCGCTGTTGAAGGCGGCGAAGTCACCGATGGAGATCGGGTTGCTGCCGCCCGCGGCGAGCCAGAAGATACCGAGCGAGCCCACGATAGGGAGGCTGGTGCCCAGCACCGTCTGGTAGGCGGCCACCCGGCCGGAGCGGGCGCTGTTGATGCGCTGCTCGGCGAAGGCCTCGGACCAGCGCGAGAACGCACGCAGCTCTGCGCCTCCAACGCGCAGCTTGGCGATGCCGCCCAAAATCTCGATCAGCAGCCCCGACACGATGCCCTTGCGCGTGTAGACGACCCGATCGAGCCTCGCCTGTCGGCGCGCCAGCAGGAACAGCAGGCTGGCGGCCACAATCGCATAACCGAAGGCGAACATCGTGAGAATGGGATCGTAGATCAGCATCAGCACCAGGCTTGCGACCGAGAACAGGCCCCCCACGGCCGCGGTCACCGCCACACCGGACAGGGTACGGCGGATGGCATCGACGCCGAGCACGCGCAAGGCGAGATCGCCCACCGAATAATCGCGGAAGAAAGAGGCGCGCAGGCGGATCAGGCGATCCCACACCGCCGGTTGCAGGCGGCGGTCGAGGTGCGTGCCGACCCGGATCAACGCCAGGGCGCGGACCACCTGGAAGAGGGCACTGCCGATCGCGGTGGCGCCCAGCAGCAGCAGCATGTCCGACAGCAGCAACAGCCGGCCCTGCGGTATCGCCGTTCCCAGGATCGCACCGGCCGCAACCGGCAGCAGCAGCCCGGCCAGCGTCACCGCCGCCGATGCGAGCAGCAGCCGGAAGATATCGCCGCCGACGCCGAAGGTCGCGAAGCCGATCAACTCGCGCGTGGTGAAGCGCTCAGGCAGCGGCGCATAGATCATGTAGCCGCGTGTCAGGAGAGAAGCCGCACTCGCCTTGTCGATCACCGTCTCGCCGGATGCTCCATGACCAGGTGCTCCCTGGCCGATCGCGCGCCATCGCCCGCGGCGCCACACCACGGCAAGCGCTTGTCCCGATGCGGCTTCAATCCCCAGGAAGGCCGGCCCGTCCTCATTCCACCAGTCGCCATCAAGGGCGATCTCGCGAAAGCGAAAACCGCTGGCATTGGCGAAACGCTCGAGGCGCTCGAACAGCGCCGAGCCCGGATCGTCGGCGTCGGGCGTCTGCAGCGTAAAACCTTCGATCCGGCCGATCACCGCAAGTGCGCGGGCAAGCGCGTCGCCGCTGGCGACCACCGTCGGGTCGATCGTGGTGAAGCGGAAGGCCGCGATGTCGCGCAGGCGCTGCATCGCGGCGTTGGCCCTGGCCTTGTCGAGCGCATCGGCATCGAGGCGCCGCTGCTCCTCGGCCGCCTCGTCCTCGACGAGCCTCGCCGCCACCCGTTCGGCCAGGACCGCCGACAATTGCCCCAGCGTGGCGGGCGTCTGCTCGACAAGCAGAGTAGCCGTCTCGACCTCCTCGACCTCGCCGGCGGCCACGGTCTCGGCACCGATCTGGTTGGCGACCACCAGCAGCGTCGTAGGGCGCGATGCCTGGCTGTCGTTCGGTCCGGGATAACGCAGGATCGGCACGCTGGCGCGCAGCCAGGCCACGCGCCGCGCCGTCAGCCGGGCGCCGGCTTCGAGCGTGCGGCGGTCGCCGGGCTCGAAGGGAATGGCGTCGCCGTGGCCGTGACCCGGCCCCGGGCAGGACAGCAGCGCCGCGTACCATGCGTCGATCGCTTCGGCGTCGATAGCAGGGCCGCCGATCGGTCCGTCGACGAGCGCCGGTGGATCCGACGATGCGGTACCGTCGGTCAGCACGAAGACAACGCGTGGCGACGACAGGGCGAAGACCGCCGCTCCTTCGGGCAACTCGGCCAGGAAGCGGCGCTGGCCGGCAGATCCGGCGCTGTCGATCACCGCACCATAGAGGCGGGCAGGCCGCGCCAGCCGGCACGGGCCGGCGAGGCCGGCAAGTTCTAGCGGTTCGTGCGCGGCGGGGGGTGTGTCTGTCACGTCGCCGTCTCGGCGCTGATCAGGCGGGCATAGGCTCCGCCGGCGGCCAGCAGCCTCGCATGGTTGCCGCGTTCGACGACCTTGCCACGGGCGAGCACGATGATCTCGTCGCAGTCGCGGATCGTGCTCAGCCGATGGGCAACCAGGACGCAGGTCATGCCACGGCGGCGCACCGCCTGCAGGATCTCGTTCTCGCTGATCGCGTCGAGCGCGCTGGTCGCCTCGTCGAGCACCAGGATCGCGGGTTCCTGCACCAGCGCGCGGGCGATCTCGATGCGCTGGCGCTGGCCGCCGTTCAGGTTGCGGCCGTCTTCGTCGATCGCAGCCTCGAAGTTACGCGGCAGGCTCTGCACCACTTCGGTCAAGCCTGCGTCGGCGATCGCCGCGGCCAGCCGCGCTTGCGGCACCGTGCTGTCCCACAGGGTGATGTTCTCGCGCAGCGTGCCCTTGAACAGGTGGATGTCCTGGTCGACCGAGGCCACGACATGGGCCAGCCGCTTGCGTCCCCATTCGGCGAGCGTCAGTCCATCGACGCGAACCGCTCCACCACGCGGCTCGTTCAGGCCGGTGATGAGGGTGCCGAGCGTGCTCTTGCCGCTGCCGGATTCGCCCACCAGTGCCACCCATCGGCCGGGCGCCACGTCGAGCGAGAAGCCCTCGATCAGGGGCGGCTCGAACGGGCTATAGCCGAAGCTGACATTCTGCATCGACAGGCGGCCGACCGCGTGGGCCTCGCTCGCCGGCGCCGGTTCGGTGGGGAAGCGCCAGTCGCGCCGGTAGTGCAGCACGTCGTCGAGCCGGGCGAGGTCGGCCGAGGCCTGCTGCACCTTGGCCGCCACGCCGACGACGTGCTGGACCGGCCCCGAGAAATTGCCCAGCAGCGCCTGGAAGCCAACCAGCGTGCCGACCGTGATCGTGCCGTCGATCACCAGCAAGGCACCCACGCCCAGCACAGCGGCATTGACAAAACTCGACACGATCGGCGGCACCAGGTTCGTCACCTGCTGGTAGATCGTGAGCTTCTGCTCGGAGTTGATGGCACGGGCGTGGTAGCCCGCCCACTTCGAGAAGAAGTCGTTCTCACCGCCGCCGGCCTTCAGCGTCTCGATGGTCTGCAGGCCGACCACGGAGGTTGCGAACAGCTTGCCCTGCTCGGTCTGCAGGCGGAGCGCCACATCCTTCATCGGCCGGTTGACCACCCGCAGCACCACCGCGCTCAACGCGGCACCACCCAGCGCAATCGCTGCCAGCGTGACGTCGTAGAACATCATGGCGACGCCCAGGAAGGCGGCCGTCAGCAGGCTCGCTGCGGCATTGCCGAGATCGACGGCGAGCAGCTCTGCCACCCGGTCGTTGGCCTCGACGCGGTTCACCAGGTCGCCGGAGAAGCGCTGACCGAAGAACTCCACCGGCAGGCAGAGCACGTGCCAGACGAACCGCGCCGACTGCTCCAGCGCCAGCCTGAGCTCGATGCGCAGCAGCATGAGCTGCTGGACCGTCGACAGAAGAGCGTTGAGGATGAAGATAGCCGCCATGCCGACCAGCAGGGGCCCGAGCCAGCCGTCGAACTGCTTCACCAGGATGTCGTCGACGAAGATGCGCGTGAAGCCCGGCACGATCAGGCCCGGAATCACCAGCATCAGGCTGATCCACGCCACGAAAGCGATGGCGGGCTCGAAGCCGCTCAGCCGTTGCCTGAGGCGCGCCAGCAGGCGCTCAGGCGGACCGCCGCGGGTGAAGCCTTCGCCCGGCTTCATCTCGAGGGCGACGCCGGTGAAGCTCTTGCCGAATTCGTCCCTCGTAACGGTGCGCGGGCCGAGCGCCGGATCGTTGAGGAAGACCTTGTCGCGTGAGGCGCCCTCGACCACGAGGAAGTGGTTGAAGTTCCAGAATACAATCGACGGGAAGGGGCCTTCCAGCACTTCGTCGACGTCGCGCCGAAAGCCCTTGGCCTCCAGACCGTAGCCGCGGGCGGCGCGCAGGATACTGCTCGCCTTGCTGCCGTCGCGCGAGATGCCGCAGGCGACGCGCAGCTCCTCGAGCGGCACGCGCCGTCCCCAATAGGCGAGGACGATGGCGAGCGCGGCCGCGCCGCATTCGACCATCTCCATCTGCAGGACGGTGGGCGTATGAACGCGGCGCGTCGGACGGCTGGCGGCGAGGCTCATCCGTCGATACGGAGCAGCTTGCGCAGGGCCGGAATGACGAGCTCGACCGGGCGGCGCTCTTCCACGATCACCTCGACGTCGATCAGCGTGCCGCGCGTCACCTTGAAGGGCGGGCCCTTGCCGATCCACCAGGCAAAGCCGCTCGGTGTGTCCTTGTCCTCGACCAGGGTTATGCGCGCCATGATCGGCGCGCCCTTGCCCATTAGAGTCCTGGTCAGCGTCGGGTTGCGCAGGATGGCGTTGATCTCGGGCTCCGAAACGCTGCTCTCGGTAATCTCCGCGATGGTGCCGCGCATGGCGCCGTGCTCTTCGCGCCGGACCGTGACGGGATGAACCTGGACATGCATGCCCGTGGTCACGCGCTTGCCCATCTCGCCTCCGAACAGGGTGACGACCTCGAAGCGGGGCACCGGGGAGACTTCCCCGATTGTGGCGATCACCGTGCCGGGAGCCACGACATCGCCCAGGCCGACGCGAACCTCGTCGACCCGGCCTGCAACCGGCGCCGTCACCGTAGCGCCGATTGCGAGTTCGGCCTTGATCCGGTCGACATCGGCTTTCACGACGTCGATGGCAACCGTCGCCTGGCGCTGGCGCTCGGCAATCTCCTCGCGCTTCTGATCGAGCGATGCCTCGACCTCGATCTTGCGGGCGTTGGCATTGGCGATGCTGAGCGTCGTCTGGTCGTACTCCTGCTGCATGCTCACCAGGCTGTTCGCCGTGAGCAGGCCCTTGGTCTTCAGGTCCTCGTAGCCCGACAGTACCTTGGCCAGCCGATCGGTGCGGGTCTTCGCGGCCGTGATCTGCTGATCGATCGCCGCGGACTGACGCTTGGAAATATCCTCGTGCTTGACGAGGAT
This sequence comes from Reyranella sp., assembly GCA_029946105.1. Lineage (GTDB taxonomy): Bacteria > Pseudomonadota > Alphaproteobacteria > Reyranellales > Reyranellaceae > Reyranella. The sequence continues at coordinate 455 of JAQSDW010000037.1, read as the reverse complement.
GGCGGCATCGGCGGCCTGCTGCCGCTCGAGATTCTCGTCCATCGCCGCGAGCCGCTTAGTGATACCGTCGAGCTGGGCCGAGAGTGACGCCTGCCTGATGCGCGCAATCACGGCGCCGGCCATGACATGATCGCCGCGCTTGACCAGCAGCTCGATCACCGGACCCGACGCCGCGGGCTCGACGGCATAGGAGCCCTTGCCGTCCGACAGCAGGATGCCGCTGCCGCCTGTGCGCGTCGGAATGGATCCGAAAATACCCCAGACGAGGCCCGCGCCGATGATCAGGGCAGTGGCAATCGCCATCAGCCGCATCGCCGGCGGGACTAGCCGGATACGCTGGTCGAGTTGTTCCGGCGAGTTCAGACGATCGAGCGCAGCCTCGCGGAACAGCGAGCCTTGCGGCGCGCTTGTTGGTCCGTCCATCGTGATAGCCCCGCCAGCCTGCTTTCTTTCCC
>JAQSDW010000036.1 GCA_029946105.1 Reyranella sp. | reverse complement strand
ACCGCTCCGACGTGAAGTACCGCCTCAAGGTCGACTACAAGTCGGTCAAGAAGGTCAATCCCAAGATCATCTATGGCTCGATCGCGGGCTTCGGCCAGGACGGTCCCGACGCGGCGCGTCCCGGCGTCGACCAGATCGCGCAAGGTATGGGTGGTCTGATGTCGATCACCGGCGAGCCCGGCCGCGGGCCGATGCGCGTCGGCATTCCCATCTGCGACCTGACGGCCGGCCTGCTGCTGGCCCAGGCGATCACGCTCGCCCTCTACAATCGCGACCGCACGAAGAAGGGTCAGTGGGTCCATACCTCCCTGATCGAAGCGCAGATCTTCATGCTCGACTTCCAGGCGGCGCGCTGGCTGATGAAGGGCGAAGTGCCGAAGCAGGCCGGCAACGATCATCCGACGTCGATCCCGACGGGCGTATTCCAGACCAGTGACGGCCATATCAATATCGCCGCCTCCGGCCAGCACATGTTCAAGCGCTTTGCCGAGGCGATGGGAGATGGCGAATTGCTCGGCCATCCGGAGCATGCGACCCCGGCGCTGCGCTCGCAGAACCGCACGGCTCTGAACGAGCGCATCAGCGCGGTGACCAGGACCAACACTTCCGCGCACTGGATCGCCGCGCTGAACAAGGCAGGCGTGCCGTGCGGGCCGATCAACTCGATCGACATGACCTTCGCCGAACCTCAGGTCCAGCACCTGGGCATCGCGCGCGGCGTCAAGCATCCGAAGCTCGGCGACATCAAGGTTGTCGGCAATCCGATCAACCTCACTGCCTCGCCGCAGCCCAAGCGGCTCAAGCCGACGCCCGATCTCGGCCAGCACACCAATTCGGTGCTGAAGGGCCTCGGCCTCTCGCCGAAGAAGATCAAGGAACTGCGCGCAGGCGGTGTCGTCTGATGGCGGCCAATGGGAAGACGGCCTTCGTCACCGGCGCGGGCCGCAACATCGGCCGCGCCTGCGTCCTCGGCCTCGCCGAGGACGGCTTCAACGTCGTGATCAATGGCTCGAGCGACCGCGCGGCTTGCGAAAGCGTGGCCCAGGAGGCCGCGAAGTTCGGCGTGAAGACCCTCGTCGTCATGGGCGACGTCGGCACGTCCGAGGAATGCAATCGCATCGCAGGCGAAGCGCTAAAAGCCTTCGGCACGGTCGATGCGCTGCTGAACAACGCGGCCCTTCGCCCGAACAAGCCGTTCCTCGAAATGAGCGAAGCCGAATGGCGGCGCGTCATTTCAGTCGACCTCGACGCCGCCGTTTGGCTGTCGCGCGCCTGTCTTCCCGGCATGGTGAAGAAAGGCTGGGGCCGCATCGTCAATTTCGCCGGCATGAATGCAATCCACGGCCACGCGGGTCGCACGCCGGTGTCGGTTGCCAAGCATGGCGTGTGGGGCCTCACCAAGGGCCTGGCGATGGAATTCGGACCCAAGGGCATCACCACCAACACCATCTCGCCCGGGCCGATCGCACCCGATGTCGCGGAGAAGAACGCCTCGGCGGAGGCGCGTGCCCAGACGCTGGCCCGCGTGCCGCTTGGCCGCTTCGGCACGCCCGTCGAGGTCGCTGCCGCTGCGCGCCTGCTCGTGTCGGAAGCCGGCGCCTATATCAACGGTCAAATGATCCAGGTGAACGGCGGCGGCGCGACGTGAGTGGGCGCATCGAGCGCAGGCTGGCCGAACTCGGCCTTGTCCTGCCGCCCGTCACCAAGCCGCTGTTCAGCTATCAGCCCGCCGTCATCGCCCGCGACTTCGCCTTCGTCGCCGGCCAGCCGCCGCTCAACGGCGCGGAGCGTCCTTTCCTCGGACGGGTCGGCGCCGAGTTGACGATGGAGCAGGCTCAGGCTGCCGTGAAGCTGTCGGGGCTCAACGTCCTCGCCCATCTGAAAGTGGCGCTCGACGGCGATCTCGACCGCATCGAGCGTTGCGTGAAGCTCGGCGTGTTCGTGAACTCGGCGCCCGACTTCAAGGGCCAGCCGCTGGTCGCCAATGCGGTCTCCGACATGATGGTCGACATCATGGGCGATGCCGGCCGGCACGCCCGCTTCGCCGTCGGTACGATCGGCCCGGCCGATTTCGCCTGCTCGGTCGAGGCCGTCTTCCTCGTGACCTGACGCGCGCCCTAGTCCAGCTGGACGTTGGCGGCCTTGGCGATGCGGCGCCAACGCTCCGTGTCCTGGGTGACGAAGCGGGCAAAGTCGGCACGGCTCTCGGGTTCGACCTTGGCGCCCTGCTCCTGCCACAGGCGTTTTACGTCTTCGTTCGCGAGCGCTTCCTGCACGGCGCCATGCAGCCGGTCGAGGACCGCGCCGGGCGTCCGGGCCGGCGCGAACAGGCCGAACCAGGTGGTGATGCGGAAATCGGCAAGACCCGCCTCGTGTGCCGTCGGCACATCGGGCAGCAACGGCTCGCGGCGACGATTGGCCACCGCGAGCGCGCGCAGCTTGCCGGACTTGACGTAGCTCGCAACGGCACTGACCAGAACGAAGGCGGCGGCAATCTGCCCGGCCAGCAGATCCTGCAGCATCGGCGCGCCGCCGCGATAGGGCACATGATTGAGTTGCACGCCGGCGCGTCCCTCGAACAGCCCGATGGCAAGATGCGTCACGGTACCGAGCCCCGCCGAACCGATGGGAATGGCGCCGGGTTCCTTCTTTGCCGCCGCGACGAACGCCGCAAGGGTCGCGACGTCGAGGCGGGCTGGATTGATCACCAGCGCATAGGGCACGCGGGCGAAGGCGCTGATCGGCGCGAAGTCCCGGTCGAAATCGAAACCCGCCTTGGGGTAGATCGTGGGTGCATAGGTAAGGCCAGTGTCGCCGACCAGCACCGTATAGCCATCTGCCGGGGCGCGCGCCGCCACCGCCGTGCCAATGGTGCCGCCGGCGCCGCTCCTGTTGTCGATCACCATCGTCTCGCCCAGCCGGCTGGTGACGTGCGCCGCGATCGGGCGGGCGAACATGTCCGATCCACCGCCAGCGGGAAACGGCACGATCCAGCTGACGGACCGCTCGGGCCACTGGCCGGCGCGTGCGCCAGTTGCTGCGCCTGCCGCGAGCAGCCCGCCGAGTGTCGAACGTCTTGTCATCCTGATCATTCGGCCGGGAGCTTAGCGACGAGACTGGACCGTCGCTACCATGTTGGCCGACGCGCTAGCCCCTCGCTCCGCCCGATTCGATCGCCGGCAATTCGAGAACGCTGGCCTGCTCACCGCCACTCAGGATTGTCAGCAGCGGCGGCCGGCCATGCGGCGCCTGTACGAAATGGTCGGCGTCGCCGCCCGCGATCGACAACCGCAGGCGGCTCCCCTGGGAGAACCGCCAGGCCGTCGGCAACAGGGCAAAGCGCAGGAGCTGGGGCTCGCCGATCGGCATCGGCCGCGCGTCCTTGCGGGCAAAGGTCCGCCACGGCCAGGTCGTGCGATAGTCGCGCGGGCACGGCGCTTCGGCGCGATGTATGGCGCGCAGCACGCCTTCCGTGACATAGCGCGAGGTGCCGTCCACCTCGACTTCCGAGAGGTAGACGAAGACCGCGGCGTCGGGCTCGCTCGAGGCGAGCCACAGCGACACCACGGGATGGCCCGCGATCTCCAGCGCACTCTCGAGCGGCGATGTCGTGAAGGAGAGAAGCGCGCGTTCGCGCTCGCTCCAGTCGGCATAATAAGACGTGGCGTCGATGCCGGCGATGCGCTCGTAGCGCGTCTGCGTACCCGACCCCTGGGTGAAGTCGACCTGGAATTGCTCCGACGTGCCGTCGTTCGGCCGTGCCGCCGTGAGCGCATGGCCAGGTGCTGCGAAGAACTGCCGGATCGTCGAGACCAGCGGCCAGCTTTTCGCCGCGCGCCACTCCTCGGCGTGTACGGTGAAATAGTGGATCGGGTCTTCATGCTCGAGACCGGTCTCGCGGCCGGCCAGATGGCGATCGAAGAACCGCAGCACCTCGCCCAGCACCGGCAGCTCGGGTTCGGGCCGTGTGCGCCAGGGCGAGGCATTGATCCGCGCCCCGTGATCCCACGGCCCCAGCAGCACGCGTCGCTCTGTATTGGGCAGAGTCAGGAAGCGCGACAGCGCCCCGTTGGCGTAGCCGGCGCCATCCATCCACCCTGAAACGGCATAGACCGCCACGTCCTTGGGAATCTCGTCGAGATAGTTGTAGGGGCTGAACGAGGCGCTGGTGAAGCCAGGATCGTAGGGCAACGCATCGTCGCGGAATTTGAACTCGGTGATGAAGTCGGGCATGCGGAAATTCGCGAGATGGCCTTTCACGGCCTCCTTCGCGAGCGCACCGTCGGTGTCGTCGTCGACCGGCATCGGCCCGAGCAGGGCGGGATTGGCGAAATAGCTGAACTGGCTGCGCAACTCGCGTCGGTCGTGATCGAGCGCCAGCATCAGTTCGTCGTAGACCAGCGCCAGGCGCTTGATGAGCATGCCACCGGGATAATAGTTGTCGGTCCAGGTATCCCAGACCGCGAACAGAGGCGCGATCGCCTTCACTGCCTTGTGGCCGGTGCTGGCGAGGAAATCGCACGCCGCCCCGAGATAGGAGATGCCGGTGGCGCCGATGGCGCCGTCGCTCCACGGCTGGGCCACGATCCAATCGGCGATGGCGCGATAGTCGGCGCGCTCGCGCGGCGAACGAAACGAATCGCGCGTGCCGAAGCTCGCGCCGGTGCCGCGCGCATCGACCACGACCAGGGCATAGCCGTGTGGCACGAACATGTCGCGGTAGCGATAAGTGTTGGGCGACGGCTCGACGCCGGTGGTGCCGGGTGCCAGCTCGAAGCGGCGGATGTAGGGCGTGAGGATCAGGACGGTCGGCCAACGCTTCGATGCGCTGACGCCACCCCCCTCGGTCTCCGGAAGGATCACATCGACGGCGAGGCGGCAGCCGTCCGCCATCGTCACATAGCTCGATGCGGGCGCGCCCACGGTGAACTCAGCCGGTCGTCCGGCGAGGTAGCGGCTCGGCGGCACTTTCCACGCGCCACCGAGATCGTCCTGGTCCGGGATGAGCTAACCTTCAACAAACAGTTGCGCGAAATCAGGCGGACCCTCCTCCGCACGAGCAGAGGAGGGTCGCCGATCCTCACATGTTGAGCTGGCTGACGAACTTGGTGTTGAGATAGGCCTCGAGCGCCTCGAGGCCGCCCTCGGAACCGTAGCCCGAGTCCTTCATGCCGCCGAACGGCACTTCCGGCAGTGCAAGCCCATGGTGGTTGATCGACACCATGCCGCTTTCGAAGGCGGCGCCGACCGCGGCCGCGGTCTTGGTGTTCTTGGTATAGGCGTAAGCGGCCAGGCCCCAGGCGAGGCGGTTGGCTTCCTTCATCACGCCGTCGAAATCCTTGAACGGGATGATCGGCGCCAGCGGGCCGAACGGCTCCTCGTTCATGATCTTCGAATCGGGCGAGACGTTGGTGAGCACGGTGGGCTCGTAGAAGTAGCCCTTGTTGCCCATGCGCTTGCCGCCGGTCTGGACCTTGGCACCCTTGGCCAGCGCGTCGTTCATGAAGGTGTCCATGGCATGCAGGCGGCGCTCGGCCACCAGCGGGCCCATCTTGGTGTCGGCCTCGAGGCCATTGCCCACCTTCATGTTCTTGGCGAAGGCGGTGAAGCGCTCGACGAATTCGGGATAGACCTTCTCGTGCACCAGGAAGCGCGTTGGTGCCACGCAGACCTGACCCGCGTTCCTGAACTTGTTGGCGCCCAGCACGTTCACCGCCTGCTCGAGATCGGCGTCCTCGAATACGATGGCCGGCGCATGGCCGCCCAGTTCCATGGTGACGCGCTTCATGTGCGCACCGGCCAGGGCCGCGAGCTGCTTGCCGACCGGCGTCGAGCCGGTGAACGTCACCTTCTTGATGATCGGATGCGGGATCAGATAGGCGCTGATCTCCGACGGCACACCGTAGACGAGCTGGATCACGCCCGCCGGCACGCCGGCATCGACGAACGCCTTGATGAGCTGGGCGCACGAGGCCGGTGTGTCTTCCGGACCCTTGATGATGATCGAGCAGCCGGTGGCGAGCGCCGCCGAGGCCTTGCGTACGACCTGGTTGATCGGGAAGTTCCACGGCGTGAAGGCCGCGACCGGGCCGACCGGCTCCTTGAGCACGAGCTGGTAGACGTTCTCGGCGCGCGCCGGCACGACCCGGCCGTAGGTGCGGCGGCCTTCCTCGGCCATCCAGTCGATGATGTCGGCAGCGAGATTGGTCTCGACCTTGGCCTCGTAGAGCGGCTTGCCCTGCTCCATGGTCATGATCGTGGCGATCTCGTCGAGGCGCTGACGCATCAGGTCGGCGGCCTTGCGCATGATCTTGTAGCGCTCGTAGGCCGAGACCTTCTTCCAGATCTTGAAGCCCTTGTCGGCGGCAGCCAGCGCGCGGTCGAGGTCGGCGGTCTCGGCATGGGCAACATGGCCGATCACTTCCTCGGTCGCCGGATTGACGATGGGAATCGTGCGGCCCTTGGCCCCCTTGGTCCAGGCACCGTCGATCATCAGGGAGACATCGCTGTAGGCAGTCATCATTTCCTCCGGTTCTCAGGATCCGCGATAGGTCGAATAGCTCCAGGGCGTGCAGAGCAGCGGCACGTGATAATGCCCTTCCGGCTCGGCGATCGAAAAGCGCAAAGGCACGATATCGAGGAACGGCGGATCGCCCTGCTCGATACCCCTGCTGCGAAAATGGTCACCCATGGCGAAGCGCAGCTCGTAGCGCCCGATCGGCAGTGGGCGGTCGCCGATCAGCGGCTGGTCGGTGCGACCATCGGAATTGGTGACGGCCGTGGCGATGAGATGGGCGACCTTGCCCGAAAACTCGTAGAGCTCGATCGCGACGCCGACCGCCGGCCGACCGACGTTGGTGTCGAGGACATGGGTGCTGAGGCGGCCATTCACTCGGGGCAGGCCCTCGCCCGCCACCTTGGCCGCAATGCGCAGTCGGGTGATGTAGAAGATCTCCTGCAAGGCAGCGGCAAACTCGGTGGCGGTGTCGTGGCCGAGCCGGCGCTCGAACTGCGCCAGGATCGAATCGCGCGTGTGGCGCAGCACGCAAACGATGAAGGGAAAGCCGACCTTCGCCGTGTAGGCGTCGTTCAGCCTGTGGAAGCGCGCAAAGTCGGCCTCATCGAGCGAATCGAGGCCAACACTGGACTGCTCGCTCTTCGAGTCGTCGGTGATCGTGCCGGCGCGGGCCGCCTTGCCGGCGAGATCGGGATGGCCGCGGAGGAATTCGAGCTGCCGCTCGCGTGGCGCTGCCCGTACCGCGCCCATCATCGCCTCGTGCAGCGACGTGACACTGGCGAACGGACGTTTCGCCCACGCCGCCTCGGCAACCCAGGGCGCCAATTCAAAGGTGTCGCCGATGGCTGCGGCAAAACCCGGAAGTGTCATTTGATTGAGGTCGGCCAGCTTCTCCGTCATGCCGGCCGACCTAGCACGACCGGTCGCCGGCCTCTATAGCGCGTGGTTGACGCTTGCCCCGCGGACCTGCGATCCTCGCTGCTTCCGGTACAGACCGCTGCCACGTGCGGCGCGGGTTTGGGCCGGGATGGTTGCAGCCTTCCCGACAGCGGGAACGCGCACTCTCCCCGGCTCGCATCGCCATGTGGAGAAGACAAATGATCAATCGTCGCGACGTGTTCAAGGCCGGCATCGCCGCCGGCGCCGTCGGTCTCGTGCCGCGCCTGGCATCGGCCCAGGCCACCTTCGCACCCGTGCCCAAGGGCTGGCGCAGCTTCGTGCTGACCGCGCAGGTCGAGCCGACGGCGGGTGCCAACAAGGCCTGGATTCCTCTCCCCACCTTCGAGGCCGCCGACTGGCAGCGTCCGGGCAACGTCACCTGGAAGGGAAACGCCCGGGTCGCCGAGCGCGTGCGCGATCCCAAGTACGGCGCAGAGATGCTGCGCGTCGAATGGGCGAGCGACCAGCTCTCTCCGGTGATCGAGGTCGCGGCCCAGGTGCAGACCCAGAACCGCTCCGTTCGTCCTGGCCAGGGAACGGCCGCACCCCTCAGCGACGCCGAGCGTGCGCTGAACCTCGCCTCGACCGACCTGCTGCCGACCGACGGGCTGGTCAAGGAAACCGCCGAGGAGATCGTGCGCGGCAAGAAGGACGACGTCGCCAAGGCGCGCGCACTCTACGAATGGGTTGTCGAGAACACCTTCCGCAACGCCAAGACACTGGGCTGCGGCGTCGGCGACATCACCACGATGATCAAGACCGGCAACCTCAACGGCAAATGTGCCGACCTCAACGCGCTCTATGTCGGTCTTGCCCGGTCCGTCGGCCTGCCGGCGCGTGACGTCTACGGCATCCGGGTGGCACCGTCGGAGTTCGGCTTCAAGGCGCTCGGCGCCGGATCGGAAGTCGTTAGTAAGGCGCAGCATTGCCGCGCCGAAGTCTGGCTGACCGGAAGCGGCTGGACGCCGGTCGATCCCGCCGACGTTCGCAAGGTCGTGCTCGAGGAGCCGCCGACCAACCTCGCGATGAGCGATCCCAAGGTCGTCGCGGCGCGCAAGGCATTGTTCGGTGCGTGGGAAGGCAACTGGGTCGCCTTCAACGTCGCACACGACGTGAAGTTGCCGGGCTCGAAGGAACCAGCGATCCCGTTCCTGATGTATCCGCAGGCCGAGAACAAGGCGGGCTTCCTCGACTCGCTCGATCCGGACAAGTTCAAGTACCGCATCACGGCGCGCGAACTCACGGCCTGATCCCGCGGTCGCGGCGGGCGGGGCATTCCGCTCCGTCCCGATCCGCACTATACCCGGCGTATGACAGCGTCGACCGACGTGGCGTCGCTCGCGGCGCCCGCCCGCCTCGTGCATCGCTATTTCCTGGCGATGTCGGTGCCGTTCCTGATCGACGTCGTCTCGCTCGTCGTCTACGCGATCCTCAACGATGCGGCGCCGGTCCTGCTGCCGTCGATCCTCTCATCGGCGGTCTTCCTGGTGGCCGGCGTGGGTGCCGGTGCCTGGTATTTGATCCGACCGGTCGTGGGCTTCGTGCAGGGCCGCCTCGCCTACGCCGACATCGAACACCCTTTGTGCAATCTGCCGCGCCATTCCGCCCTCGTCGTCGGCTTCTTCTACATGCCGATGATCGGTCTGCGACTGCTGTCGCATCGCCTCGACATCACGTTCGGCGCCACGCTGCAGAAAGCGGGTTGGCCCGATATCGTGGCGAACCTGACGGTCGGTACCGGCTTCAACGTCGTCCTCACCTTCTTCATCGTCTCGGCTTTTCTCGACCGGCTCTGCGAATTCCTCTTCACGACGCACGGCGTGAACATCGCCGTCTTCCACGGCCGCTTTCGCCGCAAGGTGGCGCTGGCGCTGCTGTTCGTCTCCTTCTCCACCATGGTCCTGATCGCCGCCGACATCCTGAGCTACGAAGGCGAACGACTTGTGCGCGAAGCCACCGTCGACATCATTACGTCCGCCACCGGTGCGGTGTTGATGTACTATTGGATATCGCGGGCGTTGACGCGACCGATCGCGCGTCTCGACGTCGGCATGCGGCAGGTCGCCGACGGTGATTTCAGCGTGCGCCTGCCGGTGACCTCGGATGACGAGGTCGGTCATGCGGCAAGCGGCTTCAACCGGATGGTCGAGGGTCTGGCGGAGCGGCAATACCTGCGCGACACCTTCGGCAAGTACGTGAGTGAAAGCGTCGCCACGGCGATCCTCGACGGCAACGAACATACCGGCCGGGCCGTCGACACCACCGCCGACGCGACCCTGATGTTCACCGACATCGAGGGCTTCACCGGCCTTTCGGAGCGCATGACGCCGACCGAGGTCGCCGGCGCACTGAATGTCTATCTCGGCACAGTGGTGCCGGTGATCCAGCGCCACGGCGGCGTCGTCAACAGCTTCATCGGCGACGGCCTGTTCGCCAGCTTCAACCTGCCGCTGCCGCTCGAAGATCATGCCGGCGCCGCCCTTCGGGCAGCAGTGGAGATCCAGCACTCGCTCGCGGCCGTCAGCCTCGTGCCCGGTGTCGAGGTGCGGACCCGGATCGGCCTCAACACCGGCCCGGTGATCGGTGTCACGATCGGTGCCGCCGACCGTTTGAACTATACGCTGCTGGGCGACGCAGTGAATGTCGCGGCCAGGGTCGAGCAACTCAACAAGCAGTTCAATACCGTCATTCTGGCAACCGAGAGCACGGTTCGTGCAGCCGGCGCCGAGCACTTCTGTGAACGCCTGGGCGAGACCGACGTGCGCGGCCACCGCGGCAATGTCGTGGTCTATCGCGTTGGGACAACTTCATGAGCAAGACAACATCATGAGCGTGTCGACGACCGCCACGCCGGACGAGATCTCCGCGATTCGCCGGCGTTATCTCTGGATGGCGACGTCGAGCGTTGCGGTCGACATGGCCTTCACCCTGGTCTTCATCGGATTGACGGGCGCCTGGAGCTTCGCGCCGCGCTCCCTAGGCGCGGGGCTCGTGCTCCTGCTGGCCGTCAACTATTTCCTGTCGCGCTGGTTGTTCCAGCCGATTCAGCGCTATCTCGAAGGCACAACGAGCTTCGAGGACACGCAGCGCCGTATCACCCAGCTGCCGCTGCTGACGGCGCAGAACGTGGCGATCCTGGTGCTGATCCTGACCGCGTTCCGCCTCACAGCGACCTATTTCTGGTCCGACCCGTCGCTAACCGGCATTCCGCGACCGGCCGTCGCCCAGGTCATCACGCTGTGCATTGTCCTGCCGGTCTTCTATTTCACCTACACCTACTTCGTCATCAGCGACTACCTGGCCAAGCTCTGCGCCTTCATCTTCCAGCACCGAGGCCGCAACCTCGAACTGTTCTTCGGCAGCTACCGGACCAAGCTGATCGTCGCGCTGACGGTGATCTCGATCGCGCCGCTGGCGGCAATCATCGTCGACCTGTTCTCCTACGAGGGCGATCGCCTCCGCCTGGAGATCACCAACGTCGTCGGGGTGGCCATCATGGGCATGGCGATTACCTCTTATTTCATCACCCGCTCTCTCCTGAGGCCGATCCGAATTCTGTCACGCGCCATGGGCAAGGTCGCCCAGGGTGACTTGAGCGAGCGCGTGCCGGTTACGTCGAACGACGAGGTCGGAGAACTCACCGGGCAGTTCAACAACATGGTCGAGGGCCTGCGTGAGCGCGAGCGCATCCGCGAGACCTTCGGCCGCTACGTCGACGAGAGCGTCGCCTCGACCATCCTGCACCGCGAAGGCCAGGGCGTTCTGGCGGGCGAGATGCGCGAGGCCACGATCCTGTTCACCGACATCGCGGGCTTCACCACCATCGCCGAGTATCTGTCGCCCGACCGCCTGGTCGAGGCACTCAACGAGTACCTTGAGACGGTGCTGGAGCCGATCCGGGCGCACGGCGGCGTGGTCAACACCTTCATCGGCGATGGCCTGTTCGCGAGCTTCAACATGCCGCTCGCCTGCCCCGATCATGCAGCTGCCGCGGTGCGTGCGGCCATCGACATCCAGCGCGCCGTCGGCGGCCGCACCTTCGGTACCAGCGGCGTGGCGCTCGCCACCCGTATCGGCATCAGCACCGGCCATGTGATCGGCGGCTCGGTCGGCGCCGGCCAGCGCATGAGCTTCACCCTGCTGGGCGACACGGTGAACCTCGCATCGCGGCTGGAAGAGTTGAACAAGCACCACGGCACGCGCATTCTCGTTTCGGAAAGCACCAGCACGGCCTGCAATGGCGAGTTCGCGTTCGCAGCACTGGGCAGTGTCGCCGTACGCGGCCGCAGCGATGCGGTCGCCATCTTCAGCATCGATCCCAACAGCCAGGGAAAATCTTCATGAACGCGTCTGGATTGTCGTCCGATCAGGTGAAGCTGCAAGCTCGTGCGCGCGAACTGGCCGCTGGGCCCGTCGCCAAGCGTGCCGCAGAGGTCGACCGCACCGAGCAGTATCCATGGGACAACGTCGAATTGCTGAAGGACGCCAAGTTAATTGGCATGACGATCCCCACGCAGTACGGCGGCCAGGGCAAGGGCTGGCTCGAGGCAGTGCTCGCCATCGAGGCGCTGTCGGCAGCCTGCGCCGTCACCGGCCGCATCGCTGTCGAGACCAACATGGGCGCGATCAGCGCGGTGATGGCCTACGGATCGGAAGAGCAGAAGAAAATGTGCGCCGACATGGTGTTGGCGGGCGACAAGCCCGCGATCTGCATCACCGAGCCCGACGCGGGCTCCGACGCCAACGGCATGACCACGCGCGCCGACAAGAAGGGCAACCGCTACGTCATCAACGGCCGCAAGCACTGGATCACCGGCGGCGGCGTCTCGCGCCTGCATCTGATCTTCGCCAAGGTCTACGACGAGAAGGGCAATTTCGAGGGCATCGGCGGTTTCCTGGCTATCCGCGACGAGACCAAGGGCCTGAAAATCACCAAGCGCGAACCGACCATGGGGTTGCGCGGCATTCCCGAGGCGGTGATCGATTTCGAGGACATGGACGTGCCGCCCTCGGCACTGGTGATCCCGCCGCGCGGCCTGAAGAAGGGCTTCGCGGACCTGATGACCGCCTACAACAGCCAGCGCGTGGGGGCTGCCACGGTGGCGCTCGGCATCGCCGAGGGCGCCTATCAGCTCGCGCTCGACTGGTCGGGAAAGCGTGAGCAGTTCGGCCGGCCGATCAACGAATTCCAGGGCCTGCAATGGAAGCTGGCCGACATGTCGATCAAGCTCTCGGCGGCCCGCGCGCTGGTCTACAACGCCGCCCGCTCGGGCGAAGACGGCTTCCCCGACATGCTGATGGCCGCGCAAGCCAAGGTCTTCACATCGGAGAGCGCGATCCAGGTGGTGAATGAAGCGCTGCAGTTCTTCGGCGCGCGCGGCTATTCACGCGAACTGCCGCTCGAGCGCATGGCGCGCGACGTGCGCATGTTCACCATCGGCGGCGGCACGGCGGAAGTGCTGCGCAACGTCGTGGCCGGTGCGCTGCTCAAGAAGAAGCTGCCGCAGACTCGCGACGGCTGGCCCAAGGACTAGCGCCCGAACCGGTTCCACTTGCCGTCATTGCCGCGGATCACGACGAACTCCGTGCCCTTCTTGCCCGGCTCGTCGCGCGGCGCACAGGACACCGAGATCCACGACTGGAAGTCCCAGCGCGCCGAGCAACTCTCCATCGCACACGGCAGCGGAACCTCCGCTTCTGTGGCAAGCCCGTCGCCCGACGGCGCAAAGATCGTGAGGGTGCCGCGCTCCGGCAGCAGCGAACAGGCAACCGAGAGGAACCTTGACTTGTCCGAGGCCCAGACCGGCGCGCCGTAAACCGTTAACAGCCGGCCCGTCCGTTTCATCACCAGCGTGTAGGAGAAGTCTTCGTAGGCCGGCGTGCGGACGACATAGAAGCGGCCGGGATCGTCGAATCTTTCGTAGAGATATTGATAGGCAGTGTCACCGTAGGGGCAGTCCTGCAGTTCGACCACCTTACCACCATCGATCGAAAGACGGAGCCGGTCGCCCTGCCGCACCACGTTCGGCACATCGCGCTTCAGGCGCTGGGCTTCCTGCGGCCACTCCTTGGTCTGGTTTTCGCGCTCGTGCTCAGCGCCCAGTGGCGCACCGTTCGGCACGCAGGCCTTCGCCTCCTCGCCCATGGCCTGCGCGAGCGCGCCGGTCGGCAGCAACAGGGCGGCGAGGCACAGCAGGCGGACGAGCATGCGACAACCTTCACATCGGTTGTTTCAGCATAGTCTCCAGGCTGACGGAACGCAGCGTCGCTTCGGCGATCTCGTCGATCTCCGTCAGCACCCGCTGCAGGGCACTGCCGATTTCCGTGTCCTCGCCCGGCTCCTTGGCGCGGTTGCCCGGCGCCGGCTCGAACAGGGCCACGATATCCATCAGGGTGACGCGGCGGCGGTTGCCGGTGAAACGGTAGCCGCCCGACGCGCCGCGCTCGGCATGCACGAGGCCGGCCGCCGCCAGTGTGCGCAGGACCTTGGCGAGATGATGCGTCGACACGCCGAAGCGCTCGGCGAGATCCGCCGACGACAGGGTCTGCGCCGGATCGCGCGCCAGTTCGAGCGTGGCGTAGAGGCCAAGCCGCGTCGCCGTCTGGAGCTTCACGACAGCTCCCTCATGAGAGTTCCCTCATGAAAGTTCCCTCATGAGAGTTCCTTGTCGAGTTGCAGCGACGGACCCGCGACCATGCCATGGGCGCGGAAGAAGGAAAGGATCAGATGGTCCTTGCGATCGACCAGGGTGCGCACGCGCGTCACGCCCTCGGCCTTGAAGCGCGCCACCAGCGCCTCGAACAGTGCGCTACCGGCGCCTTTCAGGCGAAGCTTCGGATCGATCTGGATGGCGAACACCCAGCCGGCCGGCGGCTGGCCGAATTCCCAGGCGCGCACCTCGCCGGCGATGAAGCCCGCGAAGGCGCCCTTGTCGGTCTCGGCCACCAGGAAATGAAGACCGAGCGCCAGCCGGTCACGCCAGTAATCCGGCTTGGAGGCCCCGGTCAGGCGGGCATCCAGCGCGGAAATCGCTGGTAGATCAGAGACTTGGGCAGGGCGTACAGAAACCATGGATGTTGACAGAATGAACTTGCGGTGGGGAAAGTAAATAGGTATTTCAGTACCGAATTACGGAAATAGGGATCCCGATGGCCGAGACCACCCTCATCGACTTCCGCACCACGCCCGAGCGCTACCGGCACTGGAAGCTCGCCCTCGAAAATGGCGTCGCCTACCTCACCATGGACGTGAACGAGGATGCGGGACTCCGACCCGGCTACAAGCTGAAGCTCAATTCCTACGATCTCGGCGTCGACATCGAGTTGGCCGATGCCGTACAGCGCCTGCGCTTCGAGCATCCCGAGATCGGCGCGGTGGTGATCCGCTCGCAACGCGATCGCGTGTTCTGCTCCGGTGCCAACATCAACATGCTGGGTCTCAGCACACACGACCACAAGGTGAACTTCTGCAAGTTCACCAACGAGACGCGGCTTGCCATCGAGGACGCCAGCCACCATTCGGGTCAGCGCTACATCTGCTCGATCAACGGCATCGCCGCCGGCGGCGGCTATGAACTGGCGCTGGCCTGCGAGGACATCCTGCTGGCCGACGATGGTTCCAGCGCCGTGTCACTGCCCGAGCTGCCGCTGCTCGCCGTTCTGCCCGGCACCGGCGGACTGACGCGCCTCGTCGACAAGCGCATGGTGCGGCGCGACCACGCCGACTTCTTCTGCACCACCGCCGAGGGCCTGCGCGGCAAGCGCGCGCGGGAGTGGCGACTGGTCGACAAATTGATCCCGCCCAGCAAGCTCGTCGAGGAAACCAGGAAGATCGCCGAAGAGACTGCCGCCAAGTCGGCGCGGCCGAAGAACGCCGAGGGCATCGCTTTGCCTCAGGTCGAACGCCAGATCGAAGGCGATACGATCCGCTACTCGTCTCTCACGGTGGAGATCGATCGCGAACAGCGGGCTGCGCGTTTGCGCATCATGGGCCCGTCGAAGACAGCACCTGCCGATGCTGCCGCGGTCCATGCTCAGGGAGCCGCCTTCTGGCCGCTGGCACTGGCCCGCGACCTCGACGACGCCATGATGCATCTGCGGCTGAACGAGACCGAGATCGGCACCTGGGTCTTGCAGAGCCAGGGTGATAGCGCGCTGGTCGAGGTCTACGATGCGCTGCTCGCCAAGGAAGCGTCAAACTGGCTGGTGCAAGAAATCGTGCTGTTCTGGAAGCGCACGCTGAAGCGGCTCGACGTCAGCTCTCGCAGCCTGATCGCTCTGGTCGAGCCCGGCTCGTGCTTCAGCGGCACGCTGCTGGAAATCGTGCTGGCCGCCGACCGCTCCTACATGCTCGACGGCACGGTCGAGGGTTCCAACCGGCCGGCGGCCACGCTCCGCCTCACATCCATGAACTTCGGCCCCTACCCCATGGGCAATGGCCTGACGCGGCTCGGTACACGCTTCCTGTTCGATCCGCCGCACGTCGCCGCGCTGAAGGGAGAGATCGGCGAGGCGCTCGCCGCCCAGGCCGCCGACGAGCAGGGCCTCGTCACTTTCACGCCCGACGATATCGACTGGGAAGACGAAGTTCGTCTCGCCGTCGAGGAACGTGCCGGCTTCTCGCCCGACGGGCTGATCGGCATGGAAGCCAACCTGCGCTTCGCCGGACCGGAGACGATGGAGACCAAGATCTTCGCGCGGCTCTCGGCCTGGCAGAACTGGATCTTCCAGCGTCCCAACGCGACCGGCCCCGAGGGTGCGCTGAAACTCTACGGCACGGGCAAGCAATCCAAGTACGATCGTAAGCGGGCATAGGAGGCAACCATGGCCATCGACTACAGCCAGCTCATTCCCAACAACGTCGATCTGTCGAGCGACCGCCGCCTGCAGCGCGCGCTGGAAAACTGGCAGCCGCGCTTCCTCGACTGGTGGAAGGACATGGGACCCGACGGGACCTCGGCCTTCGACGTCTATCTGCGCACCGCCATCTCGACCGATGCCAACGGCTGGGCCAATTTCGGCCATGTGAAGATGCCGGAGTATCGCTGGGGCATCTTCCTCGCCGACCGCGACGCCGACCGCCAGATCGCCTATGGCGACAGCAAGGGAAAGCCCGTGTGGCAGGACGTGCCCGGAGAGCTGCGCTCGACGCTCCGCCGCCTGATCGTGACGCAGGGTGACACCGAGCCAGCTTCGGTCGAGCAGCAGCGCCTGCTCGGCAAGACCGCGCCCTCGCTCTACGACCTGCGCAATCTTTTCCAGATCAACGTCGAAGAAGGCCGCCACCTCTGGGCGATGGTCTATCTGCTGCACGCCTATTTCGGCCGCGACGGCCGCGAGGAGGCCGAGGAAATGCTGGTGCGGCACTCGGGCGATCCCGACAAGCCGCGCATCCTGGGCGCTTTCAATGAGGCGACGCCCGATTGGCTGTCGTTCTTCATGTTCACCTATTTCACCGACCGCGACGGCAAGTACCAGCTGGCGTCGCTGGCCGAGTCGGGCTTCGATCCGCTGGCACGGTCGTGCCGCTTCATGCTGACGGAAGAGGCGCA
Organism: Reyranella sp.; assembly: GCA_029946105.1. GTDB lineage: Bacteria > Pseudomonadota > Alphaproteobacteria > Reyranellales > Reyranellaceae > Reyranella. The sequence continues at coordinate 50,198 of JAQSDW010000036.1, read as the reverse complement.
CCACATGTTCGTGGGCGAGACCGGCATCACCCGCATCCTCCAGCGCACCTGCGAGCTGATGAAGGAGCGCAAGACCGACGACGTCCGCAGCCTGGGCGCGATCGATCTCGCGACCATCCAGAAGTACCTCAACTTCCACTTCTCGGTGTCGCTCGACCTGTTCGGCCAGGAAGCCTCCACCAACGCCGCCAACTACTACACGATGGGCGTGAAGGGCCGCTTCCTGGAAACCCGCATCGACGACGACCACCTGCTGACCGGCGCCACCTACGAGATCGACACGGCCGAGGACGGCCGCATCGTGAAGAAGACCGTGCCGGCGCTGGCGGCGCTGAACGAGCGGCTGCGCCAGGACTATATCGAGGATTGCGCCCGCGGCCTGGTGCGCTGGAACAAGGCGATCGAGCGAGCCGGCATCGACTTCGAGCTGAAGCTGCCGCACCGCGCCTTCAACCGCCGCATCGGCGCCTTCGCGGGCCTGCGCGTCTCGCCCGACGGCAAGATCCTGAGCGAGGCCGAGTGGACGGCGCACGAAGGCCAGTGGCTGCCGACCGACGCCGACCGCGCCTACGTCACCTCGCTGATGGGGCCGGCCGTCACCCAGCCGGGCAAGTTCGCCCACTGGATCGCCCCGCCGGCGCGCGGCATCAATGGCCAGGCGGCGGATTTCGAGTACGTCAGGTTCAACTAGGCCGTCGCGAACGGGGATATCGCAACGAAATCGGCCATGATGTTTCATGCCGCCGGTGCACGACGTCGGTCCTGCGGTATGATGGCGACATGATCAGCAAACTCACGATGATGCATGGCCTGCTGGCGGTGGGCGCCTGCGGCAGCATCTACCTCGCCATCCGCGAGGTGCAGCGGCGCTATATCTCGCAATGGCGGCTGCTCGCGCCGGCGACCCTGGGCCTCGGCGTGGCGCTGGGCCTCGCCATCATCCAGATCGCCGCGCGCCAGCCCGGTTGGCCGTTCATCGTGGCCCTGCTCGCCGGCCTCGCCGCCGGCTGGCTTCGCGGCACCCTGATGCGCATCGAACACGACATGCATCGGCCGACAGTGGCCGTGTCGCGGGCGGCCAAGCTGGTGCTGGTGTGGGTGGCGCTGGCGGTGGGCGCGGCGGTCGCCGTGGAGATCGGCGCGGCCGGCATGGATCCCCGGCCGGAAGCGGTCCGCTTTGGCGCGGCGCTGGTGGCCATGCTGGGCGCGGCGGCGATGCAGGGACGGGCGCTGGCGCTGGCGGTCCGGCTGCACCGGCACTTCCTGCCGCGCGAAAAGCCGCCAATGATGCCGAGAACCTCGCACAGAGTTAATCGACGAAAGCCTTGAATGCAGCCGATATGCGACTAACTTGATCGGTGCCGGCATTTGCCGACAGGGGTGGCTGAAACATGAAAAAGAATATCGTCAGTGGTTTGCTTGCCGTCGTCGCCGTGGCGGCCATTGCGTTGCCGGGTGTCCTGCTGTCCGGCGATGCCGATGCGCGCGCCGGCGCGGGTTCCAGTTCAGGCAGCCGTGGCGGCAAGACCGGCCAGGCGCCCGCCCCGACACAGACCGCGCCCAGCGCGCAGCCCATGGAGCGGAGTGCCACACCGGCGCAGAAGCCCGCGGTGGCTACCCCGGCATCTGCGGCCGCGCAGCCCGGCGGCTTCATGTCGCGCAATCCGTTCCTCTCCGGGATGATGGGCGGCATGCTGGGCGCCGGCCTGATCGGCATGATGTTCGGTGGCGGCTTTGGCGCCGGCCTCGGCGGTGCGGCCGGCATGCTGGGCCTGCTCCTGCAGGTCGCCCTGATCGGTGGCCTGATCTACATCGCGGTGCGCCTGATCCGTGGCCGCATGGCCGGCAACGGCGCGCAGCCGGCCTATGCCGGTGCGACGGCCGGGTCGCGCCAGCCGCAACAACCGACACAACAGCCCATGGCACGTTCGACCGAGTTGTCGCCCGGCCGCGCCCTTCTCGCCGGCATCGGCGGTGGCTCCGCCGCGACGGCTGGCAGCGCGTCCGTGGGCCTCGCCATCACCGAGGGCGACTTCAACGCCTTCGAAGGACTGCTGACCGACGTCCAGGCCGCCTACAGCGCGGGCGCGCTCGGCAAGCTGCGGGAGATCGCGACGCCGGAAATGGTCGGCTATTTCTCCGAACAGCTTTCGGCCAATGCGAGCCGCGGCGTCGAGAACAAGGTCGCCGAGGTCAAGCTCGAGCAGGGCGACCTGTCGGAAGCCTGGAGCGAAGCGGGCCTCGATTACGCCACCGTCGCCATGCGCTTCAGCATGATCGACGCGACCCGCCGGCTCACCGACGGCGCCATCGTGGACGGCAGCGACCGCGAGCGGACGGAAGCCACCGAAGTCTGGACCTTCCTGCGCAGCCGCGGCGGCAAGTGGATCCTGTCGGCGATCCAGCAGACCTGATTGCCGGCGACTGATTGCTGGCGGCTCATCTATGAAGACTGGGCGCCTTGGAAGGCCCCTGAAGAGGACGCCGGACAGTCACCTTGCACTGTCCGGAAAGGCGTCCCTGGAAGCGCGCCCCGCAGCGCGCGCACGCCATCCGACAACCATTTGTGACAACCATATGTGACAACCGCGCGGGCCGGCCTTACCGTCGAGCAACGCTGTCGGTTGAGAGAAAGATCAAAAAATGAAGCCTATGTGGATGCTCCTGCTGCTGCCGTTCACCGTGGCGATGCCGGCGCTGGCGCAGACCAACCCTGTCACAGCCATCAACATCACCCTGCCCGCCAACCCCGACGCCAACACGGCAAATTGGGGCACCGACACGTCTTTGCTCACCATAGCGGCGACGGCCAAGGGCACCGCGGGACGAGTCGATCCGGCCGTCGCGGAAAGCAGGATTTTGGTGATCATCAAGAAGGGGGGCACAAAAATATGCGGTGCGCACACAGGTGCTTCTGCCCCGGCCGCCAATTTCAATGCGCCGACGAAGGAATGGAGCTCCAGGAATGCGGTGGCCCTGCTGGGTCAGGACTGCATCCTGCCGCCGGGAGACTATGAGCTCAGCGTGCAGTTCTTTTCCGCCAAGGGCGTTGCCTTGAGCGCGCCAGGAACCAAGGCGTTTTCCGTCAAGAAACGGTGAGCGAATGAGCGACCGCGTTCATCTCAAGCCCGGCGGCATCTCGATCCACGTCTTCGATGTCTCGCGCGGCATCGCGGCGACGGGGCTGCGCGTAGAACTCAAGGGGCCCGACGGCAAGCGGCTGGCGTCGGGCGAGATCAATGCCAGCGGCGTCCTCGCCCATCCGACGATGCAGGGCGACGGCATCGTGGCCACCGGGATGTACGAAGCGGTCTTCCATGTCGGCGAATGGTATCGCGCGCAAGGCGTGGCCGTGCCCTCGCCTGCCTTCCTCGAAGCAGTGCCCTACCGCTTCGGCATTGCAGACCTGGCGCAGCACTATCACCTGCCGCTCAAGATGACGCCGTGGGGCTTCTCACTTTTCCGTGGCGGCGCCTGACACCCCCTGACGGCGATCATGGCGCCGGGCATGACGATTGCGTACCTTCGGGCATGAACACACGGGGGAACACCATGATCGCACGCCGCACGCTCCTTTTGGGATCGGTCGCCCTGATTGTCGCAGGCGGTCCCTTGTCGGCCCAGCAATGGCCGGCCCGTCCCGTAAAAATCATCGTCACCTTCCCGCCCGGCGGCGCCTCCGATGCGGCAGCGCGCGTGATCTCGGGGCCCTTGTCGGAGAAGCTTGGCCAGACGGTCGTGGTCGACAACAAGCCTGGCGGCGGCACCACAATTGGCGCCAATGCAGTGCTGGCCGCCAAGGACGATCACACGCTGCTGCTGTCGAACAGCGCGCCGATCTCGATCGCACCCTACCTGTTCGACAAGCCGCCCTATGATCCGCTGAAGGATTTCGCCCACGTGGCCTATATCGGCTCCGTCGCCAACGCCTTCGTCGTGCGGCCCGCGGTGCCGGCCAAGGACATGAAGGAGCTGATCGCCTGGATCAAAGGCCAGGGCAAGACGGTGCCGTTCGGCTCGGGTGGCCAGGGTTCGATCGGCCATATCATCGGCGAGATGTTCAAGGCCGAACTCGGCCTCAACATGGAGCACATCGGCTATCGCGGCGCGGCGCCCATGTTTCAGGACATGATGGCAGGCCAGCTCGACTTTGCCGTGGTGACACTCACGGAGGTGCTGCCACTGGCCAAGGACGGCAAGCTCCGCATGCTGGCGCTCACTTCTACGCAGAAGCCACCGTCGGCGCCCGACGTGCCGCTGGTGACCGAGCTCGGCTATCCGAAACTGGTGGCCGAGAATTTCGTCGGCCTCTCCGCGCCCGCCGGCTTCCCGGCCGAGGCCCAGGTGAAGTTGCACACGGCGATGGTCGAGGTGCTGGCCGACCCGAAGATCGTCGAGCGGCTGGGCGACCTCGGCTTCGTCACCAAGCCCATGAGTTCGGCCGAGTTCACCGCCTTTGTCGCCGCCCAGGTCCAGGCCTTCCAGGCGCCGGTGAAGGCGTCGGGGGCGAAGCTTTAGGGGCGAAGCTCTAGGCGGGCCGCACCGCTTCCACCGCCTCGGCCACGCTCGGAAAGGTGATGGCGTCGTCCTCGGGCCTGAGTTCCAGGCCGCGCTCGATGTCGCGCTTCACCCGGTCGCGCAGGTTGCCGAAGGCGAGGCGAATGCCGCGTTCGCGCAGCTCCTGCTCCAGTTCGACCAGCGTCTCGCAGCCCATCAGGTCGACATCGTGGATCGCGCTGCCGTCGATCACCACGGCCGACACGGGATGCGCCGCGGCATCGACCAGCGCCATGATGCGGTCGCGGAACAGGGTGCAGTTGGCGAAGAAGAGCGGCGCCGAGAAGCGATAAACGAGCAGGCCGCGCAAGGACGCGGCGTCAGGCCGATGCACCGTGTCGTGCCAGCTCCCGCCCGGCACGCGGCCGAGCACAGCGTCGGGCGGAAAGGCCAGCGCGCGCAGCAGCAGGACCAGCGAGAAGACGACGCCGATCAGGATGCCTTCCATCACGCCCATCGCCACCACGCCGGCCATCGTCACCAGCGCACCAGCCAGGCTGATACCGCGGAAGCGCCAGAGCCGGCGGAACTCGGCCGTGTCGCAGAGGCCCCAGGCCGAGGCGATCAACAGGCCGCCCAGCGCCGCCGAGGGCAGATAGTAGAGAAAGTTCGCCAGCCAGAGCATGACGATGGCCACGACGAGGGCCGCGATGGCCGAGGTCACCTGCGTGCGGCCGCCCGCCGCCTCGGCGACGGCGGTGCGCGAATCGCTGGCGCTGATCGGCAGGCCCTGGCTGAGGCCGGAGACGAGGTTGGCCACGCCGATGGCCAGCAGCTCCTGGTTGGCGTCGATGCGGTAGCGGTTGCGCGCGGCGAAGGCGCGGGCGGTGACCACCGTGTCGGAGAAGGACAGCAAGGCGGCCACGAACGCCACCGGCAGCAGCGCCTCGAAGTCGGCCAGCGTGAGCACCGGCAAAGAAAGGCCGGGCAGGCCGGTCGGGATGCGGCCGACCACGGCGACGCCCTGCCCCCAAATACCCGGCTTGTCGAGGCCGAGCAGGACGACGGCCAGGCCCGAGGCCGCCAGCGCCAGGACCGCGCCCGGCACACGCGGCGCGAAGCGGCGGCAGAGCAGGATGGTGGCGAAGCTGCCGACGCCTATCGCGAGCGAGAGGAGGTTGGTGTCGCCCAGGCGATGCAGGAGGGAGATCGCCTGCTCGAGCGTGGTCTCGCCATCGGATTTCAGGCCCAGCACCTTGGGCAGCTGGGCCACGATGATGACCAACGCCAGCCCGTGCATGAAGCCCACGATCACCGGCTTGGAGAGGAAGTTGGCGACGAAGCCCAGCCGCAACACGCCGCCTAGCAGGCAGAGGAGGCCTACCATCACGCCGAGCCCCGCGGCCAGCAGGGCGAGCCGTCCGGGATCGCCCGGCGCCAGCGGCACCACGACGACGGCGACGAGGGCAGCCATTGCCGTGTCGGGTCCGACGATGAGCTGGCGCGAACTGCCGAACAGCGCGTAGGCCAGCAGCGGCAGCATGCTGCCGTAGAGCCCGGCCAGCGGCAGGCCCGCCAGTTCACCGTAGGCCAGCCCCACCGGCACCATCACGGCGCCCAGCGTCAGTCCCGCCGCCAGGTCATGCGGCAGGAACGACGCCTTGTAGGTGGCAAGCGTTGCCAGGCCCGGCATCCAGCGGACGATCATCATGCGGCCTTCTCCCTCTGCCGGAATATGACAGGAGACGAAGCCACGAGCATGCTTTGGGATTGGGCCGCAGCGCGGCAGTAGAACTCCTCCCCCGCAACAAGCGAGGGAGGAGGTATATCGATCCGGCTCTTTCGAGCTGACTAGGCCTTTAGGTTCACGGCGGCATCCTTGCCGCGGTCCTGCTGGACTTCGTAGGTGATCTTCTGGCCTTCATTGAGCCCGTTGAGGCCCGCGCGCTCGACGGCGCTGATGTGGACGAACACGTCCTTGCCGCCGCCATCGGGCTGAATGAAACCGAAACCCTTGGTGGCGTTGAACCACTTGACTGTGCCTGAAGCCATAATCTGTATCCTGGTTAGTAAGAGATCGTGAGTACGAGCGAGGGCGCGCGACGCACGCCAGCCTTGTCTACGTCCTGCGGCGGTAACGGTTCCCGGCGGCCGGGTCAAGTTCGCAGCCCGCACACCTGATTCAGCTCACCGCCGGCGGGGCACCTTCCAGGTAGGTACTTTTGCCCGGCGCGAAGGGCTCCAGCACAGGCCAGATGAACAGAACGCGCGCCGCTTCAGGTCCTGCGGTCCCCCAGGCATGGGGCGTATGCGGCGGGATGATGACGGACTGGCCGGGGCCGGCCGTCAGCCTCTCGTCCCCGAGTTCGGCCCAGATCTGGCCCGCCTCGACGAGAATGACCTCTTCATATTCATGAAAGTGCCGGGGGACGGCGACGCCCGGGGCGGCCGTATTGGAAAGCACGCTGAGCGATGTCGCGCCGTGTTCGCGGGCGGAGAGCCATTTGCCGGTGATCCCGGTGCGCATGGGGAATTCCGGCAGTGCCGCATAGTCAACGACCGGCATCGTGTGTCTCCTTCGACCGATGGGTTCGATCCGGGAGTTTGCCCCCAAGCAAGGCGGACAGCGACCCTGGATGTCGGCAGAATGAACTTGCGGCGCGGAAACCAAATAGGTAATTCAGTACTGAATTACGCAAATGGGAATTAATGCGTGCTCGGTCCATGACACTTCCCTCCGGCATCTCCTTCGGGCCCGACCACAAGGTCTCCCTGCCCCCGTCGTTCAACGTCGCGGTGCCGTTCATCGACCGGCACGTTGGCGAAGGGCGCGGCGCCAAGGCCGCGATCCGCACCGCGTCGGAGACGGTCACCTATGCCGAACTGGCGGAGCGCGTGAACCGCGCCGGCAATGCGCTGCTGGGCCTCAGACTAAAGCCGGGCGACCGGATGCTGATGATGATGAAGGACTGCCCGGCGTTCTTCTATCTGTTCTGGGGCGCGATCAAGGCCGGCATCGTGCCGGTGCCGCCCAACACGCTGCTGCGCAGCCCCGACTACGCCTACATGATCGAGGACTCCGCGTGCCGCCTCGTCGTTTATTCGTCTGAGTACGCGGGAGAGGTTGGGCCCGCCGTAAAGCAGTCGCCGGTCCAGGCGCTCACCGTCGATACCTTCCTGGCCGCGATGGCGAAGGCGTCCGACGAACTCGAACCCCGGCTCGCGGCGCCCGGCGACGACTGCTTCTGGCTCTATTCGTCGGGCTCGACCGGCCGGCCCAAGGGCGCGGTCCATGCCCAGCGCGACATGGTGGTGACCAGCGAGCTCTACGGCGTGCGCGTGCTCGGCATGACGGAAAACGACATCAGCTACTCAGCGGCCAAGCTCTTCTTTGCCTTCGGCATGGGCAACTGCATGACCTTCCCGCTGTGGACCGGCAGCACCGCGGTGCTCGACGAGCGCCGGCCGACGCCCGACACGATCTTCGAGACCATCGAGAAATTCAGGCCGACGATCTACTCCGCCGTGCCGACGCTCTACGCCGCCCAGTTGGTGGCGCTGGAGGGCAAGCCACGCGACCTGTCCAGCGTGCGCCTCTGCATCTCGGCGGGCGAGGCGCTACCGGCCGAGATCTTTAGGCGCTGGAAGGAGAAGACCGGCACGGTGATCCTGGACGGCATCGGCTCGACCGAGGCGCTGCACATCTTCATCGGCAACCGTCTCGACGATTATCGGCCGGGCGCCAGCGGCAAGCCGGTGCCGGGCTACGAGGCGCGCATCCTCGACGAGAAGCGCAAGCCCGTGGCTCAAGGCGAGAGCGGCGCGCTGTGGCTGAAAGCCGAGTCGGCGGCGAAGTACTACTGGAACAAGCCGGAGAAGACCGCCGAGACCATGGTCGAGGGCTGGCTCAACACCGGCGACACCTATCGCCAGGATGCCGACGGCTATTATTTCTACGAGGGCCGCAGCGACGACATGCTGAAGGTGGGCGGCATCTGGTGCTCGCCGGTCGAGATCGAGAACTGCCTGATCGGCCATCCCGCCGTGCTCGAAGCCGCGGTGGTGGGCCATGCCGACGAGGCCGAGCTGATCAAACCCAAGGCGATCGTGGTGCTGAAGGAGGCCCGCGGCACCAACAACGGCGGCAGTGCCGCCCTCACCGAGGAGCTGATGGCGCTCTGCAAGAAGACGCTGGCGCCCTACAAATATCCGCGCTGGGTCGAGTACGTACCCGAGCTGCCCAAGACCGCGACCGGCAAGATCCTGCGCTTCAAATTGCGTGCGTGAGGCGGTATTTTCGGCTTTTATGACGTCCAAGAGAACAGGGAGCTTTCAACAATGAAAATCAAATTGTTTGGACCCGCAACAATTGCGGCGATGGCACTCAGTCTGCCGGCGATGGCGCAGAGCCCGATAAAAATCGGCTTCGTCAGCACCTTCTCCGGCCCGCAGGCCGCGATCGGCGAGGACATGCGCCGTTCGGTCGAGCTCGCCAAGGAGCACCTCGGCGGCAAGATGGGCGGCAAGCCGTTCGAGATCATCTACGAGGACGACACCTTCAAGCCCGATGTCGGCAAGGCGCGCTCCGAGAAGCTCGTGCTGCAGGACAAGGTCGACTTCATCGGCGGCTACATCTGGTCGAACGTGCTGCTGGCCTCGCTCAAGACCGTGACCGACGAGGGCAACACGATCCTGGTGTCGGCCAACGCCGGGCCGTCGCAGATCGCGGGCGAGCTCTGCAACAAGAACTTCTTCTCGACCTCGTGGCAGAACGACCAGACGCCGATGGCGATGGGCGAGTATCTCAACACCAAGGGCGTGAAGAACCTCTACCTCGTGGGTCCCAACTACGCCGCCGGCAAGGACATGCTGGCCGGCGTCAAGCGCACCTACAAGGGCAAGATCATCGGCGAGGACTTCACCAAGTGGCCCGACCAGATCGACTTCTCGGCCGAGCTCGCCAAGATCGCCGCGGCCAAGCCCGACGGCATCTTCATCTTCTATCCCGGCGCGCACGGCGTTCAGTTCGTGAAGCAGTGGGCCCAGGCCGGCCTCAACAAGACCGTGCCGCTTTACCAGGTGTTCTCGATCGACGCGATCACGCTGCCGCAGCAGGGTGATCTGGCGCTGGGCACCCTGGGCGCCCAGGAGTGGGTGAACGACCTGCCGAACGAGCAGAACAAGCGCTACGTCGCCGACTTCAAGAAGAAGCACAACGTCTACCCATCGTACTACGGCGCACAGAGCTACGACGCCATCATGCTGATGGCCTCGGCGGCCGACGCGCTCAAGGGCGACCTGTCGAACAAGGACAAGGTCCGCGCCGAGCTGAAGAAGGCCAACTTCAAGTCGCTGCGCGGCGACTTCAAGTACAACACCAATCAGTTCCCGATCCAGAACTTCTACATCCAGGAAGCGGTCAAGGATGCGGGCGGCATGATGACGGTGAAGACCATCGCCACGGCGGTGAAGGACGCCAAGGACCCGTACTACGAAAAGTGCCCGATGAAGTAAGGCCCGTGAGGCCAATCGCAGACGGGAGCGCGGCAACGCGCTCCCGTTTCGTTTGAGACAAGGTTGCGATGGACTATCTGCTGATCCAGATGCTGAACGGCGTGCAGCTCGGCCTGCTGATGTTCCTGCTTGCCGCGGGCCTCACGCTTACCTTCGGTATCATGGATCTCGTCAACCTGGCGCACGGCTCGCTCTACATGATGGGCGCCTACCTCGCCTGGACGCTGATCGGCTGGACCGACTCCTTCGTGCTGGGTGCGATCCTGGCGCTGCCCGCCACCTTTCTACTGGGCGTCGCAGTCGAGGCCGTGGTCATGCGACGGCTCTATGCCCGCGACCATCTCGACCAGGTGCTGGCGACCTTCGGCCTGATCCTGTTCTTCAACGAGCTGGTCCGCGCGGTCTGGGGCCCGGCCGGCAAGAGCATCGCGGTGCCGGCGTTCCTGAGTTACACCGTCGAGATCCTGCCCGGCGTGCTCTATCCCGCCTACCGCTTCGCCATCATCGTGGTCGGTATCCTGGTGGCGCTGCTGCTCGCCTGGCTGGTGGCGCACACCCGGCTCGGCATGCTGATCCGCGCCGGCGCCTCGAACCGGCGCATGATCGCGGCCCTCGGCGTCAACATAGAACTGTTGTTCAGCCTCGTGTTCGGTCTTGGCGCCGTCTTTGCCGGCCTCGCCGGCCTGATGGCCGCGCCCATCAGCTCGGTGAAGATCGGCATGGGCGACGACATCCTGATCCTGGCCCTCGTCATCATCGTCATCGGCGGCATCGGCTCGATCAAGGGCGCGTTCGTGGCCGCCATGGTGGTGGGACAGATCGACATCGTCGGTCGCGCCTTCCTGCCCGACTTCCTGAAAACTTTCATGGCGCCCGCCGCCGCCTCCAGCGCTGCGCCCGCGATCTCGCAGGTCCTGGTCTATGTGCTGATGGCGGGCGTGCTGGTGTGGCGGCCAACCGGCCTGTTCGGACAGAGAACATGAGCCACCGCCTGCCGACCGTTCACGAGATGGCAGCCGCCATCATCCTGCTCGCCCGCGCGTCGCGCATGATCGAATGGTTGAGCTCTCCTCGCACGATCGTCGCGGCCATTCTGGTTCTGCTTCTCGCTGTCCTGCCGCTGCTCACCCAGGCCTTCGACCAGCGCTACCTGCTGTCGATCGGCACGCGCATCGTCATCTGGTCGATCGCGGCCATCAGCCTCAACATGATCCTGGGCTATGGCGGGCTGGTGAGTTTCGGCCATGCCGTGTTCTTCGGCATCGGCGGCTATGCCGTCGGCATCCTCTCGGCCAGCGGCCTTCAGAGCGGCTGGCTGCAATGGCCGGTCGCCATCGCCGCATCGGTGCTGTGGGCGGCTCTGGTCGGTGCGCTGTCGCTCAGGACGCGCGGCGTCTACTTCATCATGATCACGCTCGCCTTCGCCCAGCTCGTCTACTACGTGAGCGCGGGGCTCGAGGCTTACGGCGCCGACGACGGGCTCAACATCAGCCGCAGCCGCTTCCCCGGCCTGATCGACCTGCGCGACAAGGCGTCGTTCTACTGGCTCTGCTTCGTGCTCCTGCTCGGCACGCTGTGGTTTTGTAGCCGCTTCGCCAATTCCCGCTTCGGCTTCGTGATCCGCGGCGCCAAATCGAACGACCAGCGCATGATGGCGCTGGGCTTCCCGGTGTTCCGCTACCGGCTCGCGGCCTTCACCCTCTCCGGCGCCTTCGGCGGCCTGGCCGGCATCCTGCTCGCCAACGAAGGCGCCTATGTCTCGCCCGCCATGATGTCGTGGGTGAAGTCGGGCGATCTCATCGTCATCGTCGTGCTGGGCGGCATGGGCACCCTGTTCGGCCCGCTCTACGGCACCATCGCCTTCTTCGTGCTGGAGGAATCGCTAAAACCGCTGCTCGACCTTGTTCACAAAGGCTGGGGCGAATACTGGCAGATCGTGTTCGGCCCGATGCTGGTGCTGATCGCGCTCTACGCCAAAGGCGGTATCGATTCCTTGCTCGGCCCACGGCACGAGGGGCGCCGCCATGATTGAGCCGCTCCTGCGCACCGACCGCCTCGTGAAGCGCTTCGGCGGGCTGGTCGCCACCGATACGGTCTCGATCGACGTCCGGCCCGGCGAGATCCATGCCCTGATCGGCCCCAACGGCGCCGGCAAGACCACACTGGTGGGCCAGCTCACCGGCAACCTGGCGCCCGATGCCGGCACCATCCATTTCGCTGGCCGTGACGTCACACGCTTGCCCACTCACGCCCGTGTGCGGCTGGGGCTGGCGCGCTCGTTCCAGATCACCTCGGTGCTGCGCGAGTTCACCGCGCTGGAGAACGTGGCGCTGGCGGTCCAGGCGCACGCCGGCCACTCCTTTCGCTTCCTGGCCGACGTCCGCCGCGACGAGACGCTGCGGGCGCCCGCGCGGCAGGGTCTAGAGGCGGTCGGGTTGGGCGCGCGCGCCGACACGCTGGCCTCTGTCCTCAGTCACGGCGAACAGCGCCAGCTCGAGATCGCCATGGCACTGGCGGGCGATCCGAAACTGCTGCTGCTCGACGAGCCGATGGCCGGCATGGGCGCGGAAGAATCCCAGCGCATGATCGGCTTCCTGCAGGCGCTCAAGGGCAAGCGCGCCATGCTGCTGATCGAGCACGACATGGATGCCGTGTTCCAGCTCGCCGACCGCATCACCGTACTGGTCTACGGCCGCGCCATCGCCAGCGGCACGCCCGACGAGATCCGCGCCAACGCCGAAGTCCGCCAGGCCTATCTCGGCGACGAGACGGCGGAGGTCGCGTGATGCTGCGGGTGCGCGACCTGACCGCATTCTACGGCGCCAGCCAGGCCCTGTTCGGCATGGAGCTCAGCGTCGATGCGGGCGAAGTCGTGACCCTGATGGGCCGCAACGGCATGGGCAAGACCACGACCGTGCACGCGGTCATGGGCCTGCTCGAGAGCCGGCGCGGCATGGTTGAATTCGACGGCGTCAGGGTCGACCAGATGGCCTCGTTCCGCATCGCCCGGCTCGGTCTCGGTCTCGTTCCCGAGGGGCGGCAGATCTTCCCCAACCTCTCGGTGCGCGAGAACCTGGTGGCCGCCGCCGCCAATCGCAGCGCCCGGGCCAATCCGTGGACGATCGAGCGCGCCTTCGAGTTCTTCCCGCGCCTGGCCGAACGCCAGCGCAACATGGGCAACCAGCTCTCCGGCGGCGAGCAGCAGATGCTGGCGGTCGGGCGGGCGCTGATGACCAACCCCAAGCTCCTGATCCTCGACGAGGCGACCGAGGGACTGGCGCCGCTGATCCGCCACGAGATCTGGGCCTGCGTCGGCCGACTGAAGCGCGAGGGCCAGGCGATCCTGGTGATCGACAAGAACGTCGGCGCCCTGATCGGCCTCGCCGACCGCCACCATATCGTCGAGAAAGGCCGCGTCGTCTGGACCGGTTCATCCACGGCGCTGGCCGGGGACAAGGAACTGCAGCACAGGTATCTTGGCGTCTGATCCTGCGGAGTTACCGATGCGTCTGCCCATTCTTGCCGCCCTGTTCGCCCTCGCGTTCTCACCCGCTTTCGCGCAAGGGGGCTCCGTCAATGTCTACAACTGGTCCGACTATATCGCCGAGGACCAGCTCAAGGCGTTCGAGAAGGACAGCGGAATCAAGGTCAACTACACGACCTACGATTCCAACGAGATCCTCGATGCCAAGCTCAGGAGCGGCAAGTCGGGCTACGACATCGTGGTGCCGACGGCCTCGCCCTTCTTCGTGCGCCAGCTCGCCGCCGGCATCTATCTGCCGCTCGGCCGCTCAAAGCTCAAAAACTGGAGCAACCTCGACCCCGAGATCATGGCGGCTCTGGCCAAATACGATCCCGGCAATGTCCACGCCATTCCGTGGATGTGGGGCACCACGGGCATCGGCTACAACGTCGCCGAGATCAAGAAACGCATGCCCGACGCGCCGATCGATTCGCTGCGCATGGTCTTCGATCCCGCGGTCGTCGCGAAGTTCAAGGATTGCGGCGTCATGATGCTCGACAGCGCCACCGACGTGCTGCCGGCGGCGCTGAAGTATCTCGGCCTCGATCCAGACTCGAAGAAGCCCGAGGACCTCGCCAAGGCGGCCGACGTCGTGAAGGCGGTGCGGCCGTTCATCCGCAAGTTCCATTCGTCGGAGTACATCAACGCACTGGCCGGCGGGAACATCTGCCTGGCCTTTGGCTTTTCCGGCGACGTCTTCCAGGCGCGCGACCGCGCAGCCAAGGCCAAGGACAAGCAGGACATCGCCTATGCCATTCCCAAGGAGGGCTCGCTGCTCTGGATCGACGTCGCGGCGATCCCCAAGGACGCGCCGAACCCGGCCAATGCGCTCCGCTTCCTCGACTTCCTGCTGGAGCCCAAGGTCGCCGCCGCGTCGAGCGAGCTCACCGGTTATGCCAACGGCAACAAGGCCGCTTTCGCGCTGTTGCCGAAGGACATCTCGGAAAACCCGCTGATCTACCCGCCGGCCGACGTGCGCGCCAAGTTCTACACCATCACCGCCGGCACGGCCGACCAGACACGCGAGCGCACGCGGCTGTGGACCACCGTGAAGACGGGCCGGTGAGCGGAAGCCCCGTGAGCAGATCCTCGTGAGCGAGCCCATCGTCCGGATCGAAGGGCTCGCCAAGCGCTACGGTCCGGTCGTGGCCGTTGACGAGGTCGATCTCGAGATCGAGCGCGGCGAGCTGTTCGCGCTGCTGGGCGGCTCCGGCTGCGGCAAGACCACCCTGCTGCGGATGCTGGCTGGCTTCGAGACACCCGATGCGGGCCGCGTGCTGATCGACGGCCAGGACATGACCGGCGTGCCGCCGCATCTGCGGCCGGTCAACATGATGTTCCAGTCCTACGCCCTCTTCCCGCACATGACCGTGGCCGACAACGTGGGCTATGGGCTGCGCCGTGAGGGCGTCGCGCGCGCCGAAACAGACCGCCGTGTCGTCGAGGCGCTGGAGCAGGTGCGCCTCGCCGATCTCGCGCGACGCCGGCCGTCGCAGCTTTCGGGCGGCCAGCGCCAGCGCGTGGCGCTCGCCCGTGCGCTGGTCAAGCGGCCCAAGCTGCTGCTGCTCGACGAGCCGCTGGCCGCGCTCGACCGCAAGCTGCGCGAGGGCACGCGCTTCGAGCTGGTGCGCCTGCAGGAAGAACTCGGCCTCACCTTCGTCATGGTGACGCACGATCAGGACGAAGCGATGTCGATGGCAAGCCGGATGGCCGTCATGGACGCGGGCCGCATCGTCCAGGTGGGCTCCCCGCACGAAGTCTACGAGCGCCCCGCCTCGCGCTTCGTCGCCGACTTCATCGGCATCGCCAACATCCTGCCCGCGGCGGAGGGACGTTGGCTGGCGCTGCGGCCGGAAAAGATCGTGCTGTCGACAGCGCGGCCGGACACCGCCCATGCCGTGGCTGGCCAAATCATCGATATCGCCTACGAAGGCGGACGTTCGCTCCACCGCGTGGCGCTCGATGACGGCAGCGTGATGATGGTCGCCACGGCAAACATCGCCCGCACACCCGACGGCTCGTTCCGCCGCGGCGAGACCATCTGGCTGGGCTGGGCCGCCGACGCCGGCCATCCGCTCGACACATAGAACCATGCGCGCGGTCATCGCCCTTCCCTTCGTCTGGCTCGGGGTCTTCTTCCTGCTGCCGTTCGCGCTGGTGCTGGCGATTGCGCTCGGCACCAACGCGCCCGACTCGGTGCCGCCGGTCGAGCTGGGCTTCAGCCTGAAAAACTTCACGCTGCTCTTCACCGACGATCTCTATCTCGCAGCCTGGCTCACCTCGCTCCGCATCGCCGCTACGTCGACGATCGTGACGCTGCTGCTGGGCTATCCCATGGCTTATGCCATCGCGCGTGCGGCCCCCGAGCGGCGGCCGTTGCTGCTGATGCTGGTCGTCCTGCCGTTCTGGACCTCGTTCCTGATCCGGGTCTACGCCTGGATGGGCCTGCTCGACGAGAACGGCCTGCTGAACCAGTTCCTGCGCTGGAGCGGCCTCGCGGCCAACCCCACCACGATCCTGGGCACCGACTGGGCGATCCTGCTCGGCATCGTCTATGCGTACCTGCCCTTCATGGTGCTGCCGCTCTACGCCACGCTGGAGAAGCTCGACACCGGCCTGCTCGAGGCCGCCGCCGATCTCGGCGCGCGACCGATCGCGGCCTTCCTCACCATCACGCTGCCGCTGTCGCTGCCCGGAGTCGTCGCCGGCTGCCTGCTGGTGTTCATCCCCGCCGTCGGTGAGTTCGTGATCCCCGACCTGCTGGGCGGCACCCAGACACTGATGATCGGCAAGGTGCTGTGGGACGAGTTCTTCACCAATGCCGACTGGCCGATCGCGTCGGCGGTGGCGATCTGCCTGCTGGTGCTGCTGGTCGGTCCCATCGCGCTGTTCCAGCGCCAGCAGGCGCGCAGCCTGGAGCGGCACCGGTGAGGGCCGCCTCATGATCGGGCGCGCCCGCTTCGCCTTCACCATGCTGGGGTTCGGCTACGCCTTCCTCTACCTGCCACTCGCGCTGGTGATGTTCTACTCGTTCAACGAGTCGCGCATGGTCACGGTGTGGGGCGGCTTCTCGACCAAATGGTGGAGCGCGCTGTTCGCCAACGAGGCCATGCTGCGGGCGGCCTGGCTGTCGCTCCGCATCGCGGCGGTGAGCGCCACCCTGGCGGCCGTCATCGGCCTTGCCGCCGGCTACGCGCTCGCCCGCGCGCGCAACTTCCCCGGCCGCAGCCTGTTCGGCAGCCTGGTCATCGCGCCCATGGTGATGCCCGAAGTGGTGATGGGCATTTCCATGTTGCTGCTGTTCGTCGGCTCGGAGCGCCTGTTCGGCGGGCCGGACCGCGGCTTCCTCACCATCACGCTGGCGCACGTGACCTTTTCGATCTCGTTCGTCGCCATCATCGTCCAGGCGCGGCTGGCCGATTTCGACCGTTCACTTGAAGAGGCGGCGATGGATCTTGGCGCCACGCCATGGGTCACGTTTCGCACGGTAACGCTGCCGCTGATCGCACCGACCGTGGGCTCGGGCTGGCTGCTCGCCTTCACTCTGTCGCTGGACGATCTGATCCTGACGCAGTTCGTCGCGGGAGCGCAGTCCCAGACCCTGCCGATGCGCGTCTATTCCAGCGTCCGCCTCGGCGTCGACCCGCAGATCAACGTGCTGGCCACCGTCGTCGTGATGGTGGCTGCCTGTGCATTGGTTCTGTCGGGCTGGCTGACGCGGCGGAAGGCGTGAGCTAGTCTCCGCGCCAACAAGGAGGAAACAATGCGTCCATCAGAACCCCGGAATGCGTCACGGCGAAACGTCCTGAAGGGTGCCGGCATCGCCGCCGCCGGCGTATCGCTGCTGCCTGCCGGCATGGCTCTGGCGCAGGGCACGGCGCCCGCCGCCGCGCCAAAGGGCCCGAAGCTTCTTGAAATGGAGGGCAAGGCCAAGCTCGCGGTGCTGGGCGACAAGCCGCTGGTCGCCGAGACGCCGGCCGAGATGATGGACGATGCCGTCACTCCCACCGACAAGCTGTTCGTGCGCAACAACGGCCAGGTGCCCGACATCACCGGCGATCCCAAGGCGTGGAAGATCAAGATCGACGGCGAGGTGAACACGCCGCTCGAACTGTCCGTCGGCGAGCTGATGAGCCGCTTTCCCAACGTCACCTATCAGCTGATGCTGGAGTGCGGCGGCAATGGCCGCTCGTTCTTCACCCCCGAGGCGCGCGGCAACCAGTGGACCAACGGCGGCGCGGGCTGCCCGCAATGGACCGGCATCCGCCTGGCCGACGTGCTGAAGGCCGCCGGGCTGAAATCCTCGGCGATCTACACCGGCCACTACGGTTCCGACCCGACGCTGGCGGGCGAAACCAACAAGCCCACCATCTCGCGCGGCATGCCCATCGCCAAGGCGATGGACGAGCACACGCTGATCGCCTTCAAGCTGAACGGCAAGGATCTGCCGCTGATCCATGGCGCGCCGGTGCGTCTGCTCGTGCCGGGCTGGGCGGGCTCGCTGTCGACCAAATGGCTCAATCGCATCTGGATCCGCGACAAGGAGCATGACGGGCCGGGCATGGGTGGCTTCTCCTACCGCACGCCGAAGACTCCCATCGTGCCCGGCAGCAAGGGCAACGACAAGGACATGGCGATCCTGGAATCGATGCCGGTGCGCTCGGTCATCACCTTCCCGGCCGACGGCACCAAGCTCGCGTCCAGGAAGATCGATCTGCGCGGCCATGCATGGGCCGGCGACTACGACATCAAGAAGGTCGACATCTCGACCGACTACGGCGTCACCTGGAAGCCGGCCAAGGTCGATGCGCCGCCCAACCGATTCGCCTGGCAGCGCTTCACGGCGTCGATCGACCTGCCGACAGCCGGCTACTACGAGGTCTGGGCCAAGGCGACCGACAGCAAGGGCGTCACCCAGCCCTTCGCCGCCGGCAACTGGAACCCGCAAGGCTACGGCGGCAACCCGCTCAACCGTATCCGCGTGCTCGTCGAGTCTTGAAACAGCTTACGATCGCGCACGTCGTCGTCATTACCCTGACGGCGGTGTTCCTGCTGGTTGCCCTCGATATGGCCGGCGGTCTTCGGACCGACCGGCACCTGTGGGTGCCGGTGCCTGCGGCCGCGACCGCGCCGCCGGCACAGGCAGCACCTCCCGCCGACACCGAGAAGGGCAAGCCGCCGCCGCACAATGACAAGGTCGAGGACCTGCCCGAGGGCAAGGGCCGCGAGATCACTTTCTATACCTGCACCGCCTGCCATGGCGTGGCGCTGATCAAGGCGCAGGGCCTGACACGCGACCTCTGGGACTCGACCTTCGACCTGATGCTGGAGAAGCACCGCATGCCGCCGGTCAAGCCGGCGGAACGCGCCGAGATCCTCGATTATCTTTCCGAACAGTTCCCGCCGCGCCGGCGCCCGCGGGGCGGCGACAATCCGTTCCTCAAGTAGCAACCGCCTTCGCCCACTTCTCCGACCAGAGGTGCAGCGGCAGGAACAAGCGCAGCAACTCGCGGCCGAGCACGGTGAGCCGGTAGCCCGCGTCGGCGTCGAGTTCGACCAGCTTCGCCTCGCGCAGCTCCGCCAACCTCGAATTGACGATGGTCGGGCTGGCGCCGATGGCATCCTGCAGCTCGCGAAACCGCCGCGGCTCCTCGCGCAGTTCCCAGACGATACGCAGCACCCAGCGCCTGCCCAGCAGGTCGAGCAGGGCCATGATCGGACGGCCGGTCTTCGAGCCGCGAACGCGCTTCACCATCTATTACACTCCGTTACTACATTTTCTGTAGCGCTGACCGGTTGAAGATACTACAGAAACTGTAGCACCTGACTCGGAGACCGACCATGCCTCGTATCGCTCCTGCCGAAGCGCCCTACCCGCCCCGGATTGCCGCCGAACTCGCGCGCATCATGCCCCAGGGGGTCGAGCCCCTAGTGCTGTTCCGCACCCTGGCCCGGAACCCGCGCGTGTTCGAAAAGATGTTTGCCGGAGGCTTGCTCGACAAGGGTGCCCTCAGCCTCCGCCAGCGCGAGATCGTGATCGACCGCACCACGGCCCGGCTGGGCTGCGAATATGAATGGGGCGTCCACATCGCCTTCTTCGCGAAAAAAGTGGGCTTTGACCCCGAGCGGGTGGCGGCCACCGTGACCGGACCGGCCGACGCCGCCTGCTGGACGGCCGACGAGCAGGCCTTGCTCACCCTGGTCGATGACTTGGTCGATCGCCGCACGATCTCCGACGCGAGCTGGACCGCCCTCACTGCCCATTTCGACGAGACGCAGATCCTCGAGGCGATCTCGCTGGTGGGCTATTACCACACCATCAGCTTCCTTTGCCGAGGACTGAAACTGCCGCTGGAATCCTATGCGGCGCGCTTCCCCGGTGCATCGCCCTGAAGTGGAGTGCATGCATTGCCAGCAACCGCTCACGAGGTTGTGATGACAGGTTCAGCAAGTTACATGCTAGATTTCCGGCAGCGTGGCACGAGGCCTGCCCAATTGGCCGAAGCCGTCGCCAATAAATAAAGACCATACCCCGCCCGGTGCACCCGCCCGGGACGCTCCAATTGAGGAGGAGGGTCGTCCCGCGATCATCGAGTCGTGCGTAGTAACGAATGGCCACCCCCGCTGGAGACCGTCCGGACGTGGGGTGGACCGAAGGCGCGAGAAAACGCGCCCCTATGGACTTTGACGGTCTGCTGCGGCACTCGGACCGCAGGCCAAACCCGCGATGTCACACGTGCGTGTCACAGAAAATGTCACAACTTGGTGTGACATGAGACAGGGTGAAATCCCTGGAAACGATGACTTTTTAGGGCTCTCCGGGCTGCGGAGAGCTGCCTGTCACCTCTTCACGAGCCGGTCGATCGCGAGGATCAGCAGCCCGAACACCAGTCCCCAGAAGGCCGAGCCGACGCCCATCAGGGTGACGCCCGAGACGGTGACGGCGAGCGTCCCGGCGGCAGCGAGACGGTCCTGGTCGCCGGCCAGGGCGGCGCCCATGGCGCTCGCCATCGAGCCCAACAGGGCGGTGCCCGCGACCGTTGCGAGCAGCGCCGGCGGCAACGCGCCGAACAGGCCCACCAGCGAGGCGCCGAACAGGGCGATCAGGCCCCAGAACAGGGCGTAGAAAGGTCCGGCCATCCAGCGCTTGGCGGGATCGGGATGCGCGTCGGGCCCCGTGCAGAGGGCGGCCGAGATCGCCGCGAGATTGGACGTGTGGGAGCCCATGAACGCCGTGCCGAGCGAGGCGAGGCCGGTGACGGCCAGGATCGGCTGCGTCGGCGGCTGGTAGCCCGAGCCGCGCAGCACGGCAAAGCCCGGCAGGTTCTGCGAGGCCATCGTCACGAGATAGAGCGGCACGCCGAGACCCACGAGCGTGGCCACATCCCAGGCCGGCGCCGTGAACACGATCGTCGACAGGCCGATCGCCGGCATCGGCTTCACCAGGCCGAGCGCCCAGGCAAGCAGCGCGCCCGCCACCAGCACCACCAGCGAGGCGAGCGCGGGCATGAAGGCGCGCGCGATCAGGAACAGTGCGATCAGCGGCAGCACCAGCAGCGGCGAGGACGGCACATGCTCGACCATCGCCACGACCAGCCGCAACAGGATGCCGGCCAGCATGGCGGCGGCGATGCTCGCCGGAATACGCTCGATCAGCCGTCCCAGCGGCCGGATCGCGGCGGTGAGCAGGATCAGCACGGCCGCCAGTACGAAGGCGCCGACGGCAGCCGCCAGACTCGGCACGCCCGAGGTGGAAGCGATCAAGGCAGCACCCGGCGTCGACCAGGCGGTGATGATCGGCATGCGATAGCGGACGCTCAGCGCCAGCGCGCTGATGGCGGTGGCGAGGCCGAGGCCCGACACCCATGAACTCGCCTGTTCCGGTGTGGCGCTGACCGCCTGGGCCGCCGCCAGCACGACCGGCAGGGTTCCGCCCACGCCGGCGATGGTCGCGACCAGCGCGGCGGTCGCGACCGAGACGAGACTGCCCGATTTCACGCGTTCGCCCCTACTTGTTGGCAGTGTCGACCATCGCCTGCAGCAGGATCTGCGCGCCGGCGCCGATATCGGGCTTGGTCGCGTCCTCGATCTCGTTGTGGCTGATGCCGTCCTTGCAGGGCACGAAGATCATCGCCGTCGGCGCCACACGGCTCACATAGCAGGCGTCGTGTCCGGCGCCGCTCACGATGTCCATGTGGGGGTAGCCCGCCTGCTCGGCGCCACGGCGAACCGCCTCGACCAGTTCCTTGGCAAACGGCGACGGCGGGAAATACCAGATCTGCTCGATTTTCACGTCCAGGCGATGGCGTGCCGCGATATCGGCCACGGCCGCACGCATTTCGGCATCCATCTTCGTGAGTTCACCATCGTCGGGATGGCGGAAGTCGAGGGTCATGAACACGCGGCCGGGGATCGTGTTGCGCGACTGCGGGAGACTGTCGATCACGCCCACCGTCGAGCGCCCGTTCGGCCGCTCGCCGATCTTTCGCGCCGCCACGATCAGTTCGGCGGCACCGACCAGCGCGTCACGGCGGCCTTCCATCGGTGTCGTGCCGGCGTGGCTTTCCATGCCGGTCCAGTTGATCTCGTACCAGCGCTGGCCCTGGGCGCCCGTCACCACGCCGATGGTCTTGTTCTGCCGCTCAAGGATCGGACCCTGCTCGATATGCGCCTCGAAGAACGCACCGATCGGGCGACCGCCCACCGGCTCGGCGCCATCGTAGCCGATCTTCTTCAGCGCTTCGCCGAACGTCACGCCGTCGCGGTCCTTGATGCTGAGTGCATAGTCGAGCTCGAAGGCGCCGCCGAACACACCCGACGCCACCATGGCTGGTGCAAAGCGGCAGCCTTCCTCGTTGGTCCACACCGCGACCTCGATCGGCGCCTCGGTGACGTAGTTTGAATCATGCAGCACTCGCAGCACTTCCAGGCCCGCCATGACGCCATAGGCGCCGTCGAACTTGCCGCCGGTCGGCTGGGTGTCGAGGTGCGAGCCGGTCATCACCGGTGGCCTGGCGGGATCGCGGCCCTCGCGGCGCGCGAAGACGTTGCCCACCTTGTCGACCTTGATGGTGCAGCCCGCCTCCTTGGCCCAGCGCACGAACAGGTCGCGGCCGATCCGATCCAGGTCCGTGAGCGCGATGCGGCAAACGCCGCCCTTCTCCGTGCCGCCGATCTCGGCCAGTTCCATCAGGCTCGACCACAGCCGGTCGGGATCGACGCTGAGATTGGGCCTGAGATCTGACGGGGCGGCGGTCTTCATGGCGTACTCCGGATGAACAGACGAACAAAATAGCCACGTCGGCGGCAAATGCCAGCCAGCGAAACGTATTGCTTGAGCTTGGCCCCATCCGCTTGCAAGGGTGTGGCTCCCATAAGGAAACCCGTCCGCATGCTCCCTCTCTCCGACACCCTCGTCCTCGATCTCACGCAGGTCATCGCCGGTCCGACGGCGGGCCAGATCCTGGGCGACATGGGCGCCGACGTCATCAAGGTCGAGCCGCTGCATGGCGAGCATTTCCGCCCGCACTTCGGCGGCGCCTGGGTGCCGTCGATGAACCGCAACAAGCGCGGCCTCGCCCTCGACCTGCGCACGCCCGGCGGGCGCGACGTGCTGATGCGGCTCGTGGCCAAGGCCGACGTGTTCATGGAGGCCTTCACGCCGGGCGTGATCGACAAGCTGGGCTTCGGCTGGGATGTGGTGTCGAAGGCCAATCCGAAGCTGGTCTATGCCTCGGTCTCCGGCTACGGCCAGACCGGCCCCTACTCCGGCCGCGCCGGTTACGATCCCTGTATCCAGGCCGAGGTTGGTCTGATCGAGGCGACCGGCCCGACCGGCGGCGAGATGTGCCGCGTCGGCACCGCGGCGGTCGACTACTCGACCGGTCTCGCCTGCGCTGCCGGCATCGCCTTCGCGCTGCTCGGCCGCCACAAGACCGGCCGCGGCCAGAGGCTCGACCTCTCCCTGTTCGACGTCGGCGTGCATCTGATGAGTCACTGGATCACCAACCACGGCCTCACCGGCGAGGATCCGGTCCGCATGGGCACCGGCAATTCGATCCTGTTTCCGCTGCGCGTGTTCGAAACCAGGACCAAGCCGATCTACATCGCCGGCACCAACGACGCCTTCTGGAAAATCCTGTGCCGCGCCCTGGGCTGCGAGGAGTGGCTGGCCGATCCGCGCTTCGCCACCAACGAGGGCCGCGTCACCCACCGCGCCATTCTCGAGCCGATGATGGAGATGCATTTCGCCCAGCATAGCTGCGAGGCGCTGTTGGACGTGCTGCTGCCTGCCGGCATGCCGTGCTCGGCCGTCCAGAAGGTGAGCGACATGATAGAGAACGAGCACACGAAGGCGCGCGGCAGCATCATCGAATACGACTATCCCGGCCTCGGCCCGGTGAAGGCTGCGGCCAACCCCATAAAACTCTCCGACGCGCCGTTGGAAGTGAGGCGCCTCGCCCCGAGAGTCGGCGAGCACACGATCGAGATCATGCGCAATGTCGGCTATAGCGACGCCGAGATCGCAGCCCTCCGCGACTCGAAGGCTGTCGGTGCACCATGAAGATCGTCTATTCCGACAAGCATGCGCAGCACGATCCGCAGACATTCATCGTCCGCGGTGTGAAGCAAAGGAGCGCCGAGCAGCCCGAACGGGCGACGCGCCTGCTCGCCGCAGCCAAGGGCGCCGGCCACGAGATCGTCGCGCCCAAGGCCTACGGCCCCGGCCCGGCCGCGGCGGTACACACGCCCGACTATATCGATTTTCTGAAAGTCGCCGCGCGCGAATGGGCGAAGCTGCCGGGCGCCTCGGACGAAGTCGTGCCCAACATGCACCCCGCTCGCGCCCATGCCTCATATCCCAAGGCGCTGGCCGGCCGCGCCGGTTGGCACCAGGCCGACATGGCCTGCCCGATCGGGCCGTACACCTGGGACGCAGCACTTGCCGCGACCGAAGTCGCAACCACGGCGGCCGAAACAGTGCTGGACGGCACGCGCGAGGCCTATGCGCTCTGCCGGCCGCCCGGTCATCACGCCTTCGCCGACATGGCGGGCGGCTTCTGCTTCCTCAACAATTCCGCGATCGCGGCCCAGCATCTTCGTTCGAAGCATGCGCGTGTCGCGGTGTTCGACGTCGACGTGCATCACGGCAACGGCACGCAGGGCATCTTCTACGAGCGCGCCGACATGCTCACCGTCTCGATCCACGCCGACCCGGACAACTACTACCCCTACTTCTGGGGTCATGCGCACGAAGGGGGCAGCGGCGCGGGCAACGGTTTCAACCTCAACCTGCCGCTGCCACTGGGATCTACCGACGCGCCGTGGCTCGCGGCCGGCGACAAGGCCCTGGCGCGCATCCGCGACTTCGCGCCGACCGCGCTGGTCGTGGCGCTGGGCCTCGACTCCAGCGAAAGCGATCCGCTGCAGGGCCTGAAAGTGACCGGCGCGGGCTTTGCCGCCATGGCAGCCAAGATCGCGCAGCTCGGCCTGCCGACGGTGCTGGTCCAGGAAGGCGGCTATCTCGGCGACGACCTCGGCCGCAACCTCGTCCAGTTCCTGGCCGGCTTCGAAAAGGGTCGCGGCTAGCGTTTCCCCTTCGCCGCCATCGCATGGCATAGTCGCGAACAACTTCATTTCTCGTGACGGAGTCCGACATGGCGCGAACGATTGCCGATCTGATGGCCGAGACTCTGCGGGCCGCCGGCGTAAAGCGGATCTACGGCGTCGCCGGTGACTCGTTGAACGGCTTCACCGATTCGCTGCGCCGCATGAAGGAGATCGACTGGATCCATATGCGCCACGAGGAAGCCGGCGCGTTCGCTGCCGGCGCCGAGGCCCATCTGACCGGTGAGCTCGCCGTCTGTGCCGGGAGCTGCGGTCCCGGCAACATGCATCTGGTCAACGGCCTGTTCGATTGCTATCGCAGCCGCGTGCCGGTGCTGGCCATCGCCGCGCACATCCCGAGTAACGAGATCGGTGGCCACTATTTCCAGGAGACGCACCCCGAACAGCTCTTCGCGGAGTGCTCGCACTATGTCGAGACGATCTCCAATCCCGAGCAGATGCCGCGCGTCCTCGACAAGGCGATCCGCATCGCGGTGGCCCAGCGCGGTGTGTCGGTGGTGGTGATCCCGGGCGACGTGGCGCTGCAGACGACGTCCGCCAAGGCGGCCGGCTGGCTCGCGCCCAAGCCGCCGGTCGTGCGGCCCTCCGATTCGGACCTCGATGCGCTGGCGGCCCTGCTGAACGACGGCCAGAAGGTCACGTTGATGTGCGGTGCGGGCTGCGCTGGCGCCCATGACGCGGTGATCGAGCTCGCGCGCATCCTCAACGCGCCGATGGTGCATTCGCTGCGCGGCAAGGAATATGTCGAGTACGACAATCCGTTCGACGTCGGCATGACCGGCCTGATCGGCTTCGCCTCGGGATATGCAGCGATGAAGGAGTGCGACACGCTGCTGCTGCTGGGCACCGACTTCCCCTACCGGCAGTTCTATCCAGAGCACGCCAAGGTGGCGCAGATCGACCTCCGCGCCGAGAGTCTCGGCAACCGCTGCCGACTCGATATCGGCGTGGTGGGCGACGTCGGCGACACGATCGCGGCGCTCCTGCCGCGGCTCAAGCCCAAGACCGAACGAGCCTTCCTCGACGCGGCGCTCGCGCACTACCGCAAGGCGCGCACCGATCTCGACAAGCTGGCCGAGGGCGGACCGAGTGGCGCCAAGATCCACCCGCAGTACGTCGCCCGCCTGTTGAGCGAACTCGCTGACGACGATGCCGTCTTCACCTGCGACGTCGGCACGCAATCGGTGTGGGCGGCGCGCTATCTCAAGATGAACGGCAAGCGGCGGCTGATCGGCTCGTTCAACCACGCCTCGATGGCCAATGCCATGCCGCAGGCGATCGGCGCCCAGGCCTCGCACAAGGGCCGCCAGGTAATCTCGATGTCGGGCGACGGCGGCTTCGCCATGATGATGGGTGACTTCATCAGCCTCACCCAGCTCGGCCTGCCGGTGAAAGTGGTGGTGCTGAACAACGGCACGCTGGGCTTCGTCGAACTGGAGATGAAGGCGAGCGGCTTCCTCGACACCGCCGTCGACCTCAAGAATCCCAACTTCGCGGCCATGGCCGAGGCGATGGGCATCAAGGGCTTCCGCGTCGAGGATCCGAGCAAGCTCGAGGGCGTGCTGCGTGAGGCGCTGGCGCACAAGGGTCCGGTGCTGGTCGACGTGGTGAGCGCGCGCCAGGAGCTGGTCATGCCGCCCAAGGCGACGCTCGACCAAGCCTACCACTTCGGCCTGTTCACGCTGAAGGCGGTGATGGACGGCCGCGCCGGCGAGCTGGTCGATCTGGCGCGGACGAACCTCAGGATCTGATCCCGCCCCGTCGATTCAGGCCGCGGAGGGCTCAGGCCAGGAGCTTCAGCAGCGCCTCGGCCCCCGCCCTCGAGGATGCCGGGTTCTGGCCCGTGACGAGCTTGCCATCGGTGATGACGAAGCTCGCCCAGTCCACCGCCTTCTCATAGTGGCCGCCCAGGCGCTTGAGCTCGTCTTCCACGAGGAAAGGCACGACCTTGGTGAGATGGACCGCCTCCTCCTCGCTGTTGGTAAAGCCAGCCACCCGCTTGCCTTTCACGATCGGCTGCCCCTGGAACTTGACGTGATGGAGCACGCCCGGCGCGTGGCAGACCGCGGCCACCGGCTTGCCGGCATTGTAGAAGGCCTCGATGAGGGCGATCGAATGCGGGTCCTCGGCCAGGTCCCACATCGGGCCGTGGCCACCGGGATAGAAGACCGCGTCGTAGTCGGCGGCTTTGACGTCGGCGAGCTTCACGGTCTTGGCGAGCACTGCCTGGGCCGCGGGATCCTGCTTGAAACGCCGCGTGAGGTCGGTCTGGCCCTCCGGCGTGTCGCTGATCGGGTCGAGGGGCGGTTGCCCGCCCTTGGGCGAGGCGACGGTGACCGCCGCCCCGGCGTCGAGGAAAGTGTAGTAGGGCGCGACGAACTCCTCGAGCCAGAAGCCGGTCTTGCGGCCGGTGTCGCCGAGCTTGTCGTGGGACGTGAGGACCATGAGGATTTTCATCGGGGACTCCGTATTCGCGTCGGTTCGGGAAGACAGGCTCACCTCTTGCCGTACTCCGTGAAGACGTAATCTCTTGTCTTCACGATCGTGTGGCACGCCAGGCCGCACTTGGCGTCGTTTCCCTGCGGCGGCATGTCGGCCATGGTGCCGGGCGTGAACGAAGCGGACGCAGCGTCATACTTGAACACGGCCCAACCCCATCCGGCGCTGTCCGCGAACCTCTTGCTGTCCTTCACAATGAAATCGACGTCGCTCAGGCTTGCCGGCACCGTCGCCGTGGGGAAGTTCGCCTGCTTTTTCGGATTCCAATGGATCTTCGCCATCTTGGCGCCATCGGGGAACGGTTTGCCGTTGCCGGGAATGCCAGACTTGTAGGCTTCGATCATCACGGGATTGGCGAGGATCACAGCCATCAGCTTTTCGCTGACACTGATGGAAACGGTCTGCCAGGCCTCGTATCCCCTGAACTCGGAGAAGGCGAGCCCGCCGGGCACTTTCAAGCTGTACTTGGCCTCGCCGGTGTCCTGCGCGGTGATGGACCTGCCGCCCAAGATGGCGAACGCTGCGACGCCGGTCAGCGTCAGCAAGGATGTCATTCTCTTCATGGTCATTGTTCTTCTTCCCGGTTCACACGAGGTTGAGGACGACGTCGACGTTGCCGCGCACTGCCTTGGAGTACGGGCAGGTCTGGTGCGCGGCATCGACCAGCTTCTGGGCCGTCGCACGGTCGAGGCCCAGCAGGCTGATGTTCAGTCGGGCGCGCAGGAAATAGCCGTCGACGCCGAGGTTCAGGTCGATCTCGGCATCGACCGCGAGATCCGGCGGCAGCGCGATCTTCGCCTTGCGAGCCTCGAGTGCCATGGCGCTTTCGAAGCAGGCCGACCAGCCCGCCGCCATCAGTTGCTCAGGGTTGGTGCCGGTGCCCGGTCCGCCGGGCACCGACAGCTTGACGTCGAGGCGGCCGTCGCTGCTGCGCGACGACCCTTTCTCGCGGCCGCCAGTGGTGTGAGTCCGGGCGGTGTAGAGGAGCTTCGCGCCCGGGATCATGGTTTCGCCCATGGCGGTCTCCCTTGAACGATCAGCGCAGCGTGCGGAAGCCGGCACGCATCTCGGCGGTGAGCAACGCGGGCTGCTCGAACGCCGCAAAGTGGCCGCCCTTGTCGAGCTTGTTGTAGTGGATGAGCTTGGGATAGGCCCGCTCCACCCAGCTCCGCGGAGCCTGGTAAAGCTCGTCGGGAAAAGCGCTTATGGCGACGGGGATGGCGACGCCCATCGGAGCGAAGAACGGAAGCTTGTTCTCCCGATAGAGGCGCGCGCCGGAGATCCCCGTGTTGGTCAGCCAGGCGATCGTGATGTTGTCGAGAATGTCGTCCCGCGTGAGGCCTTCGCGTTGGCCGTCGAAGGCGCGCGTGATGAGTTCGTAGCTCAGCAGGTCGTGGTCGATGAACCAGGCGGCGAGACCAACCGGTGAATCCGAGATCCCGTAGAGAGTCTGCGGGTGGTTCGCCATCTGCTGGGCGTAGGACAGGCCATGGGCGAAAAAGAAGGCGATCCGGTCGAATGCGCGGCTTTCGTCGGCCGAGAGACCTTGAGGCGCACCTTTTCCAGTGTGAAGCGCCCCCATGATTTCGGCCGGCACAGCGGAAGGCATGTTGGTGTGGATGCCGAGCAATCCCTGGGGCGCCAGCACACCCAGCTGCTCCGTGACAAGCGCGCCCCAGTCGCCGCCTTGCGCCACGTACTTCGTGTAGCCGAGGCGCTTCATCAGCACGGCCCAGGCGCGCGCGATGCGGGTCGGGTCCCAGCCCGTCGCGGTCGGCTTGCCGGAGAAGCCGTAGCCTGGCATCGACGGGATCACGACGTCGAACGCGTCCGCGGCGTTGCCGCCATGGGCCGTGGGGTTGGTCAGCGGATCGATGATCTTCATCTGCTCGATGATCGAGCCGGGCCAGCCGTGCGTGATGATGACCGGCAACGCATTCTCATGCTTGGAACGGACATGGATGAAATGAATGTTCAGCCCATCGATCTCGGTGACGAACTGCGGCAGCGCGTTCAGCTTCGCCTCGATCTTGCGCCAGTCGTAATCCGTCGCCCAGTAGTGCGCGAGCTTCTGGATCGTCGCGAGCTGGACACCCTGGGACGAATCCGAGACGGTCTCGCGTTCCGGCCAGCGCGTGGCGAGGATGCGGCGGCGCAGGTCAAGCAGCACCTCGTCCGGAAAACCCACACTGAAGGGGTGGATTGCTTTGGCGACAGAGGCCTCGAAGCCGATCTTCGATGACATTGCTGCGGTCATGGTCTTTCTCCCTGATCGATCAAACGACGGTGAATTCGCTCCGACGCCCGAACATTTACGCGGCGCGTGCAGCAAACGCCCGTTAGGCTCTATTTTCCGCCTGTTAGGAGTTGTGAGGCGTTGTGATCGAGCCGACGGCAAAAACCAGAGACGTCGTATCGTTCGGTCCCTTCAGCGTGGATCCGGGTCGCCGCCTGCTGCTGAAAGACGGCGTCCCGGTGGTGCTGGGCGCGCGAACCCTGGACACGCTGATCGCGCTGCTCTCGCAGCCGAACGAGGCCATCAGCAAGCGCGACCTGATGGCCGAGGTCTGGCCTGACGTCGTCGTCGAGGAAGGCAGCCTGCGCTTTCACATCGCCGCCCTCCGCAAGGCGCTGGGCGACGGCAAGGAAGGCGCGCGCTACATCACCACTCTCGCCGGACGGGGCTACTGCTTCGTGGCACCGATCTCGCGGGCGCACGATCGAGGCGGCGAACGCACCGCTCCCGCGGCGAGCTTTTCGCACGCCAACCTGCCCGGCCGGCTCGGCCGAATGGTCGGTCGCGACGACGACATTGCCCGGCTGGCAGCCCAACTGACCACGGCGCGCTTCGTCTCCATCGTGGGCTCGGGCGGCGTCGGCAAGACCACGGTGGCGGTCGCGGTCGGACATCACCTGATGGAAGCCTTCGCTGGCGCCGTGCTGTTCGTCGACCTCGGCATGCTGAGCGATCCCGACCTCGTGGCCACGGCGACAGCCTCCATGCTGGGCCTGTCGGTGCAGTCCGACGATGCGACGCCGAGCTTGATCGCCTATCTGCGCGACAAGTGGATCCTTGTGATCCTCGATACCTGCGAGCATCTGATCGAGGCCGTGGCGGAACTCGCCTCGGGTATCTTCGCCGCCGCGCCCGGCGTCCACATTCTGGCGACCAGCCGCGAGGCGCTGCAGGTCGACGACGAGCATGTCTACCGGCTCGATCCACTCGCCTGCCCGCCGGACGATACAGGGCTCACGGCGGCTTCCGTCCAGAACTTTCCGGCGACCCAGCTGTTCGTCGAGCGCGCCATGGCGAGCGGCGCGCGCCTGCAGATGAGCGACGCCGACGCCGTCCTCGTGGGCGATATCTGCCGCAAGCTCGACGGCGTGGCGCTGGCGATCGAACTCGCCGCCCGGCGCGTCGAGTCCTACGGCCTGCAACAGACCGCCGCCCTGCTCGACCAGCGGCTCACTCTGCTTTGGGCCGGGCCCCGCATGGCAACGCCGCGCCAGAAGACCCTGCAGGCCACGCTCGACTGGAGCTACGGGCTGCTCTCCGACCTGGAGCGCCTGGTGCTTCGCCGGCTCGCCGTCTTCGTCGGACACTTCACGCTCGATGCCGCGCTGGAAGTGGCGTCGAGCGCCACTCTCGATCAATCGGTCGTGCTCGGCGCCATGGATAGCCTGGTGGCCAAATCGATGGTCGCGACCCGCCCCATCGGTGCGATGGTGCGTTACCGGCTCCTCGACACGACTCGCGCCTACGCCCTCGAAATCGCCATCGACCAGGCCGAGCTCGCCGACCTGACTGCGCGTCATGCCGGCTACTACCGGCGCTGGCTGGAGCAGAACGGGGCCGAATGGTCGAGCCTGTCGACCGGGACCGAGCGGTCCGCCCATTTCGCCGCTCTCAACAATGTCCGTTCTGCGCTGGAATGGTGCTTCGGCACCAACGGCAACACGAGAGTCGGCGTCGGGCTCGCCGCCGCCGTCGCACCGGTTTTCCTGGCGATGTCGCTCCTTCCCGAATGTCATCGCTGGTCGGAGCGGGCACTTCTCTGGCTCGACGATACAACCCGCGGTGTCGGCGAGGAGATGCATCTGCTGGCCTGCCTCGGGACGGCGTCGCTCTACATGCACGGCCAGAGCGAGGCGGCGCGCGAGGCCCTGGTCAAGAGCGTGGCCATTGCCGATGCCCGCGACGACGGCCTCAACCGCATCGGACTGCGCAGCTTGCGTCACATGTTCCACTTTCGCGGCGGTGAATTCGGCCAGGCGATGCAGAATGCAACGCAGTGCCGAGCCATTGCCGGCACCATCGAGGATCCCGCGGCCATGGCGTTGGCCCATTCCATCCTGGGTCGGTCGCTGCACATGGCGGGCGATCATAGCGCCGCCCGGGTGGAACTTGATGCCCTGATGGCGCAGCGCGGGCGCACTCGGCAGGCCAGCACCATCTACCTCGGCTACGATCGCCACTATCGGGCGGAGATCGCCCTCGCCCGGACCTTGTGGCTGCAGGGTCATCCCGACGAAGCCGCGAAACGCACGCACCAGGCGGTGAAGGATGCCGAGCGCTTGGACCGTCCCGAATCGCTCTCCGTCGTCCTGGCGTGGGCGGCGTCCGTTTTTCTCTGGATCGGCGATCTCCGAAGCGCGGAGGAGCAGATCGCGGCGTCCATCTTCCACGCCGAATCCCAATCGCTTGAACCGCTGGTCGTGCTCGGACGGGCCCGCCGCGGTGAACTGGCTATTCGCCGGGGTGATGTACGCGGCGGAGTGCAAAGCCTGAAAGCCTCTCTCGAGAGGATTCATGCCATGAACTACGGCCTGCTCATGACGGAGTTCGAGATCTCGCTCGCGCAGGGTCTGGCGGCGATCGGTCTCGCCCCGGATGGCCTCACGCTTATTGATACGGCCACCCGGGAAGTTGAGACACGGGGAGACCTTGTGTACATGCCGGAATTGCTGCGCGTGAAGGGTGCCCTTCTGCTCTCGACGCAACAGCCCCACCCCGACGCAGCAGAAGAGAATTTTCGGCAATCACTCGAAGTCAGCCGCCGTCAGGGCGCGCTCGCCTGGGAACTGCGCACTGCGAGCGACCTGGCGGCGTTGCTGGCCGCACGGGGACAAATCGAAGACGCGCGGGTGCTTCTGCAGCCCATTTTCGAGCGGTTCGTCGAAGGTTCGAATACAGCGGATCTCAAATC
This sequence comes from Reyranella sp., assembly GCA_029946105.1. Taxonomy (GTDB): domain Bacteria; phylum Pseudomonadota; class Alphaproteobacteria; order Reyranellales; family Reyranellaceae; genus Reyranella. The sequence continues at coordinate 17,330 of JAQSDW010000036.1, read as the reverse complement.
CGCCAAACGCCAGCTGGCGGCCCTGCGCTAACGCCCATCGCTGAATTTGGCTATCGCAGAGCGAGCCCGGCGCTTGCATCCCCCTGATCGCCGAGCCTCGTGAACATTGAAATTGATCGTTCGATAGGGCCCAATCCGGTTTACAGAATTGATCAATGAACAAGGGGGCGACCATGCGACCGAACAAGATCAAGCAGAAGTGGAATGCCGGACAATGGGTGTCGCTGGGCTGGCTCTCCGTGTCTCATGGGCTGACCGCGGAAGTCATGGCGCGGCAGGGTTTCGATGCCTTGTGCGTCGACCTGCAGCACGGCACTTCTGAAATGAAGGACGTGGCGCCGATGCTGCAGGCGATCTCGCAGACCGACACGGTGCCGGTCGTGCGCGTCGCCTGGAACGAGCCTGCGGCCATCATGAAGGCCCTGGACCTCGGTGCCTATGGCATCATCGTGCCGCTGGTGAACAACGCCAAGGAAGCCGCCATGGCGGTGGCTGCATGCCGCTATCCGCCCGTCGGCATGCGCTCCAATGGGCCGGTGCGCGCCGTGCACTATGGCGGCGCCGACTACGTGGCCAATGCCAACGACGAGATCGTCGTCATGGCCATGATCGAGACCAAGGAAGGTCTCGCCAATCTCGATGCCATCTGCGCCACGCCGGGCCTCGACGCCGTCTATATCGGGCCGGCCGATCTCTCGTTTGCCCTGGGGCTGCCGCCGCGCGGCGACAACCCGGATCCGCTCCACATGGCTACTTGCGACAAGATCCTGGCGGCGGCTCACAAGGCCGGCATCAAGTGCGTCATGCATTGCGCCACCGCTTCGTTCGCCGCCGGTGCGGTGAAGCGTGGCTTCGACATGGTGATGGTGACGTCCGATCTGTCCTGCATGATCGCGGGCGTGCGCTCGCAGCTCGACGAACTCAAGGCCAAGACGGCCTGAAGACGCGTCATCGCTCTGCACCCTTTCCAAGGGATTGGATCATGACCAACCGTGTCGCCGGAAAGGTCGCCGTCGTCGTGGGTGCCGGACAGACCCCGGGCGAAACGATCGGCAATGGCGCTGCCATTGCCCAGGTGTTCGCCCGCGAAGGCGCGACCGTTCTCTGCGTGGACAGGATCGCCGAGCGTGCGCAGAAGACGGCCGACGAGATTGCTCCCGGAACATCCACCGTGTCGTCGATGGCTGCCGACGTTACAATCGCGGCCGATTGTGTCCGCATCGTCGAAGAGGCACGCAGGCGCTACGGCCGCCTGGATATCCTCATCAACAATGTCGGCATCGGCGGTGGCGGCGATGCGCCGGCTCACCGCCTCGAGGAACAGGTCTTCGACCGTATCCTCGCCGTGAACCTGAAAGGCATGTGGCAGACCATCAAGGCGGCCATCCCGGTGATGCGCGAGCAGGAGGCAGGGGCCATCGTCAACATTTCCTCCCTGGCGGCCATGAGCGGCGCGACGCAGATGGCATACGAGATCTCCAAGGCGGCCGTGAACCGCCTGACAACGCATGTCGCCCAGTCCAACGCCCGCTACGGCATCAGGGCCAATGCCATCATGATGGGCTTCATGGATACGCCCATGGCCGTATCGGGAATCGCCGGAGCGACCGGCCGCTCCACGGCTGCCGTTCGTGCCGAGCGAGATGCCATGGTTCCTCTCCGGCGCAAGATGGGCACTGGCTACGACACCGCTCACGCGGCCTTGTTCCTGGCCTCCGACGAGGCGCAGTTCATCACCGGCGAAATCCTGCGGGTCGATGGCGGCATGGGGCTTGGGCACGGATAACCGGAGCAGCGCATGATCATCGACCGCATCGAGCCCATCGCGCTTCGGCTTCCGGCACCGAAGCGGCCGGCCAGCGTGCCGTCGCCGCAGGTGAGCGGCGATTTGTGCCTCACCCTCTGTCGCGTGACGACGCGCGACGGCCTGGTAGGCTATGGCGAATGCCTGTCGTTGCGCCCGCCGATGCAGAACGCGCTGTTCGCCACCATCCGCGATGCGATCGCGCCGCACTATCTCGGCAAGTCGGTCGACCAGAAGGAGGCGCTGAGCCTTGCGGCGCGCAAGCGCTTCGCGAGCTTCGGCCGCGCCGGCACGGTGATGAACGCGCTGGCGGCCGTCGACATCGCGCTGTGGGATATCGCCGGCAAGGCGTCGGGCCAGTCGGTCTCCACGATGCTGGGCGGCGCCCGGCGCAATCAGGTGCCGGTGATGGCAAGCCTCGACAAGTACGATCACCCCGGCCGGGCACGGCAGCGGGTCGAGCAGGCGCTGGCTTCAGGCGTTGCCTCCGTGAAGGTGCATGAGGCGAGCCTCGAGGTGATCGAGGAGGTGCGTCGCGCGATTCCGTCCGCAACGCCCTATGTCGCCGACAGCAACAACGCGCATACCCTGGCCGATATCAGGCGCGACGCGAAGCGCTGGGCAGCGCTCGGCCTTCTATGGTTCGAAGATCCGTTCTGGCCGCCCGAGGATCTCCTCGATTGTCCGGCTTTGCCGGGGATCGTGATCGGCATGGGCGCCGATTTCGGTTCGGCCGAGCAGATGGCGGTCTATAGCAAGACGCCGGCTATCGGCGTGCTGCAGCCCGATGTCTGCATGCTGGGGGGCCTCTCCGAAGCCAAGCGTACGCTCGCCATGCTCGCGGCGGCGAAGAAGACGGCGGCGCCGCACACGCCGTTCGTCGGACCGGCAGCACTTGCCTCGCTGCACATGCTGGCCATCACCGAGGAGGAAGGCTATTTCGCTACTGTCGAGGCTGATGACTCGATGGATCCCTACGGCATCGGCCTCACGCGCTGGAAGAAGTCGCTCGACGTGCCGACCGGCCCGGGATTGGGCTTCGATCCCGATCCCGATTTCCTGCGCCGTCATCTCTACGCAACAGGTTAAGTGATGTCTTCGACGCCAATGGCGTGAGTTCGAAAGGAATTGGGATAGTCATGACGAATGCACCGCGAGATCTCCCGAGCGCCTCGGCTGGCGACGTTACCGAACTTGACGCTCTGGTGATCGGAGCGGGTTTCGCGGGCCTCTACCAGCTGCTTTGCTTGCGCGACCGGCTCGGCCTGAAGGTGAAGGCGTTGGAGGCCGGCGGCGGCGTGGGTGGCACGTGGTACTGGAACCGCTATCCCGGCGCGCGGTGCGATTCTGAAAGCCATGTGTATTGGTACACCTTCTCCCCCGAACTGATGCGCGAATGGGAATGGTCCGAACGCTATCCGGGCCAGGCGGAGATCATGCGCTATCTGAATTTCGCCGCGGACAAATTCGACCTGAAGCGGGACATTCAATTCAACACCAGGGTCACGTCGGCGCATTACGATGAAGCGGCGAACCGCTGGCGCGTTCGGACGGAGCAAGGCGAAACCTATGTCGTAAAATTCCTCGTCACCGCGGTGGGCTGTCTGTCGACGGCGAACGTGCCGAACTTTCCTGGCCTGAATGATTTCAAGGGAGACTGGTATCACACGGGCGAGTGGCCACATGAGGGGGTGGACTTCACCGGCAAGCGCGTCGGCATGATTGGCACCGGCTCGACCGGCATTCAGGCTGCGCCCGTAATAGCGGCACAAGCCAAGCACCTGACGGTGTTTCAGCGTACCGCCAACTACTCGGTCCCGGCGCGGAACGTGCCGCTCAAGCCGGAGTTCAAACAATACGTAAAGCGACATGCGGAAGACATCAGGGTAACGACTCACGAAACGCTGAATGGCATGGGCTTCAGGATCGAAGACCGCAAGGCCGTCGAAACCTCGGCGGAGGAGCGCGAGAAGATCTATGAAGCAGCCTGGGAACGCGGCGGTTTGCAGTTCCGGGCGACATTCCAGGACATGTTGGTCGATAAAGCGGCCAACGACACGGCTGCCAATTTCATCAAGCGCAAGATTCGCACCATCGTGAAGGACCCACGAACCGCGGCGCTGCTGTCGGACATCGATCACCCCTACGCGGCAAAACGCCCGCCGATCGATACCGATTACTTCGAGACCTACAATCGACCCAACGTCACGCTCGTGGACGTGAAAACGGCGCCGATCCAGGCCATCACGCCGGCGGGAGTCCGCACTGCCGAGGCCGAGTACCCGCTGGATATCATCGTCTTCGCGACCGGCTTCGACGCCATGACGGGTCCCATGCTGCGGATGGATATCCGTGGGCGCGACGGCCTGGCCTTGAAGGATGTTTGGGAAACCGGGCCGCGCAACTACCTCGGCCTGCAGATCGCCGGATTCCCGAACCTGTTCACCATCACCGGTCCAGGGAGCCCATCCGTGCTGTGCAACATGCCGGTGGCGATCGAGCAACACGCGGATTGGATCACGAACTGCATCGACTATATGCGAACGAAGGGTATGGAGCGCATCGAGGCCAAGCCCGACTCGGTTGAAAAATGGGTGGCGGAGGTCAACGAGGTCGCCAACAGGACGCTGCTGCCGCAAGCGAAGCATTCCTGGTACCTGGGCGCAAACATTCCCGGCAAACCCAGCGTGTTCATGCCTTATGCCGGAGGAATGGTCCGGTATCGGGAAATTTGCCAAGAGGTTGCGGCGCGGGGCTACGAAGGATTCGACCTCTCGTAGCGTGCGAAGATGGGCGACACACGCCATATCGAGGCAATCCTCCGTAGCATCCGAGTGGCGAAACCGCGGCATTCTCTCGCACGCGACCTCAACTTCGAATATCGTCAGTACTCAAATCGTAAAAGCGTCTCCGCTTTAGAGAGTGGCTGCTGAATGGACTTCTCCTTCTCGGAACAGCACATCGCCGTGCGCGATACTGTCAAACGCCTGTGCCAGTCGGAGCATCAGCAGTTGGTCATGGCGGCGGAGGAGAACGAAGTCCTCCCGCGCCAGGTGTTCCAGCGCTGGGGTGAGCTAGGCTTGCTTGGCGTTCGCTACCCCGAAAGCGATGGCGGCAGCGGTCTCGACAAGGTCAGCGACTGTATCGTGCGCGAAGAGCTGAGCTACATGAGCCAGGGATTTGCGTCGAGTTGGTCGGCACACAGTCATCTCGGGATCTGGCCAATCTGGAAGGCCGGCACGGATGAACAGCGCCGGCGTTTCTTTCTCCCTGCGGTGCAAGGAAAGAAGATCGCAGGCTTCGCCCTCAGCGAACCCGACGGCGGCTCGAATATCCGTGGCCTAAAAACCCGCGCCGAACGCACGGCAGGCGGCTGGCATCTCAATGGCAGCAAGCTCTACATCACGAATGCGCCGATCGCCGACTTCCTGCTCGTCGCCGCCCGCACCGCGCCCGAACTGACGGGCGACGCCATCAGCCTGTTCATCGTCGAGCTTCCGGCCAAGGGCATGCGCATCGACAAGTTGCGAAAGGAAGGTATCCGCGCGTCCGAAACCGGCCTGATCTACATGGAGGACGTATTCGTCCCGGACGAATGTGTTCTCGGCGGGCGCCTGGGCACTTACCCGGTGATCCTGGAGTCGCTCAGCGAAAACCGCGTCGGGGTCGCCGCGAATGCACTCGGTATGGCGCGGGCTGCCTTCGATGCCGCCACGGCGTACGCGCGGGAGCGCGTGGTCGCGAACAAGCGCATCGGCGACTATCAGGCAATCGGCCACAAGCTCGCAGAGATGTCGGCCCAGATCGAAGCGGCCAAATGGCTCGTCTATTATGGGGCCTGGCGCGTCGACCAGAACACGCTGGATGTGGCGACCGCCGCGCGCGTGAAGCTGATCGCGAGCGAGACCGCCGTGGCCGTCAGCGAACAGGCGATCAGAATTCACGGCGGCGCCGGGATCATGCGCGAATATCCGGTGGGCCGCATCCATCGCGACGCGCTGGTCTACGTGATCGGCGAAGGCACCAGCGAGATCCAGAAGAACATCATCGTCCGCGAACTCGGCTTCAAGCCGTGAGCCACTTGGCTTGAGCGAACTATAAACACATTGGGTCGCGCAAAGACGACCACGCCATCTCGACAAAAAGGAGGAACCGCATGAAGATTTTCCGATGGATCGCCGGCCTTGCTGCCGCCGCCGGCCTCCTGGCCGCCGTGCCCGCGACGGCGCAACCCTATCCGAACAAGCCGATACGGCTCATCGTGCCTTTCGGCGCCGGTTCCGCGAGCGATATCCTTGCTCGCATTCTCAGCGAGCCGCTGTCCCAGGCACTGGGCCAGCCGATCATCGTGGAGAACAAGCCCGGGAACAACACGACGCTGGGCACCGAGTTCGTCGTGGCGGCGGCGCCGGACGGATACACGCTCGGGCTCCTCACCAATTCCGGCCTCGTCGCAAGCCCCGCCGGGTTGACCAGCGGAGTCCGTTACGATCCGGCCAAGGATCTGAGCTATATCTCGCTCGTGGCGTCGGTCTCCTATGTCTGGGTCGTCAACATCGATGTCGACGCCAGGACCGCTCCCGAACTCATCAAGTTGATCAAAGCCAATCCCGGAAAGTACAATTACGCGAGCGGCAACACAGGTGGCATCGCCTACGGCGGCCAGATGATGAACGCCTATCAGCTCAACGCGACGCACGTGCCCTACAAGTCGACGCCACCGGCATTGGCGGACTTGATCAGCGGACACGTTCAGATGATGGTCGCCGATGTGCCCACGTCGCAGAGCATGATCCGGGCCGGCAAGATTCGGGCGGTCGGCATGCCAACGGCACAACGTCATCCGCTGTTGCCCGAAGTGCCGACGTTCGCGGAAGCCGGCCTGCCGACACCCCCTGACATGGGAGGGTGGTGGGCCGCCGTCGCGCCGGCAAATACGCCCGACGAGATCCTCGACCGGCTGAACAAGGAACTGGTCAGGATCCTGGAGTCGGAGCCGGTGAAGTCGAAGCTGCTGCAGAGCGGCATCGTGCCGATGCCATCGACGCGCCAGCAGGCGGTGCAGTACCAGAAGGATCAATTCCAGGTATGGAAAACCATCGTCAAGGACCTGAATCTCAAGGTCGAATGAATTAGTTCATGCCGCATATCGTCGTCGCCGATCCAATTCATCCAGAGGGCATCGAGCGCCTGTTGAAGACGCCCGGCGTCACGGTCGACCACCCGGGAAACGCCGCCAACAAGCCGCTTGCCGAGCGGCTGCGGCTGGCAGATGGCCTGATCGTGCGGGGAACGCCGGTGGACGAGGCGTTGCTCATGCATGCCGAAAGGCTACGCGTGGTTTGCCGGCATGGCGTCGGCTACGACCTGGTCGATGTGCCGGTCCTGACGAGGCGTGGCATCGCGCTGATGATCACGCCCGAGGCGAACGCGGCATCGGTGGCGGAGCATGCGTTGATGCTGATGCTCACTCTCTCGCGCAACACCGTGCAGGTCGCCGCCGCGGTGCGCCGGGGAGAATGGCGCGCACGGGGCCAATCCAGCACGTTCGAACTGGGCGGACGACAGGTCTTGGTCATCGGCTTTGGCCGGATCGGCACAAGGGTGGCGCGCCTCAGTGCGGCCTTTGGCATGCGCGTGGCGATTCACGATCCTTACATGCCCGCGGGCACGATCCGGGGCGCCGGATACGAAGCCGCGGTCGACCGCGACAGCGGGCTCGCGACCGCCGACATCGTGACCATTCACGCCCCCGCCAACGAGACGACGCGCGGCATGGTGAATGCCGCTTTTCTGTCGCGAATGAAGGCCGGCTCCGTGCTCATCAATACCGCACGCGGAACGTTGATCGACGAGAACGCGCTGGAAGCGGCCCTGCGGTCAGGCCATCTGGCGGCGGCGGGCCTCGACGTGCTGAGCGTCGAACCCTTGACGAAGCCCATCTCCATGCTGGCGCTCGACAACCTCGTCGTCACGCCGCACGTGGCGGCCAGCACCGCCGAGGGCTTGCGCCGGATGGCATGGGACTCCGCCGGCAACGTCCTCGAATTCCTGGCCGGCCAGTTCGATCGCGATGCCGTGATCAACAGGGAAGTGCTGCAGCAGCCTTAGGCCGGCGGGCGATCTACCCGAGAATGCCAAGCCCTTTCAGCTGCGCAATCTCGTCGGCCGAGTATCCCGCTTCGCGCAGCACCATCTCCGAATGCTGACCGACGGCAGGGGCGCGGCCGGGGGCGATCTTGGTGGCGCCATCGATGTGGAAGGGGCTCGACACGGTAAGGCCTTTGCCGTCGGCGAAAGGCACGAGAGCGCCGATTTCGCGGGACTGCTCGTCGTCGGCCGCTTCGTTGACCGAGAAGACGGCACCAAAGGTCACGCCTGCCCCTTCAAGAATCGGACGCCAGTCCGCAAGGTCGCGTTTCGCGAAGACATCATCCAGGATCGCAGTGAGCGCGACGGCGTTCTCGCGCCGCGCCAAATTTGTCGCAAAGCGCGGGTCGTCGCTGAGGTGGCGCGCGTCAATGGCCTCCAGGAAGCTCGCCAGCTGCCGTAGCTCGTTGTGCAGCGCCATCAGGAACCAGCGGCCGTCGCGGCAGCGATAGTGATTGGCAAGCGCGTTCGGCGCCTGGGTCCTGGGCGGCCGCGGCACGACATGCTCGCCGAACAACCGGTTCTGCACAAAGCAGCCGCCTGCCCAAAGGCCGTTCTGGAGAAGAGAGGTCTGCGCAATGCCGCCCTGTCCGGTTCTCTCGCGGCGATAGAGGGCCGTGACGATCGCTGCATAGAGGGCAGTCGCGGTCGGCTGATCGCCCAGACCCGGGGTGGACCGCGCCGGCTCGGTGTCGGCGCTGGCCCGCACCATGTCCATCAGGCCCGAGCGCGCCCAATAGGCCGTGGCGTCGAAGCCGGTCCGGGCCGACTCCGCCCCGACCTCGCCGTAGGCCGTCATCGAGCCGTAGATGAGCCGCGGATTTATGGCCTGGAGATCAGCCGCCGCGATCTTCAGACGCTCGCGCACCGGCAAGGGGAAGTTGGTGATGAAAACATCGGTCGAGGCGATCAGCCGGTAGAGCACGGCCAGTCCCTCGGGATGCTTGAGGTCGATGGCCAGGCTGCGCTTGTTGCGGGAGGTGAGCTGCCACCAGTAGTCGGTGGTCTTGCCGGGAACGGGTGTCGACGCCCGCCAAGGGTCGCCGGCGCCCGGCGGCTCGATCTTGATCACGTCGGCGCCGAAGTCCGAGAGGATCGTCGCCGCCGCCGGTCCGGCAATCCAGCTCGCGCAATCGATGACTTTCAGGCCTTTGAATAGATCGTCAGTCATCGCTTTGCCTCTTCAACAATTGTACACTCGCCTGGTACATACCCCGGCAATCGGCAGAAATACTTGCAGATTCAGCAGGAATCTGCTATTAATTTTGATAGGTTGGCGCTTGGACTGCGTCGGCCCTTTCCAATTTCGGCACGACCTCCCGCGGCACGCCCGCGGGTTCGCCTCATGGCTTGGTGCAGCCGCCACGGGTCCTGACCCGTGGACAATCCCAAGAACAACCCCGTCTCAACGACACGCCAAATAACAACGTGCGAACAGACACTTAACGACGCTTGGGAAACAGGCGTGCCGGGGTCCGTGCAAACGAAGAAGTCGCGGAAGTCGAGAAAAGCCCATCGAGCAAGGCTTATCCGCGAGTCTCGGACACCATTGCGGACAACACGCGTTACATTCAGGTTCCACAAATAGCGGGCGAAAAGCCCGCCGTTATTGGCTTTCCGGCGTGCGGAGAGCCGAATTTCTACGGTGGAATTCGGGGAGGACTTGAGCCGCCCCAGGTGGCTTCTCAGCCGCCGCCCTCGCCGCCGACGGCGATCACCGTCAGCTTCTCCGGCAGCTGCTCTTTGATGATCTCGATCGAGCGGCGGTCGGGCCAGACGAAGTCGGCGTCGAGCGTGGCCATCAGCCCTTCGAAGCGCTCGAGCTGGCTGCGGCCCCAGTAGTGCATGGGCAGTACGACGCGGGGCTGGATCTGGCGGATCACGTCGACCATCAGCGGCATGCCCATGGTGTAGGAGCCGTCGATCGGCACCATCAGCACGTCGATGCGGCCGAGTTCCTCGAGATGTTCCCTGGTCAGGCGGTGATGCAGATGGCCGAGATGGGCGATGCAGAGGTCGCCCACGGCGTAGATGAAAATCGAGTTGCCGTTGATGCGCGCGCGGCCGCCGCCCCAGTCGCGGGCGTTGGTCGGCACGTTCCACACCTTCATGTCCTTCAGCGTAACCTCATGCTTGGCCTCGGTCTCGCCGGGCTGGCTCGGCCAGCCGCGCAGCACGTAGGTGATGCCCTCTTCCGGCATGTCGGTGAAATGCGTGTCGTGGGCGTTGTTCATGGTGACGATGTCGGGCTTGCGCCCAAAGCCGTTGACGCCGTTGTAGTCGGTGATGGCGCGCACGCCCTGCGGCGTGTCGATCTGGAAGCTGGCATGGCCGACGAAGGTGACGAGCACGCGGTTGGGCGAGGTGTCGGCCGCCAGCCGGAAGCCATCGAGCGATGCCACCTGCATTCCTGATCCGAACTGGACCAGGTTCTGCGAACAGCGCGCCCAGGCGGGGCCGGCCAGCAGGGCAAGGGCCGCGGCGAACAGGGCAACGATGGAATAACGAAGGGTCATTCGGCCTCCGGGTCAGGACGGCAGCTTCGTCCAGAAAGCAGGCGCTGTGCCAGCACGGACTCCCGTTGACTCTCCTCGCGAATCTAAATAGAACAAAAACAGAACAAACTATCCCCAACCATCCAACCCCGAGGGGGCGATGCCGGTCATTTCCCCGAGTGCTTTTGCTCCTCCCCCCATCACCAGAGCCATCACCCGCGGTGCCACCCGGGCCGCTCCCGCCAACGATGCCCCCGCCAACGATGCAACGGCGCCCGTATCGACAAGCCTGCGCGAAAAGGTCCGCCGGCTGGAGCGCGCCCACAGTATCCAGCGCGCCGGCAAGGCCGCCGTGCCGCTCGGCCTGCCCGCCATCGATGCCCTGCTGCCCGAAGGCGGGCTGCTGACGGGGGCGCTACACGAGGTCGAGGCCGGGCCTTCCCCCTCCGGCCGCGTCGCTGCCCACGATGGCGCGGCCCTGGGTTTTGCCGCCCATTTGATGGGCCGCTTCGCGGCGCGCACGCCCGGCACACTGCTGTGGTGCCGCCGGCCGTCGGGCGTGTTCGACGCTCCGCCCTACGCGCCCTCGCTTGCCGCCTGGTTCGATCCGGCGCGCCTGCTGGTGGTCACGGCACGGCGCGACGAGGATGTGTTCTGGGCGATGGAGGAAGGCCTGCGCTGTCCAGGCATCGCCGCCGTCCTGGGCGAGACGCGCGCCGCCGACGCCACATCAGGCCGTCGCCTCTCGCTCGCTGCCGAGAAGAGCGGCGTGCCTGCCCTGCTGCTGCGGCCCCAGCCCGCGCCGCCGCAAAGCGTGTGCGTGACGCGCTGGCGGATCGCCTCGGCCCCCTCGCGCTCGACACCGGGCCTGCACGACATCGGCGCCGCGCGCTGGCGCCTCGACCTCAGGCGCAACCGCTTCGGCGTGCCGTCGGCAGCCGATATCCCGTCCTGGCTCGTGGAGTGGAACGATGAAACGCGTTGTCTCGCTATGGTTTCCGAAACTCTCCACGGATCGTCTGGCGCGCTCTTCGAAGAACGCCTCTTCGAGGAACGAATGGTCGGCTAGAGCGGCCGCCACCGTCGTCTGGCGCGAAGGCTGTCCGCGCCTCGCCGCGATCAATGCCCATGCCCGCACCGCGGGCCTTCGTCCCCACATGCGGCTGGCCGACGCCCGCGCGCTGGTGCCCGACCTCGTCACCACGTCGGGCGAACCGCAGGCCGATCAGCGCCTGATCGGCACGATCGCCGACTGGTGCGACCGCTACACGCCGTGGGTGGCGATCGACCCGCTGGGCGGCGCGCTGGCCGAGGAAGGAACGGAGGCCTGCAGCACCGGCGGCTTCGGCGGTGATGCCGGCCTCCTGCTCGACGTCACCGGCTGTACCCATCTCTTCGGCCAAGGCGAGACGGGTGACGAAGCGGGCGAACGCGCGCTGCTGGCCGACCTAGTCGGGCGGCTGTCGCGTCACGATTTCGCCTGCCGTGCCGCGATGGCCGACACCGCGGGCGCTGCCTGGGCGCTGGCACGCTACGCCGAGCGCCAGGCCGATCTCTTCTGCCCGCGCCATGGCCAGCGCGACGCCCTCGCATCGCTGCCGGTCGAAGGCCTGCGTCTCGAGGCACCGATCCTGGAAACCTTCGTGAAGCTCGGGCTGCGCCGCATCGGCGATCTCTATCCCCTGCCGCGCGCCCCGCTCGCCCGGCGCTTTGGCGACCTGCCGCTCACCCGCCTCGACCAGGCGTTGGGCGCACGCGACGAAGTGCTCGAGCCGCGCCGGGCCGTGCCCGCCTTCCGTACACGGTTGGGTTTCGTCGAACCGATCGGCCGGCCCGAGGACATCGCCGCCGCCACCAGCCGCCTGCTGGCCGCCCTCTGCCGGCAATTCGAGCAGGCAGGCGTGGGCGCGCGCAAGCTCGAGATCGCGCTCTATCGCGTCGATGGCTCGGTCGATCGCACCGCGATCGGTACCAGCCGGCCCAACCGCGACAATCCCAAGCTGATGAAGCTGTTCGAGGAGAAGCTGAGCGAACTCGATCCCGGCTTCGGCGTCGAGCTGATGATCCTGGCCGCCCCCGAAGTCGAGGCCTGGAGCGGTGCGCAGGACGTGCTGCCCGAAGCAGGAGCGCTCGCGTTCTCGCTGGGCGAGGACGGCACAATCGACCTCGCCGACCGGCTGGCATTGCGGCTGGGGGCTGAGAACGTGGTGCGGCTGTTGCCGCGCGACAGCCATCTGCCCGAACGCGTGCAGGTCGCGGTAGCCGTCTCGTCCAGGCCTGCCACCGACGGCGCCTGGCAGCGCCTGGCCAACCTCAAGGGCGCGCGGCCGACGCGCCTCCTGCAGCGGCCCGAGCCGGTCGAGGTCACCGCCTTCGTGCCCGACGATCCGCCCTCGGTCTTTCACTGGCGCCGCCACGCCCATCGCATCGTGCGCGCCGACGGGCCGGAGCGGATCGCCGACGAATGGTGGCGGCCGCGGCCCGACGGCAGCCGGCCTCCCGCCGGCACGCTACCGCCGGTGCGCGACTATTACCGCGTCGAGGACGATGACGGCGGCCGCTTCTGGCTGTTCCGCGACGGGCCTTACAAGCTCGCGGCCAACGGCCAGCCGACGGCGCGATGGTTCCTCCACGGCTTCTGCGCCTAAGAAAAATGAACGGCGGAAAAGATGAAGAAACCCAAGAACACCCTGACCATTCGCGGCCTCGATGACAGGATCATCGAGCGCCTGAAGGCGCGCGCGCGGACCAAGGGACGGTCGCTCGAGGCCGACCTGCGCGATCTGCTGACCCATACCTCACGCCAGCCGCTGGTCCTCGATGCGCTGGCCGAGGCCGACCGCATCGCCGCCATGACTCCGGCGAGCCAATGATCGTGGTCGTCGACCCGGGCGTCGCCATCAAATGGTTCGTCGAGGAACCGTTGCGTCCGCAGGCGCGCTCGCTGCTGGTCAATCACCACGAGCTGATCGCCCCCGACATCCTGATCGCGGGCGTGGCCGACCTCGCCTGGAAGAAGGTGGCGAGTGGCGAGATCGCGGCCGAGCAGGCCGAGCCCATCGTCCGCAACATCGCCCTGCCGTCCTTTATCTCGGCCTTCGTCGAATCGCCCCGGCTGCGCAACCGCGCCTTTGCGCTCGCGATGCAATGCGGCTGGCCGGTGCACGAATGCTTCTATGCCGCTTGCGCGGAGGCGGCCTCTGCCCCGCTGGTCAGCGCCGACGAGACCTTCCTGCAGGCATTGCGGGCCGAGGGCATTGCGCTGCGCGGTGTGCCGCTCGCCCGCGTGCACGAGCTTGCCGCGTGACGCGATGGACTACGCCGAGCTCCAGGTCACGACCAACTACAGCTTCCTGCGCAGCGGCTCGCATCCGCGCGAGCTGATGGAGCGGGCGATCGAACTCGGTCACACCGCCATCGGCATCACCGACCGCAACACTCTGGCCGGGGTCGTGCGCGCCTTTGCAGCGACGCTCGGCAAGAAGAAAGACGATCCCGACAAGATCAAATTGCTGGTCGGCTGCCACCTCGAGACGCGCGATGGCTACTCGCTGCTCGTCTATCCCACAGACCTTGAAGCCTACAAGCGCCTCTCCCGCCTGTTGAGCGTCGGAAACAAGGACGCCGTCAAAGGTCAGTGTGATCTCACTTTCGACGATCTTGCGGCTTATTCCGAAGGCCTCCTGGCCATCGTCCTGCCGCCACGCCGGCCCGATGATCCCGCTTTCCGCGAGCGGCTGTACGCACTCGCCCGCCTGTTCGGCGACCGCTGTTATCTCGCCGGCACCATGCTGTTCCGTGGCGACGACGCGCGCCGCCTCGCCCAGCTCGACAATCTCGCCGCGGAAATGAAGGTCGGGTTCGTCGCCACCAACGACGTGCACTACCACGAGCCTGAGCGGCGGGCGCTGCAGGACGTGGTGACCGCCATCCGGCTCGGCTGCACTGTCGACGAACTGGGCTTCCGCCGCTTCGCCAGCGCCGAGCGCCATCTCAAGGAGCCGCAGGAGATGGCACGCCTGTTCCGCCGCCATCCGCGTGCCATTGCAGCCACACAGGAAATCGTCGAGCGCTGCCGCGATTTCTCGCTCAGGCAACTCACCTATCAGTATCCGGTCGAGTACGAAGGGGGCGAGACCCCACAGGAGAGGCTTGTCCGCCTCACGTGGATCGGGGCCGCCAGGCGCTATCCCGAAGGCATCCCGCAGGATGTGGCCATCACACTCCAGCACGAGTTCGCGCTGATCGAAAAGAAGAAGATCGCGCCCTACTTCCTGACCGTGCACGAGATCGTCGAGTTTGCCCGCAGCCAGGACATCCTTTGCCAGGGCCGCGGCTCGGCCGCCAATTCCGCCGTCTGCTACTGCCTTGGCATCACCGAGGTCAATCCCAGCGAAGTCAAACTGCTGTTCGAACGCTTCCTCTCCAACGCGCGCGACGAGCCGCCCGACATCGACGTCGATTTCGAACACCAGCGGCGCGAGGAGGTGATCCAGTGGATCTACGGCAAGAAGGGTCGTTCACGCGCCGCCCTGGCTGCGACGGTGATCGCCTACCGAAGCCGCAGCGCCATTCGCGATGTCGGCAAAGCCATGGGTCTCTCCTCCGACACCGTGGGCGTGATGGCCGACACGGTGTGGGGCATCGGATCGAGCGGCGTCAAACTCAACCATATACGTGAAGCCGGGCTTGATCCCAGCGATTCTCACCTGATGCTGGCACTCGAACTGTCGGCAACCCTTTGTAGTTTCCCGCGCCATCTCTCCCAGCATGTCGGCGGCTTCGTCCTCACCGACGGTCGGCTCGACGAGTTGGTGCCGATCCAGAACGCGGCCATGGATAAGCGCACTGTCGTCGAGTGGGACAAGGACGACCTCGACATCCTCGGCATCTACAAGGTCGACGTGCTGGCACTCGGCATGCTGACGGCCTTGCGCAAGAGCTTCGACCTGATCCGCAATCACTACGACGAGCACCCCAAACTCAACATGAGACCCGACGATCCGGCGGTCTACGACATGCTGTGCAAGGCCGATTCGGTCGGCGTATTCCAGGTCGAGAGCCGGGCGCAGATGTCGATGCTGCCGCGCCTCAGGCCCAGGAGCTACTACGATCTCGTGATCGAAGTGGCGATCGTGCGGCCCGGTCCGATCCAGGGCGGCATGGTTCATCCCTATCTGCGCCGTCGCAACGGACTGGAGACGGTCGACTACCCCAAGCCGGAACTTGAGGGGGTTTTGTCACGAACGATGGGCGTGCCGCTGTTTCAGGAGCAGGCCATGCAGATCGCCATGGTTGCGGCGAACTTCAGCCCTGCCAAGGCCGATGAACTGCGCCGCGCGATGGCGACTTTCCGCCGGAATGGCACCATGCATACGCTCAAGGAAGACTTCATCGAAGGCATGGTGAACAACAAGTACGAGCGCGACTTCGCCGAACGCTGCTTCAAGCAGATCGAGGGGTTCGGCGACTACGGCTTCCCCGAGAGCCACGCTGCGAGCTTCGCGATCCTGGTTTACGTCTCGGCATGGGTAAAACACTTCTACCCCGAGGTTTTCGCCGCAGCCCTGCTCAACTCCCAACCCATGGGCTTCTATGCGCCGGCCCAACTCGTGCGCGATGCGCGCGAGCACGGTGTCGAGGTCCGGTCGCCTGACGTGAATGCCAGCGACTGGGACTGCACCCTGGAGCCGAGCCAGAGCAACCGCTGCGCGCTGCGCCTCGGCCTTCGCCAGGTCACAGGCCTCACCAAAGATGACGTCGATCACCTGGTCGCGCGCCGCACCGAGCCCTATCGCGATCCGGCCGACCTGTGGCGCCGCAGCAGTCTCTCCAAGCGCCAGATCATCGCTCTCGCGCGCGCCGATGCCTTCGCCTCGCTCGGCCTCTCGCGCCGCGATGTGCTGTGGGCGGTACGTGGTTTCTCCGATGGGCAGTTGCCGCTGCTCGACGGAAGGCCGCCAGGTCAGCCACAGGTGCGTGACCTCGAGCCTGCTGTCGCCCTGCCCGCCCTCACGATGGGCGAACAGGTCGTGGATGATTACGGCAGCTTCTCCATGTCGCTGCGCTCCCATCCACTGGCGCTGCTGCGGCCGGCGCTCACCCAGAAGGGCGTGTCCGGCACGATCGTTCTCAAGGACAGCAAGAGCGGCGACATCTTCACCCTCGCCGGCCTGGTCCTGGTGCGGCAGCGGCCGGGCACCGCCTCGGGCGTGGTGTTCGTCACCATCGAGGACGAAAGCGGCATCGCCAATCTCGTGGTCTGGCCCAAGGTCTTCGAGACGCACCGCCGTATCGTCATGGGCTCGCGCCTGCTGGGCGTGCGTGGGAAGATCCAGCGCGAGGGCGAAGGGGATTATGCCGTGATCCATCTCGTCGCCGAACAACTCTGGGACTGGTCGGCCGATCTCGACCGCATCGCCGAGATCGACGAGACCTTCCACCTGACCACAGGCCGCGGCGACGAAGTCCGCACCGATCCGGGCGACCGTCGCATGACCGATAATCGCGTGGGCGATCATCGCGTAGCCGTGCCCGAGGCCAACGCCACGCGCCACCGGTCGAGCCGCACGGTTTCACCCGCGCTCGACCGGCCGAAAATCAGGATCGCTTCGCGCGATTTTCACTGAAATTGATCTGGATCAACGCAGCCGTCGAACGATCGATCATCCTCGCTTCATTTCCAATGGAGCGGCTGATGTCCAAGAACGAGTTCTACTATCTGATCCTGGTCTGCCTCTCGTTCAGCGGCTTCGGCATCGCCCTTGCCGCTTCCTACCTCCAGTATCGCCGCTGGCTCACCCGGCAAGTGCCAGCCAAATCGCGCCGCTAGAGTCTTTTCGGTTCATATCGAAGCATATCCAGCGTTAGCGATGTATCGA
>JAQSDW010000035.1 GCA_029946105.1 Reyranella sp. | reverse complement strand
CTAGGTGAAGACGCAATCTTGCCGCATCAGGGCCGGTTCGCGTTCAGGAACATTCTGATGTGGCGGACCGCCAGAGGGACCTTGTCCGGCGTGTCCTTCCACGGATAGAGGGTGACCTGCGCGTTGAGGGCCAGCATCGCCACTTCCATCGCCACCTTGTAGGGATGGGGCGGGCTGTCGTCGGGCGCGACCAGGATCGGTGTCTTGCAGCTTTTCACGAAGTCGCGGGACACGGTGAAAACGAAGTCGCCCTTCTTGGTGTACATGTTTGTGAGGAACTGGCTCACCTGTTCCATCGTGTATTCGGGCCGCTTTTTCGCGAACTCGGGCCCCCAGCCCTTCATGTTGTTGTCGTAGAACTGCGTCGGCAGCTCGGGCCGGAAGCCGGAGGGCTGCGTCAGCACGGCGGCGACCACGCGGTCGCCCACGCGCTTGATCAGGTTCCAGATCAGCGGCTGGCCGATGCAGTAGCCCAGCACCATGAACTTCCTGGCGCCGAGATGGTCCATCAGGCCGACATGGTCGTCGGTGAAGGCGTCCCATGTCCGCTCGATGTCGAGCGGCCCCGTCGACTGGCCGCCATTGGCATTGCGCAGGTCGGCGACGACGCAGCGGAACGAGTCGCTGAATTCCTTCATCGCGCTGAACGGGTGCGTCTTGTCGAGTCCGGCGATCGTCGAGTTCAGCCCGCCGCCCGGAATGATCAGCAGCGGCAAGCCGGATCCGGCTTCCTCGTAGTGGATGCGAACGTCGCCTTTTTCGTAGAACGGCATAATATTCTCCCTGTAACGGCTAACCCAGCAGCCGCTTCACAACGTCCATCTGGATGTGCGCCGACTCCACCATCGAGGCGATCGGCACGCTCTCGTTGGCGGCGTGGCCCTGGGCACCGGAGCCTGGGCCGAAATTGATGATTTCTATGCCATCGTCGGCGTAGTAGCGGCCGTCGCTCACGCCTGTGGCGTTCAGGAACTTCACCTTGCGGCCCGTCTTCGCCTTTACAGCCACCTCGAAGGCGCCGACGGCAGCGCCATTCTCCGGCGCGAAGAAGCCGTTGGTGCCGGTGAGGAATTCCACCGCATAGGTGCCCTTGGGTTCGCGCACGCCGTCGATCACGCTCTTCAGCTCCTTGAAGGCGTCCTTCACCTTTTCATTCGGCAGCAGCCGGCGGTCGATCTCGACGGTGCAGGCCGACGGCACGACGTTGGTGTTGTGGCCACCGTGGAACATGCCGATGTTCACCGTCGATTTCATGGCACCCGACATGCGCCGCGCCAGCGCCTTGTCGTAGTAGGAGCTGAGCGCGCCCACGAGGCGCATCATGCGCAGGATGGCATTGTCGCCTGCCGCCGGATTGCCGGCGTGGGCGGCGCGGCCCTTGGTGGTGAGGCGGGCCCACATCACGCCGCGCTCGGCCACGATCAGGTTGTTCTCGGTCTGCGCCCCCAGGATCAGCGCGTCGGGCCGCACGCGGCCGGACTTGCGCAGGAATTCCATGCCGTCGGGCCCGAGATTCTCCTCATCCGCCACGAAGGTGAAGATCAGCTCGCCCTTGGCCGGGCCGCCGCGGCGCGCGATCTCCTCGGCGAGCCAGATCTGCACAGCCATGCTGCCCTTGCAATTACCGGCGCCGAGTCCGTAGACGAGGCCGCCCTTGACCAGCGCCTTATAGGGATCGCTCTTCCAGTTGGCGCGCTCGCCCACACCCACCGTATCGACATGGGCGTTGAAAGCGATGACGGGACCTTTTGTCTTACCTTTCCGGCGGGCGACGACATTGTCGACACCCTTGGTCTTGGTCGCGGTTTCTACTTGATAGCCTGCCTTCTTCAGCCGCTTGGCCGCGTAGGCGCAGATCTCGACACTGGTGCCGGGGGGATAGGGGCTCGGCAGCGCGATCAGGTCCGTGAGGATTGCTGTGAGTTCGGCCTGCATTTTCTTCGACATTTCCGATTGTTCCTCAGCGGTTTGCCAGTTCGGCCAGCACCTCGACCAGCACGCGGGCGCCGGCGGCGAGGTCCTGGGGCGTAGCATTCTCGATCTCGTTGTGGCTGATGCCGCGCTCGCAGGGAACGAAGATCATGCCGGTGGGGCAAAGCTTGGCAATATGCATGGCGTCGTGGCCAGCACCCGAAGGCATGTCCATGTTGGCGAGCTTCAAGGCATTCGCCTTGGCGCGCACAAGGTCGATCACGCCGGGATCGAAGATGGTCGGCGGCACGGCCGTCACGCGCTTAATGCCGGCCGAGCAGGGGGCGGCCCGGGCGGCGACGATCGCCGCCAGCTTCGCCTCATGCCCCTCCAGCACCGAATCGTCGGGATGGCGCATGTCGATGGTGAAGACCGCCTGACCCGGCACTGTGTTGGGCGAGCCGGGCAGCACGTCGACGCGGCCGATGGTGAAGCGCAGCGTGTCGTCCTTGTCGGTCGTGGCCTCGTACATCGCCTGCGCGATGCGGAGCGCGGCGGCGAAGGCGTCCTTGCGGGCGGCGCGCGGCGTCGTGCCGGCATGCGCCTCCTCGCCGGTGATGTCGACGATATAGCGGCGGCTGCCCTGGATGGCGGTGACGACACCGATCGTCTTCCTATCATTCTCCAGCCGCGGGCCCTGCTCGATATGAGCCTCGACGTAGAAATCGAGCGGGAAGCCGGGCGGGCCGTCGCGCAGCGGTGCCGGTGCGGCTCTGAGAGTCTCGGCCAGTGCGTCCTTCAGCACGACGCCCTTCCAGTCCGTTGCCTGAAGCATCTCTTCGAGCTTGTTGTAGCCGGCGAACACCGCCGAGCCCATGGCGCCGGGCTGGAAGCGCGAGCCTTCCTCGTTGGTCCAGGCGACGGCCATGACCGGCCGCCGGGTCTTCACGCCGGCATCCTCCAGCGCTTCCAGCGCCTCGAAGGCCGCCAGCACGCCGTACATGCCGTCGAAGCGGCCACCAGTCGGCTGGCTGTCCATGTGCGAGCCGCTCAGCACCGGCAGCGCCTTGGCGTCCGTTCCCTCGCGGCGCACGAAGAGATTGCCGATGGCGTCGGTGAAGGTGGCAAAGCCGCGGGCCTTGGCCCAGACGCCGAGCAGATTCCGTGCCGCGGCATCCTCGGCCGACAGCGCCTGGCGGTTGACGCCGCCCTTGGGCGTGCCGCCCAGCTTCGCCATATCGGCGTGCCGTTGCCACAAACGATCCTCGCGGACCGCGGATGCGACGCCGCCCCCGCTCATGTCGCCCACGCCGCCCACGCTCATGTCTTCTCTTCTCCTCGAAGCTTGTCGCGCGAGCTATAGCCGCGCCATAGTCGGTCTTCAATCGTCGCCGTTTTCGGGGGGTTCCATGCACGACTATCTCGACCGCAACTTGATCGGCTACGGCCCCGATACGCCCGACCCGCAATGGCCGGGGGACGCCCGGATCGCCGTCAGCTTCGTGCTGAACTACGAGGAGGGCGGCGAGAACAACATCTTGAACGGCGATCCCGCCTCCGAGACTTTTCTTTCCGAGACGCCGGGTGGCACTCCGATCCAGGGTGGGCGCGATCTCAGCATCGAGTCGATGTACGAGTACGGCAGCCGCGCCGGCTTCTGGCGGATCCTGCGGATCTTCGCCGAACGCCGCATGCGCTTCACCTCATGGGCCGTCGGCAAGGCACTCGAGTTGAACCCCGCGGCCGGCAAGGCGATGGCCGAGGGCGGCCACGAAGTGGCGAGCCACGGCTGGCGCTGGATCAACTACAAGGATTTCACGCTCGAGCAGGAACTCGACCATATGAAGAGGGCGGTGAAGGCGATCAAGGACACCGCCGGCAAGCCGCCGGTCGGCTGGTACACCGGCCGCTTCGGCATGCACACGCTCGGGGCCGTCATCAAGCATGGCGGTTTTCTCTATTCGAGCGACTCCTACAACGACGACCTGCCCTACTGGGTGAAGGTCGGCCGCACGCCGCATCTCATCATTCCCTACACGCTGGAAGTGAACGACATGAAGTTCGCCGTGCCGCCCGGCTTCACCGCGGGCGACGGCTGGCTGCAGGCGATGAAGGACAGCTTCGACATGCTCTACGCCGAGGGCTCGCGCGCGCCCAAGATGATGTCGATCGGCATCCACTGTCGTCTCGCCGGCCGACCGAGCCGGGCCGCGACGCTGGCGCGCTTCCTCGACTACGTCGCCTCCAAGCCCAAGGTCTGGGTGGCCACCCGCGAGGAGATCGCGCGGCACTGGATGAAGGTCCATCCCGCGAAGGGCTGATCAGATGCATGACGCCATCACCGAGGCCCCGACCGGTACCAGCATGATCCTGCGCGCGCTGGCGCGCTATCCCGAGCGCCGGGCCTTCGTGTGGGACGGCGGCAGCCTCTCCTACCTCGGGGCGCTGACGCTGATCGGTCGCCTGCAGGCAGCGATGGTGGCGGCCGGCCTGAAGAAGGGGCAGACGGTGGCGTTCCTGAGCGCCAACAATGCCGAGACCTGGTGCGCGGGTGTCGCGGCCGGTGGCTTGGGTCTGATCACCACCTGGCTGCACCCGCTGGGGGCGCTCGGCGATCATCTCGAAGTCATCGAAGATGCCGAGGCCAGTGCGCTGATCGTCGATGCCCGGACCCACGCCGAGCGCGGCGGGGAGATCGCTGCCAAGGCCGCGGATCGGCTGAGGGTCGTGCTGACCATGGGCAAGGCGGACTTCGGCCGCGACCTCATGGCGGCGGCCGAGCGGATCGGCGAGGCGAGCGCGGTCAACCTCGCGACGCCGGACGATTATTCCGTCATCAACTACACCGGTGGCACTACCGGAAAATCCAAGGGCGCGATCCGCCGTCACCGCTCGACCGCCGCCATGGTGACGGCGGTCGCGGCCGACTTCGAGTTCCCCGAGACGCCGCGCTATCTCGCCGCCGCGCCCATCACCCATGTCGCGGGCACCAAGGTGGTGCCGGCGCTGCTGAAGGGCGGCACCGTTCATCTCATGAAGGGCTTCGATCCGGAGAGGTTCCTGGCCACGGTGGAGCGCGAGAAGATCAACTTCACGCTGCTCGTGCCCACGATGGTCTATGTGCTGCTCGACCATCCCAGGCTCGACAAGACCGATCTCTCCTCGCTGGAACTGATCCTTTACGGCGCCTCGCCGATGTCGCCGACTCGGCTGGTCGAGGGGCTGGAGCGCATTGGGCCGGTGTTCAGCCAGCTCTATGGCCAGACCGAGTGCTATCCGGTGAGCGTGTTGCGCAAGGCCGATCATGATGCCAGGCGACCCGAACTGTTCGCTTCCTGCGGCTTTCCCATCGCCTCGTGCGCCGTCACGCTGCGCGACGAGGACAACAACGAAGTGGAGCCGGGCGAAGCCGGCGAGATCTGCGTGCGCGCGCCGCATGCGATGGAACAGTATTGGAAGCGGCCGGAGCAGACGGCCGAGACCTTCAAGGGCGGCTGGCTGCACACCGGTGATGTCGCCCGCGCCGACGAACGCGGCTACCTCTATATCGTCGATCGCAAGAAGGACATGATCGTGAGCGGTGGCTTCAACATCTTTCCGCGCGAAGTGGAAGACGTGCTGTCCTCGCATCCCGACGTCGCGATGGCCGCCGTGTTCGGCGTGCCGCACGAGAAGTGGGGCGAGGCTGTCGCTGCCCTGATCGTCGCCAAAGCCGGCTGCTCGCCTTCGCCCGAGGCGCTGATGCAGCTCGTGAAGGATCGCAAGGGTGGCCCGCATGCGCCCAAGCAGATCGAGATCGTCGACAGTCTGCCGCTCACCGCCGTCGGCAAGGTCGACAAGAAAGTGCTGCGCGCGAAGTATTGGGCCGGGCAGGCGCGTCAGGTCGGCTGAGCATAGCGACTGAATCTTCGCTTACTTACACTCCTTGGCACATCATGCGTTGGGGCATACCCCATGTTGTGTCGTGCGAAAAAGAGGCAGGGTTTACGACACCCGTCGATTCATGGGACCAATGAGCAGTCGTGATCAGCCTCCGAGCCGCTGCCGTTCCGTTTCTCCTCGCCGCGTCGCTGGGCGTGGGCGGTTGCGTCACTTCAAAGCCGCCGCAAGTCGCAGCCGTAGCTCCCGCTGATCCTCGCCAGCAGGAGCTCGACGAGCGCAAGGAGCATCTACTGCAACAACTCGCCATGTGCGAGAGCGGCAGCTGGGGTCCTCAGGCCTCGCCGATCTACGGCGGCCGGGGCGCCTATCATGGTCGCTTCCAGTTCACCCCGCGAACCTTCATCTCCTACACGCGCATGCGCGACGGCACCGAACTCACGGTAAAGGAAGCCATCGATTACGCGCAGACCTACGACAAGGCCGCCAGCCTCGCCTGGTACATGATCTACGATCTGGAGCAGCCGTGGCACTGGCCGCTGTGCTCGCGCAA
>JAQSDW010000034.1:27383-69055 GCA_029946105.1 Reyranella sp. | reverse complement strand
CTCGATACATCGCTAACGCTGGATATGCTTCGATATGAACCGAAAAGACTCTAGGCCGAGCTACTTCTTCTCTTCGAACTTCAGCGCGGCGCCGTTCATGCAATAGCGCTCACCGGTCGGCTGCGGCCCGTCGGGAAAGACGTGGCCGAGATGACCGCCGCACTTGGCGCAGGTCACTTCGGTGCGGGTCATGAAGTGGCTGCTGTCGGTCGTCGTGGCGACCGACTCGGGCATCGGCGCATAGAACGACGGCCAACCTGATCCGCTTTCATACTTGGTCGCGGAATCGAACAGCGGCTCGCCGCAGCCGGCGCAACGGAAGACGCCGGTGCGCTTCTCGTTGTTCAGCGGGCTGGTGAAGGGCCGCTCGGTGCCGTGCTCGCGCAGCACGTGATGCTGCAGCGGATCGAGTTCCTGGCGCCATTCGGTATCGCTTTTCTTGACGGGGGCGTCTTTGCTCATGATGTGCTCCTTGGGCGAAATGATCGCGCGCTAGACCAGGCTTCGCAACTCGGCCGTCGCCACCGACAGCATGGCGAGATCGAGGGTGCCGGCGAAATCCTCCCTCAGCAATCGGTCGACCCGATCCAGCGCCAGCCCGCGCGACTCGCTCCATTTGGCGAGCGCGGCGTCGGCGTCGCATTTGGGGTCGTGGTCGTCGGCGCGCAAGGCTGAGCCCAGCAAATCCGCGTGAAGGGCCGCCAGGTCGTCCTGCAGGGCGAGGGCTGCCTGCGCCGGCCATTGGCCGTCGCGCGGCAGGTTTTGGGCCGCCGTCGCCAGGGTGGCGAGGGACAGCCGCTCGCCGAGGCCGAAGTAGAGCCGGGCCGCCTCGGCGATGCTGCAGCCGTTGGTGCGGGCCGCCAGCATCAGGTCGCCCGCCGCCGCCAGCGTTTCCAGCGCGGCCGCCCGCCGGGCGACACCGGCCGGGGCGCCCATGGCCTCGAAGGCGGTGGCACGCTCGACGAGCGCGGCGCTCTCCGAGGGGCCGATCAGTTCGGGCGGCAGCTCGCCCAGGGCAACCACCGCAGCGCCGAGCTGCTCCGTCGCCGCCATCGTGTCGAGCGGTTGCGGCAGGCGGCGCAATGTCCATTGCACCGCACGGGTGAGGAAGCGCTGCGAGGCGACCAGCATCCGCGTCTGCGCCTCGGCCTTGAGCGCGCCATCGAGCGCCTCGATGTCGCTCCACAGATCGCGCAGTTTCCAGGCATCGCGCACGACGGCGAAGGCGCGGGCGATGGCGGCGGCCGGTGCGCCGGTGCGCTGGCCGACGTCGCGCACGAAGGTCGGACCGCAGCGATTGATCAGCGAATTCAGAACCTGCAGGGCCGCGATCTCCCGGCGCAGACGATGGGCGCGGATCGCCGGTTCGTACTTCTCCTGCAGCGCGGTCGGGAAATAGCGCAGCAGCTCGGGCTCCAGCAGCGGATCGTCGGGCAGGTCGGAGGCCAGGATCTCGTCGTTGAGATCGATCTTGGCGTAGGCCAGCAGCACCGAGAGCTCGGGCCGCGTCAGGTACTGCCTGCTCTGGCCGCGCGCGCGCATCGCCGTCGTGTCGGGCAGGAATTCGACGGCGCGGTCGAGCCGGCCCTGGCGCTCGAGCGCGCGCATGAAGCGTTCCAGCCGGTCGTGCGCTTCGCCGGCCTGGGCCTCGGCGACGCTGATCGCCTGGCTCTGCTGGTAATTGTGGCGCAGCACGAGGGCGGCCACCTCGTCGGTCATCGAGAACAGCAGCGCGTTGCGGTCGTCGCGGGCCAACAGGCCACGCGCGATTGCCTCGCCGGTCGCCACCTTAATGTTCACTTCGTGGTCGGAGGTGTCGACGCCGGCCGAATTGTCGAGCGCGTCGGTGTTGAGCCGGCGTCCCGCCAGTGCCGCCTCGACGCGGCCGCGCTGGGTGAAGCCTAAGTTGGCGCCCTCGCCGATCACACGCGCGCGCAGGCGTACGGCATCTATGCGCAACGCATCGGTGGCGCGGTCGCCGGCGTCGGCGTGGCTTTCGCTGGAGGCCTTTACGTAGGTGCCGATGCCGCCGAAATAGAGCAGATCGACCGGCGCCGCGAGGATGGCGCGCATCAGCTCGACCGGCGCGATCGTGGGCGCCTCGATGCCCAGCACGCTGCGCGCCTCGGCCGAGAGCGCGATCGACTTGGCGGCGCGGTCGTAGATCCCGCCGCCGGCCGACAGCAGCGCCTTGTCGTAGTCCATCCACGACGAGCGCGGCAGGTCGAACAGCCGCTTGCGCTCGGCCCAGCTCGCTCCAGGATCGGGCGCGGGATCGATGAAGATGTGGCGGTGGTCGAAGGCCGCGACCAGCTTGATATGGTGCGACAGCAACATGCCGTTGCCGAACACGTCGCCCGACATGTCGCCCACGCCCGCCACCGTGAAGGGCGTCGACTGGATGTCCTGTCCGAGCTCGCGGAAGTGGCGTTTGACCGATTCCCACGCACCGCGTGCCGTGATGCCCATCTTCTTGTGGTCGTAGCCGGCCGAGCCGCCCGACGCGAAAGCATCGTCCAGCCAGAAGCCGTAGTCGGCGGCCAGCGCATTGGCGATGTCGGAGAAGGTCGCCGTGCCCTTGTCGGCCGCGACTACCAAGTATGGATCGTCGCCGTCATGGCGCACGACATTGGCCGGCGGCGCGATGCCATCCGCGGTGTAATTGTCGGTGAGGTCGAGCAGGCCGCGGATCAGCGTCTGATAGCAGGCGATGCCTTCGGCTTGGACCTGTTCGCGTGTTCCGCCAACAGGAGGCTGCTTGACGTAGAAGCCGCCCTTGGAGCCCACCGGCACGATGACGGCGTTCTTCACCATCTGGGTCTTCATCAGGCTCAGGACCTCGGTGCGGAAGTCCTCGCGCCGGTCGGACCAGCGGATGCCGCCGCGCGCCACCCGGCCGCCGCGCAGATGAATGCCTTCCATGCGCGGGCTGTAGACGAAGATCTCGACCAGTGGCCGCGGCGCCGGCAAGTCGTCGATCGCCCGGCTGTCGATCTTGATCGAGATCCACTCCTTCGCGGCACCTTCGGCCGCCCCGTCGACTGAGGCCTGCCAGAAGTTGGTGCGGAGCGTGCTGCCGACGGCATTGAGGAAGCGCCGAAGGATGCGATCTTCGTCGAGCGTTGTGACGCCTTCTAGCGCGGTGACAAGCGCTGCCTCGATCTTCGCGCCGCGACTCTTGCGGGCGTCCGACCCTGCCTCGCCCAGCGCCGGATCGAAGCGGGCGAGGAAGAGATCGACCAGGCCGCGGGCGATGACGGGATAGGTCGCCAGCGTGCGCTCCATATAGTCCTGGCTGAAGGCCACGCCGGCCTGCCGCAGATACTTGGTGTAGGTGCGCAGCAGCGCCACCTCGCGCCAGGCGAGGCCGGCGCCCAGCACCAGGCGATTGAGCCCGTCGTTTTCCAGGGCACCCGACCGCAGTCTTTCCATCGCCTCGATGAAGCGCGGTCCGACGGAAGCGAGATCGACGGCCGAGGCGTCGGCCGTCTCCACGCGCAGCACCTGCATCGCCACGCCGCCGTTGCTCTCGTTGCCATTGCCTTTGTCGCCATTCGCCGCGTGCAGCAGGAACGGCGCTTCGCTGATGACGCGCAGGCCGAGGTTTTCAGCCAGCGGCAGGATGTCGGACAGCGCGATGGGCTTGCGCGGGTGAAACAGGCGGATGGCGAAGCGATGCGCCGGCAGTCCCGCCCGGCGGCCGACCTGTACGCCGAAATCCGTGCCGCCCAGCATTTTCTGCAACAGCTCGATATCGGTCACGGCCTGCGCGGCGTCGAAGACCTCGCGATAGACCGGCGGGAACCACTCGCGCCAGCGCCGTGCTGCGGCGCGTCCCTCGGCTTCGCCGAACTTGGCCTGCAGTGCGGTGCGCAGCCGGTCGTTCCAGGACGTGGCCGCCTCGGCCAAGGCCTGTTCGAGGGCGGCGAGATCCGGCGTCGGCGCATCGGGCCGGCGGAGCTTCACCGTATAGAGCGCCTGGGCCAGCGCCTGATCGCTGCTGGCCGCGCCCACGACATTGGTCACCTTGCCGTCCCAGGCCTGCTCCAGGATCGCGGTGATCCGCTCGCTGAGTGCTGCATCGAAGCGCTCGCGCGGGGCGAACACCAGGTTGGAGGCGAAGCGGCCGACGGCGTCGCGGCGGGCGAACAGCGCTACGCGCCTCCGCTCCTGCAATTGGAGGATGCCCAGCACCTGGTCGTAGAGCGTGTCCTCGTCGATCTGGAACAGCTCGTCGCGCGGGTAGGAATCGAGGATCGCCAGCAGTGTCTTGCCGTCGTGGCCGTCGGCCTCGATGCCGGAGCGGCGCAGCACGCCCGCGACCCGGCCGCGCAGCAGTGGCACGTCGACCACCATCGCGTGATAGGCGGCGGACGTGAACAGGCCGGCGAAGCGCCGCTCGCCGGTCACCCGGCCGTCGGCATCGCAGGTTTTCACGATCACGCAATCGAGCGGACCGCTGCGATGGACCAGCGATTGCCGGTCGGCTTTCACGATCAGGATATTGTCGGTGCCGCGGGCAAAGCGCGCCATGGCCTCGCCGCCGCCCAGTCCCGCATCGAACAGCCGGGCCTCGTCGCGTCGCAGGATGCCGAGCGCCGAGCCCGGCATGATGTCGTAGCGCACGCCGCCCGGCTGTGCCGGATCGTCGACATAGCGATAGCGGCGATGGCCGAGGAAGGTGAAATTGCCGGCCTCGAGCCACTGCAGGAAATCCTCGTACTCGTCCTGCTGCGGCGCGCGGCTGGGCGCGAGATCGGCGATGGCGTCGAGGCAGGCCTGGCGCATCGGCCGCCAGTCGTCGACGGCGAGGCGGACCTCGGCCAGCACGCGCGTCAGCGCCGCGGCGATTTCGTCGAGCACGCCCGGTTCGGCCTGGCGGTCGATCTCGATGTGCATCATCGATTCGGGCCGGCCGCTTCGTTCACCCGATACGGCGCGGGCCTCGGGGCCCCTCTCCGGGCCGAAGTCGAGCAGGTCGCCGTCGAGGTCGCGGCGCACGGTCAGCACCGGATGGGCCAGCAGATGGACGCCGAGCTCGCGGCGATTGAACTCGTTGGTGATCGAATCGACCAGGAACGGCATGTCGTCGTTCACGACCTGGACGATGCTGTGCTTGCTCTCGAAACCGTGCATCTCCTCGGTCGGGTTGAAGGCCCGGACCTTGGCGATGCCGGGCAGGCGGCGGCGGGCGAAGGCCAGCAGGGCGAGCGCGCTGCCTGCACGCTGTTCGGCCGGGGCGGCGGCCAGATCCTTGTCGGCCAGCCGCTCGAAAAGCCGTCGCGCGAAGGGGGCGCCCTGCTCGCCGCCGGCCTTGAGGGCCGCGGCCGAGATGGCATCCAGGCCATAAAGCCGCGGCGCCGGTGCAATGGCCATATCTTGTGTTTCCTCTCCGGGACGACCGGCGGATGTTACGCCGCCGTGTGACAATCTGACGACGATCTCGCGCGACGCCAGAAGTGCCTATCGCATCTCGCGTTTTGCGACCTGCCCCGATGCGGTCGAGCCGATTCGCTGGCGTTTCTGTTTGCAGCCCACGGAATCCGTGGCAAAGCGCGTTTTGTTCTCATTCAATGCTGCAACTGCGAAGGTTCGCAGACGGCCAGAAAAACAAAATTTCAAAGCCTATTTTATATAATCATTCCAAATGGTTAACCGACCATTCTTGAGATTCACAAGCCGGGAAAAAAATTGCCGATGACAGCCGGCGCAGGTGCCGTATCATCTATGGATAGTGGAGGGAGCGAAAACCCTCCCAAGATGTAGGTATCTTCCACAGTGTGTTCTATCCACAACTGTGGACAAAAAGAAAATGGGGGCCACAAGTGTTTGATGTTGTTCAAATTCGCACCGGTGCCCGGGTTGTTACCGACTCCTCTCGGGATGCCCGGCTGACCGTCTTCGGCAAAGCCACCCTCACCGACCGCTACCTCCTGCCCGGCGAAAGCTATCAGGATATGTTCGCCCGCGTCGCCTCGGCCTATGCCGACGACGACGGCCATGCCCAGCGGATCTACGACTACATCAGCAATCTCTGGTTCATGCCGGCCACGCCCGTGCTCAGCAACGGCGGCACCAGCCGTGGCCTGCCGATCTCCTGCTTCCTGAACGAAGCCAACGACTCGCTCGAAGGCATCGTGGGCCTGTGGAACGAGAACGTCTGGCTGGCCGCCCGTGGCGGCGGAATCGGCTCCTACTGGGGCAATCTTCGGTCGATCGGCGAAAAGGTCGGCATGAACGGCAAGACTTCGGGCGTGGTGCCGTTCATCCGCGTCATGGACTCGCTGACGCTGGCCATCAGCCAGGGCTCGCTGCGCCGTGGCTCGGCTGCCTGCTACCTGCCGGTCAACCATCCCGAGATCGAGGAATTCATCGAGATCCGCCGCCCGACCGGCGGCGATCCCAACCGCAAGGCGCTCAACCTCCACCACGGGCTTCTCATCTCCGACGCCTTCATGCGCGCGGTCGAGAACGACGAGGAGTGGGCGCTGGTCAGCCCCAAGGACGGCGCCGTACAGCGCAAGGTCTCGGCCCGCCACCTCTGGATCCGCATCCTGACGGCGCGCGTCGAGACCGGCGAACCTTACCTGGTGTTCGTCGATCACGTGAACAACGCCCGGCCCGAGCATCACAAGCTGGCCGGCCTCGAGGTCAAGACCTCGAACCTCTGCAGCGAGATCACGCTGCCGACCGGCATCGACCATCACGGCAAGCAGCGCACGGCGGTGTGTTGCCTGAGTTCCCTCAATCTCGAGAGCTATCTCGAGTGGCACGAGCATCCGACCTTCATCGAGGACGTGATGCGCTTCCTCGACAACGTGCTGCAGAGCTTCATCGATACCGCCGGCAGCGACTTCGCCCGCGCCACCTATGCCGCCATGCGCGAGCGCTCGGTCGGCCTCGGCGTCATGGGCTTCCACTCGTTCCTGCAGCTGAACAACATCCCGCTCGAATCGGTGATGGCCAAGGTGTGGAACAAGAAGATGTTCAAGCACATCCGCGGCCAGTGCGACGATGCCTCCAAAACGCTCGGCCGCGAGCGCGGCCCCTGCCCCGACGCCGCAGACTTCGGCTTCGAGGACCGCTTCTCCAACAAGCTCGCGATCGCGCCGACGGCGTCGATCTCGATCATCTGCGGTGGCGCCTCGCCCGGCATCGAGCCGTCGGCGGCCAATGTCTACAACCACAAGACCCTCTCGGGCTCGTTCGTGGTGCGCAACCCGTACCTCGAGAAGATCCTCGAGCAGAAGGGTCGCAACGACGAGGACACCTGGACGACGATCACCACCAGCCAGGGCTCGGTGAAGGATCTCGACTGCCTCGACGACCACGAGAAGGCGGTGTTCAAGACCGCGTTCGAAATCGACCAGCGCTGGCTGGTCGAGCATGCCGCCGACCGCACGCCCTACATCTGCCAGAGCCAGTCGCTCAACATCTTCCTGCCCGCCGACGTGCATAAGCGCGACCTGCACCAGATCCACATGATGGCCTGGAAGCGCGGCGTGAAGAGCCTCTACTACTGCCGCTCGCTCAGCATCCAGCGCGCCGAGGCGGTCTCGCACGACGCCATGGCCGACCAGCTCGGCGACCACGCCATGGGCGTGCCGACGCGGGAGGAGGGCGCCGATGCGCCGCTGCCGTTCGTCGGCAACAAGATCTCCCAGACCAACATCACTCAGACCAACGACTACGAAGAGTGCCTTAGCTGCCAGTAGCCTGATCAACCCTCGCCGCGCCGGCCGCAACAGGCTGGGCGCGACGGGGATTTTTCGCTTCACCGTCTGACCGGTCCAATGCCATGTCCCTTCTCGACGCCAAGCCGATCTACAAGCCGTTCCATTATCCGTGGGCCTACGACGCCTGGCTGACGCAGCAACGTATTCATTGGCTGCCGGAAGAAGTCCCTTTGGCCGACGACGTAAAAGACTGGCGCAACAGGCTGACCGACAGCGAGCGCAATCTGCTGACGCAGATCTTCCGCTTCTTCACCCAGGCCGACGTCGAGGTGAACAACTGCTATATGAAGCACTATTCGCGGGTCTTCAAACCCACGGAAGTGCAGATGATGCTGGCCGCCTTCTCCTCGATGGAGACGGTCCACATCGCCGCCTACAGCCATCTGCTCGACACCATCGGCATGCCGGAAACGGAGTACTCGGTCTTCCTCACCGTCAAGGAGATGAAGGACAAGTACGACTACATGCAGGAGTTCAACGTCGATTCGAAGGCCGACATCGCCAAGACGCTGGCCGTGTTCGGCGCCTTCACCGAGGGCCTGCAGCTCTTCGCCAGCTTCGCCATGCTGATGAACTTCCCGCGCTTCAACAAGATGAAGGGCATGGGCCAGATCGTGACGTGGTCGGTGCGCGACGAGACGCTGCACTGCAACTCGATCATCCGCCTGTTCCGCACCTTCATCCAGGAGAACCCGGAAGTCTGGACCGAGGCGCTGCAGCGCGAGATCTACGTCGCCTGCTCGACCATCGTCGACCATGAGGACGCCTTCGTCGATCTCGCCTTCGAGATGGGCGGTATCGAGGGCATGACCGCGACCGACGTGAAGCGCTACATCCGCTTCATCGCCGACCGCCGCCTGCAGCAGCTCACCCTGCAGCCGATCTACCGCCAGGACGCGAAGAACCCGCTGCCGTGGATGGACCAGATGCTGGGCGCCATCGAGCACACCAACTTCTTCGAGAACCGCTCGACCGAGTACTCGAAGGCATCTACGCGCGGTAGTTGGGAAGAGGCGTTCGCCTAGACTGTGCTGGGGGCGCGCCACTCCAGTGGCGCGTCATATCTTTTTCTTTGGTCCGGTCGACCAGACCCCATCCTCATCCTGAGGAGGCGCGAAGCGCCGTCTCGAAGGATGAGCCCCAGTCTCGCTGTATCTCACCCTTCGAGACGCATCGCTGCGCGATGCTCCTTAGGGTGAGGTTCACGACTTAGGATCGATAACGAGCCCAGACTTCAGCAAAGACCGTTTTCGCTGAGAGCTTGCGTTCGGGATTCGTCTTCGTCGCGTCATAGGCAGGCGCCACTTCATCCCAAAGCCAACGTGTGATGGCGTCGCGATCTTGCGAGGCGCTAGAAACGCGCTTGGGCTCTTCTGTCATGAATTCAATTTATCATGCAGTCCGACCAAACCACACTTCATCCTGAGGCATGGTCTGCAGGACCGATTCTCGAATCGGGCGGAGTAACCTCCGCCCTGTGATGGGCCTCAGGATGAGGTGGGTCGCTTCGGCATTGCCGCTCAGTCCCCGAACGTCTTGCGATAGCTCTTGGTCATCAGCTCGTCGAACCGCGTGCCCGGCACGAAGTCGGACATCTCGTCGGGCCGCGTGAGGCCGGGGATCTGGCGCGCGCAGTCCGACGGCTCGCCCAGCACCTGCGTGATCGGATAGAGCGCCGACCACGCCGGCACTTCAGCGTAATCCTCTTCCTCGTCGGCCACGTGCTTGTCGCGCACCTTGCCCGACGCCGTCTCGATCTCCATGCCGATCATGGTGGTCGCCTTGAACTCCTGCTTGTTCGGCTGGCGGATGAGGTTGGAGCGGCCGGGATAGATGCGGTCGATGAAGCGGTCCATCAGCTTCAGCTTCGCTTCCGGATCGTCGATGACGTGCGCCTTTCCGAAGGCCATCACGGCGCGATAGTTCACCGAGTGGTGGAAGCCGGAGCGCGCCATCACCAGCGAGTCGAGATGCGTGACGGTGAGGCACACGTCGACGCCCTCCTTCTGGTTGCGGATCATCCGGCTGGCCGACGAGCCGTGCCAGTAGAGATGGTCGCCCTCGCGCCAGAAGCCGGTTGGCGTGCAAAAGGGCCTGCCGTCGATGACATAGGCGATGTGGCACACCAGGGCGGCGTCGAGGATCGCGTAAACCGCCTTCTTGTCGTAGGTGCCGCGCTCGTGGACACGCTTCACCTTGTTGACCTGGGTCACCGGGAAGCTGCTGGCGGGATCGATGGAGTCGGGAGGGCTCGTCATTTGGCGCACCTGATGGGGGTTGCTTGCGGGCGGACCATCGGCGGGATACGGATCAGGCGAAAGAGCCAGTTTTAAGGAAAGAGACTGGACCAGTTTTGAAGCCCCGTGCTCGCCACGCGCCGCCGCTCGGCATCGCGCTCGATCCCGCCAGCGCCGAGCCACTGCACCGCCAGATTGGTGCGCAGATGCGGCGCGCCATCCTCGAACGGCGGCTAAAACCCGGCACGAGGCTGCCCTCGTCGCGCCTGATGGCGCAGGACCTCGCCTGCGCGCGTGGCACCGTCGTGCTCGCCTTCGATCAGCTCGCGGCCGAAGGCTATGTGGTGAGCCAGGCGGGATCGGCCATGTCGGTGGCGGCAAACCTGCCCGACGAGATGCTGACCGTGCCGACGGCCCCTCGGAAATCGGGACGCGCCGCGCCCGAGGGCAGGGCTCCCGCGAAGCCCGCCCTGGCCCGTCGCACGCGTGTTCTGCTGTCGGAAGAGGCACCGCCTGTCCCGGGAGGCCTGCCTGTCGCCTTCCCGCCAACTGCCTTTCCGACCGGACAGCCCGATCGCGAAGCCTTCCCGTTCGCGCTGTGGGCCAAGCTGCTGGAACGCGAATGGCGACGGCCCGGCGCCGGGGAGGCGGGGGCTGCCCATCCCTTCGGCCATCAAGGACTGCGCGAGGCGATCGCGGCCTATCTCGGCGTGGCGCGCGGCTTCACCTGCGATCCCGAGGCGGTCGTCGTCACGACCGGCATCCGCCACGGGCTCTCGCTGTTCGCCGAGGTCGTGCTCGATGCCGGCGACACCGCCTGGATCGAGGAGCCGGGCTTCGTCGGCGTGCGCGAGGCGCTGGCGGCGTCGGGCGTTCGCGCCGTGCCGGTCGGCATCGACGCGTCCGGCTTTTCGCCCGAAGCAGCGCAGGTGCTGGCGCCTGACGCGCGGCTCGCGGTCGTGGCGCCGGCCCATCATTTCCCGCTCGGCACCGTGCTCAGTCTGCGGCGCCGTCTCGCACTCCTGAGCTGGGCGGAGCGGACCCGGGGCTGGATCGCCGAGGACGATTTCGACGGCGAGTATCGCTACAGTGGCCGACCGCTGGCGCCGTTGCGCACCCTCGATCGCGCGGGGCGCGTCGCCTACTTCAGCAGCTTCTCCAAGCTCCTGTTTCCGGTGCTGCGCCTCAGCTTCCTCGTCCTGCCGGCCTCGCTGGTCGAGGCCACGGAGCGGATCATGGATCGCGTCTCGGTGCGGGCACCGCTGATGGGGCAGGGCGCGCTCGCCCGCTTCATCGCCGAGGGCCACTTCGCGGCCCACCTGCGCCGCACGCGCCAACTCTATGCCGGCCGCCGCCAGGCGCTGCTCCAGGCCGCCGCCCGCCATCTCGACGGGCTGCTCGCCATCGCGCCCGACGCAGGCGGCATGCACGTGATCGCGATCCCCTCCGCGAAGCTGGCACCCCGCTTCGACGATACAGCGGTGACGGTCGCAGCGGCCGCTGAGGGCGTGATCGTCCAGCCGCTCTCCGTCTGCTACGCCGGCAAGCCGCGACGGCACGGGCTGATCCTGGGTTACGCCGGAACGCCCGAGGCGGAGATCGAGCGCGCGCTGGTGACGCTGCGCGGCGTGGTGCTCAAGGAGAGCCGGCGCCCGAGGCGCGGAAGGCGGGAACGCGCCACCAGGGAAGAGGCGGCCAGCTAGAGCAGTCGCTGCTCGAGCGCTTCCGTCTCGTCGCGCAGCACGGCCAGGTAATTCTCGGCGACCGAACCGATCGAGGAGTCTTCGAGCCAGGCGGCCACGCATATGGCGGCGATCGTGGCACCGTCATAGCGCTTGAGCGGCACCGCGACGGCATGAAAGCCGCGGCGCATCTCCTGCGCCGTGATGGCGTAGCCCTGCTGGCGCACATGCAGGATTTCCTCCCGCAATACCCGTTTGTCGGTGACGGTGAAGTCCGTCATGACCTTGGGCTCGAGCTTGTCGAGCCAGGCGTCGAGCGTCGCGTCGGGAAGCTGGCTCAGGATGACGCGGCCCGCCGCGGTGTTGAAGGCCGGCCGCCTGAGACCGATCGTGGGGGCAAGCACGTCGGGACGACCATGCAGGGAATGGGCGATCATGACGATGTCGTAGCCGTCGAGCACCGCTGCGAAGCATGATTGCTCAGTGCGGTCGCCGATGCGCTCGCAGGCCGGCTGGACGACGGTCGAGACCATGTTCGACCCGAGATAGGCCGATGCCAGTTCCATAATGCGCGGCGTCAGACGGAACGTGCGGCCGTCGCGGGCGGCCAATCCCAGGCAGGTAAGCGTGTAGAGCGCGCGCCGCACGCTGGGCTTGGGCAAGTCGGTGGCCCGGGCGACGTCGCTCAGGGTCATGTGGCTCTTCTGGCGTCCAAAGGCGGCGATGACCCGCAGGCCCCGCGCGAAGGCTTCGAGGAAGTCAGGCCCATGGCCGCTCGCCGCCCTTTTCTCCGCGTCCACCGCCCGCAATCGCGCCATCTACACTCTCCAGAAGCCGGTGACGATCAGGGCTGAAGCGCCCAGGCGTTGTTGGCGTCAACCAGCAGGGTAATCGTGTCGCCAACCACCATCGACCGCGCCGCCGCATGTTGCGGCGGCTGTCTCCCGCAGCCGTCTCGCCGTGTC
Source organism: Reyranella sp. (assembly GCA_029946105.1). Lineage (GTDB taxonomy): Bacteria > Pseudomonadota > Alphaproteobacteria > Reyranellales > Reyranellaceae > Reyranella. Next base: position 56,435 of record JAQSDW010000034.1, on the reverse strand, counting down.
TATTCGGCCGCCAGGGCCATTCGCGCGAGCAACCCGAGCGGGCTCTTCGCCGTCTGCATGTTCTCGGCATAGGCGTCGAGCCAGTCGAGTTTGGCCGAGGCGATGAACGCGCCACCGCGCGCGCCGCGATAGATGTCGGGATTGTCGACCGTGGCCGGCACCTTCTTCTCGTTCATCAGTTCCTGCGCCGCGGTCAGCAGCCGCTTGCGCGTGATGGCGATCATGCGATCGGAAGGCGCCAGATGTTCCAGGCTGCGATCGACAACCTCGCCCATGCATTCCACCGCCGCCTGGTCCTGGCGGCCGATGCCCTGGATGCCGGTGTAATTGACGTTCTTCTGCATGTCGCGGTCGATGAAGTAGTCGTTCTCGCGACGTGCGACGAGGCGATGACGGCCATACCAGTCGTTGGTGTTGGGCAGGAACTTCATGTCGGGCGCCAGGCCCGGGATCCAGTCGCCGTTCGCCAGTGTCTCCAATGGCCGCGTCTTCTGCTTCCAGGCGACGTTGTAGGTCATGGTGTGCGTGTCATCCATCGGCACGTTGAGCGTGCACGCGACCTGGTCCTCGAACGAGCCATTGGGCGTGAAGGTGATGAACGGGAACAGGAAGTGCGCGAAGCGGTAGTAGTAGGTGCCGGGATCGGCCGGGCGGTAGGCCGCGTACATCGTGCCCCATTCCGTCTCCGTCGCCTTGTAGTCGGGCGCGCGATCGCCGACGCCCCAGCGATGGATGGTGCTGGGATCGACGTCATCCACCGTGAGGCCGCCGATGTGCAGGAAGCCGAAGTGCGAGGTGTCGATGTCGCCTTCCAGCGACTGGAACCAGTTGCATTCGCGCTGGTGGACGCGCGTGAAGCGTTCCGCCTCGGGCAGCATCAGGATTTCGATATTCGGCAGCGGCGGTGCTTCCGCGCGGGGTCCCATGTAGGTCCAGACGAAGCCGGCCCGCTCGACGACCTTGTAGGCCTTGGCCTTGACGCGGTGCTTGAAGTCCTGGGCCGGCGGCACGTTCGGCATGTCGAGGCAGTTGCCTTCCACGTCGAATTTCCAGCCGTGATAGATGCAGCGCAGGCCACCTTCCTCGTTGCGCCCGAAGAACAACGAGGCGCAACGGTGCGGGCAGCGATGCTCCATGACGCCGATCCGGCCGTCGGTATCGCGGAAAGCGATCAGCTGCTCGCCCAGCAGCAGGAGCCGCATCGGTTCGCCGTCTGGCTTCAATTCCTCCGAAAGGCAGGCGGGAATCCAGTATTGGCGCATCAGGTCGCCCATGGGCGTCCCGGGTCCAACACGCGTCAGCATCTCATTCTTTGCTGCTGTAAGCATGGTGTCCTCCAATTCGTCCGCTATACGGACGTTTGTACGATCATAGCAAGAACCAGCAAAACCGGCAACAAAAGCAATCAAAAAGAGTCGCTCGGAGTCCCGTCGCCTCGGCGAAACGCCAGCTCGATCCACCACACGGCGCCGCCACCAGTAGGGTGAGGGCGCGCTGGCTTCGAGATCACCGGCGCACGCGGCCATTCCCCTGCTAGCAAGGGAGAGGAGCGGCCGGGTGAACTCGATTGATCTTACGGGGCGAACATAGGTTGACGCTGACGGCGCGGCCTCTCGTCCCGCCGTTTCAACTGGCCGGCGCTTCGATTGCGCCGGCCTTTTTCATTCCGGTGTGAGGGAGTTTCCGAACAAGTCCGTGGAGTGAGCGTGAGTCGAAAACGCATGCGGGATTGTTCGCGAGATTCGGCGCAAGGGTCTGAGGCTCTTGGGAAATCGGGTGATTTATCTGCCGAGTTCCGAACAGCTGTCCGAACAGATTCCGGACATCCGTGTTCGGAAAAGCGAGAGCCATGGGCAGTAGACACGATTGAGTGGACACGGCGAGTGGACACAAGCGTTACGCGCGACTGTCCACTCGTGTCCACTCAATCAGCGAAATCCCGCGTCACGCCCAGCCACCGGCGTGGGGCAGGACATGGCCGGTGATGAAGCCCGCTCCATCGGAACACAGGAAACATATCGTGGCGCCCAGCTCGTCGGACTTGCCGAGCCGGCCGAGAGGGATTTGCGCCGTCATCTTGGCCATCGCTTCGCGGTTGGCCAGCAGCGCCGGCGGGAAGTAGTCGGGGTTTTCGACGTAGTTCGAACCGACGGCGTTCACCGTGATGCCATCGCGGCCAAGTTCCTTGGCGAGCGACGACACCAGGCCGTTGGCCGCCGCCCGCGCCGAGACGTAGGGCGCGTAGTTGGCGATGCCGCGGAATGGCGCCGCCGAGGACACGAACACGATCCGGCCGGACTTGCGCTTGCGCATCGAAGGCGCCACCAGCTGGGCGATCCGGAACGGTGCCACCGCCATGGCCTCCAGCGCCGCGCGATAGTCCTCCAGGCGGGCCTCGCCGAGCGGCGCGCGCAGCGCCGGATAGGCGTCGTTGTTGACCAGCGCGTCGATGTGTCCGTGGCGCCTGAGGGCCAGCTCGACCATGGTCGGCGCGTCGGCGGACGACAGCGCATGGGCGCCCTGGAACTGGGCCTCGTATTTGTGGCGCACACTGGGCGCCTCGAACGAGGGATCGTGGGCCAGCACGGTGGCGCCCTGGGCAAGGGCCACCTGTGTGGTGCCGTGGCCAGCGAACTTCTCGACATTGGTGATCAGGATCACCCGGTCTTTCAGCAGCATGGCGGTTCCTCTAAGTTGCAACCCATGACTCAGTCCGATCCTAGCGCGTCAGACCCCTCCGCACAGGCATCCTTCGGCTATCGTGACGTTCCGGCGGCCGACAAGGCCGGCATGGTGCGCCAGGTGTTCGAAAGCGTGGCGCCGCGCTACGACCTGATGAACGACCTGATGTCGGGTGGTGTCCATCGCCTTTGGAAGAACACCCTGGTCAACGTGGTCAATCCGCGACCGGGCGAGAAATTCCTCGACGTGGCGGGCGGCACCGGCGACATCGCCTTCCGCCTCCTCGGACGCCAAACCGGAAGCAAGGGGCCCGGACGGCCCGACGTCACTGTTTGCGACATCAATCCGGCGATGCTGGCGGTCGGTCGCGACCGGGCGGTCGACCGCGGGCTTCTGAATGGCCTCACCTGGACGACGGGTGATGCCGAGGCGCTGCCGTTTCCGGACCGGTCGTTCGATGGCTACACGATCGCCTTCGGCCTGCGCAACGTCACCAACATCGACAAGGCGCTGGCCGAGGCCTACCGGATACTGAAGCCGGGGGGACGCTTCTATTGCCTGGAATTCAGCAAGATGACGTCACCGGCCCTGGGTCGCGTCTATGACGCCTACTCGGAGCGGGCGTTGCCGTTCTTCGGCAAGCTTGTTGCCAGCGATGCCGGCTCCTATCGTTATCTGCACGAGAGCATCCGTCGCTTTCCTCCCCAGCGCGAACTGGCCGTGCGCATGCGCGCGACCGGGCTCGCGAACGTTGCCTGGCGCGACATGACGCTGGGTGTCGTGGCGTTGCACAGCGGCTGGCGCGTCTAGATGCTGCGTGCCCTTCGCAACAGCTGGCGCCTGCTGCGCATGGCGCTGAGCTTTGCCCGCCACGATGCGCTGTTTCCGCTCGAGACGCTGGGCATCGCACCGGCACTGATCGCCTGGGCGCGACTGTTCGCCCGCCGCCGCGACCCGCGTCGACCCGGCGAGCGGCTGGCGGCGGCCCTGCAGGAGATGGGGCCGTCCTTCATCAAGCTCGGCCAGGCGCTCTCGACCCGGGCCGACCTCCTCGACGAAGGTGTCGCGGCCGACCTGGGGCGCCTGCAAGATCATCTGCCGGCCTTCTCCGCTGCCGAAGCCCGTCGCATCGTCGAGAGCGAACTGGGGAGACCGCTGGAGGCTTTGTTCACAAGCTTCGAGGATGAGCCTGTGGCGGCTGCCTCGATCGCCCAGGTGCATTTCGCCGTCACCACCGACGGCCGCGACGTTGCGGTCAAAGTGCTGCGGCCCCGCATCGAAAAGGCCTTCGAGCGTGACCTCGATCTCTTCTACTGGATGGCCGAGCTGGTCGAGCGCACGCAGCCGCGTTTCCGCCGGCTGAAGCCGGTCGATTCGGTGCGCGCCTTCGCCGACGTGGTGCGCGTCGAAATGGACCTGCGCATGGAGGCCGCGGCAGCCGAAGAGCTGGGTGGAAACTTTGTCGACGATCCGGGCTATCGGGCGCCCACAATCGACTGGGACCGCACGGCCCAGCGGGTGCTGACGCTGGAACGGATCGACGGCATTCCGATCGGCGACCGCGACGCCATCGTGGCGGCGGGCCACGACGCCGACGTCGTCATGAAGACCTGCGCCGAGGCGTTCTTCTATCAGGTGTTCCGCGACGGCTTTTTCCATGCCGACATGCACGGTGGCAACGCCTTCGTCGATCGCGAGGGCCGCGTCGTGCCGGTCGATTTCGGCATCATGGGCCGGATCGACGAGGACACGCGCGGCTATCTCGCCGAGCTGCTGGTTGCCTTCCTGCGGCGAGACTATCGCGCCGTCGCCGAGGTCCAGTTCCGCGCCGGCTACGTGCCACCCAACCAGTCGCTGGAAATGTTCGCCCAGGCCTGCCGTTCGATCGGCGAGCCGATCTTCGGCAAGCCGAGCTACGATATCTCGATCGCCCGCCTGCTTGCCCAGCTCTTACGCGTCACCGAACAGTTCGAGATGGCGGTGCAGCCGCAGCTGTTGCTGCTGCAGAAGACCATGCTGATGGCCGAGGGCATGGGCACCAAGCTCAATCCCAAAGTCAATATCTGGGAGCTGGCGCGGCCGTTGATCGAGGAATGGATGCGCACGCATTTCGGGCCGCGTGCCACCGTCGGACGCGCGGTCGAGGATGTTGCCCAGGCGATCCGGCGCCTGCCGCGCCTGATCGACAGCCTCCATCTCGTCGTCGAGCACGAGCGCCGCATCGCCGAACGTGCCGCCGCCCCGCCGCTGCCGGCTTCGGGTCGCGCGTGGCCACGCATCGGCTTCGCCGAAGCAGTGGCCGTGCTCGCCCTCGTCGCCGCCTTCGTGGCCTGGTGGCACTAGAGGATGACGACGCAGGATATCGTCTTCGGTCTCTCGGTGTTCCTGCTGGCGGGAACGGTCAAAGGGCTGGTGGGTCTCGGCTTGCCGACCATCACGATTGCGCTCACGTCGCTTGTCCTGCCATTGACGGAGTCGATCGCCCTGATCGCGCTCCCGACCATCTTCACCAACGTCTGGCAGGCCGCGATCGGCGGCCAGTTCCGGATCATCGCGCGACGCCAATGGCCCCTCATGGTGCCGTTGGCGATCTCGCTCTATCTCACCATGTGGCTAATCGGCCAAAAGGGCCCGAACTGGGCGTTCCTCGTCCTGGCGGCGGTGTTGATCGTCTATAGCGGCCTCGGCCTGCTGCGCATCCGGCTTCATATCCATGCCGATCTGGAGCGGCCCCTGGCGCCGGTGGTCGGCGTCGTATCCGGCTTTGTGGCGGGCCTCGTCGGCGTGCCGATCATTCCCCTGATGCCCTACCTGCAGGGGCTCGATATCAAGCCGTCGGAGCTGGTGCAGACCCTGGGCGTCGTGCTGTGCGCCACGTCGCTCACGCTTACCGCATCGCTGCTCTTTTTCGGTCTCCTCGACGGCCCGCGGGCCATCGTGTCGGCGGTTGCCGTCGGGCCGGCGCTCGCGGGTATGTGGGTCGGGCAGCAGATCCGCCTGCGCCTGTCGGTGGAGCAGTTCCGCCTGGCCGTGTTCTGGGCGCTGCTGCTGACGGGCGTCTATACTTTCACCAGCCGCCTGTTGTGATAGTCTAACGGGCATGTTGCACGGCAAGCGAATCCTGCTGATCGTCGCGGGCGGCATAGCTGCCTTCAAGTCGCTCGAGCTGATCCGTCGTCTGCGCGAGCGCGGCGCGGCGGTGCGATGTGTGGTCACCGAAGCGGGCGCCAAATTCGTGACGCCGCTGTCGCTGCAGGCCCTGTCGGAAGACCGCGTCTACACCGACATGTTCTCGCTGACCGACGAGAACGAGATGGGCCACATCCAGCTCTCGCGCGATGCCGACCTGCTGGTCGTGGCACCCGCCACCGCCAATATCCTGGCGCGCATGGCAGGCGGTATGGCCGACGACCTCGCCGCCACGGTGCTGCTGGCCACCGACAAGCCCGTGCTCGCCGCACCCGCCATGAACGTCCGCATGTGGACCCATGCCGCGACGGTCGCCAATGTCGAAACCCTGAAGAAGCGCGGCGTCACCTTCATCGGCCCCAACGATGGCGCCATGGCCTGCAACGAGCATGGCCCCGGCCGTATGTCAGAGCCGGCAGAGATCGTTGCCGCCATCGAATCGATGTTGGCCGTGGGGCTGGCTTCCGCTAGGCCGCTCCTTGAACAACCATTGGCCGGCAAGCGCGCGCTGGTGACAAGCGGGCCGACACGCGAGGCGATCGACCCGGTGCGCTACATTTCCAACCATTCCTCGGGCAAGCAGGGCCACGCTATCGCCGCCGCCCTGGCGCGGCTCGGCGCCGAGGTCACGCTGGTGAGTGGCCCGGTCACGGTGGCCGATCCGACGGGCGTGCGCACGGTGCATGTCGATTCGGCCGACGAGATGCTGGCGGCCTGCCTCGCCGCCGGCGCCATCGATGTCGCCGTCTGCGCCGCTGCGGTCGCCGACTGGAAAGTGGCGAAGCCTTCCAAAGCCAAGATCAAGAAGAAGCCGGGCGCGCAGCCACCGGCGCTCGACCTCGCACCCAACCCCGATATTCTCGCCACCCTGTCGAAGCCCGGCACCGGGCGCGCGACGCTGATCGTGGGCTTTGCCGCCGAGACCGAGAACCTGGTGGCCAATGCGATCGACAAGCGCCAGCGCAAGGGCTGCGATTGGATCGTGGCCAATGACGTTTCGCCCGCCACCGGCACCTTCGGAGGCGAGCGCAACACCGTCCACCTGATCAGTGCCACCGGCGTGGAGGATTGGCCGACTCTGGCCAAGGATGAGGTTGCCGGCCGCCTCGCCGCGCGCATTGCCCTTCATCTGGCTCGGCCGCGGTCGGCGGAAGCAGCGGAGTAGCGGTCATATGAACGGTGTCGAAAGCGTCGAGATCGAGGTGGTGCGGCTGGCCCATGGGCGGGACCTGGCCTTGCCCGACTATGCAACGGCCGCCGCTGCCGGCGCCGATCTTCTGGCCGCCATCGACGGCGAGATCGAGCTGGCACCGCTCGAACGAAAGATCGTCCCGACCGGGATTTCGCTGGCGCTGCCGGTGGGCTTCGAAGCTCAGGTGCGGCCACGTTCAGGCCTGGCCGCCAAGAACGGAATAACGGTCGCCAACGCGCCTGGCACGATCGACGCCGACTATCGCGGCGAGGTCGGCGTGATCCTGATCAATCTCAGCCGCGAGCCGTTCAAGATCACGCGCGGCATGCGAATTGCACAGTTGGTCATTGCCCGGCATGCCCGCGCGATCTGGCGGGAAGTCGGCGAGCTCGACCGGACGGCGCGGGGCGCCGGCGGCTTCGGATCGACGGGTGTCTCGACCGGGGCCTCGACTGGCGAGGCAAAGACGGGAACGTGATGACGGGGTTGGTGCGGAGGGCCTGAAGGGAAGACAGGATGCCGCGGCTTAGCAAGAAGACGATGTTCGCTCTGGAGGCGGTGCTCGACGTGGCATTCCATGTCGGCGAGCATCCCGTGCGCAGTGGCGACATCACCGAACGCCAGCGCATTCCCAAGCGCTATCTCGAGCAGGTCCTGCAGCATCTCGTTCGCGCTGGTATCCTGTCGGGCAAGCGCGGCCCGAGGGGCGGTTATCGCCTCGGCCGCGACCGCAGCCAGATTACATTGGGCGAGGTCGTCCGCGTCGTGCGTAATCTGGAGGCCGAGACCGAACCCAACGATCCCTCCGTCGGCTCGCCACTCGCCCATGAGGTGGTGTGGCCGGTGTGGGAGAAACTGCGCGAGAACATGATGGCGCAGCTCGACGGCATCTCCATTGACGATCTCTGCCGCCAGGCGCGCGACAAGGGGCTCGTGACGCAAACCAGCCCACCGGCGCGCCAAGTCGTCGTCTGAAATTTCCTGCGCTATGCTCGTCCGTCACTTCATGAACGGAGGATCACGACCATGGCGAAAGCCAAAGCGAAAGCAAAGAAAGCCACCCCCAAGCCCCGCAACAAGAAGCTGTACGACGACGGCATGAAGCTTCGCAAAGCCGTGCTGGGCTCGGCCTATGTCGACAACTCGATGGCGAATGCCGACGACTTCATGATGTCGTTCCAGGATGTCACCACGGAATATTGCTGGGGCTACGTCTGGTCGCGACCGGGCTTGTCGAAGAAGACCCGCTCGATGTTGAATCTCGCCATGCTGGCGGCGCTCAACCGCGGGCCCGAGCTCAAGCTCCATGTCAACGGCGCGCTCACCAACGGCCTCACCAAGGAGGAGATCAAGGAGATCTTCCTGCAGGTCGCCATCTATTGCGGCATCCCGGCCGGCCTCGACGCCTTCAAGACGGCGCGCGACGTCTTCAAGGAACGCGGCGTCTGAACAATGCTCGCCATTCGAGCGGCGCAGGTCGGGGAGGCGACGATGCTGACCGCGCTCTGCGTCCGCTCTAAGGCACATTGGGGCTATGACGCCGAATTCATGCGGCAGAGCGCTTCGTCGCTGCGCGTGAGTTCGGCCGATATCGCGCTGGGCCGCGTGCTGGTGGCCGTCGATGGCAAGGATCGCGCCATCGGCGTCGCCAGCGTGATCCCGGACGGCGAGAGCGCCGACCTCGATCTGTTCTTCGTCGATCCACCCTTCCTCGGTCGTGGCATCGGGCGTGTCCTGTTCGAGGCTGCCGCCCAGACAGCGCGGACCTTCGACGCCAAGGTCCTGACCATTCTGGTTGATCCCAACGCGGCGCCGTTTTACGAGCGCATGGGCGCGCGCTTCCTGCGAAACGCGCCATCGGATGCCATTCCCGGCCGCAGCCTGCCCCTCTATGAATACGATCTCACATCCGGGGCTCGTTCATGACCGCATCTTCATTGGTACCTCCCGCCACCATCGCCTTTCTCGGCCTCGGCATGATGGGCCGGCCGATGGCCGCTAGACTTGCAGGCGCCGGCTTCAAGCTGCGCGTGTTCGACGTTTCGCAGAAGGCCGTGTCGCATTTCGTCGGCGCCCATCCCTCGGCGCTGGCCACCGCGTCGGCCAAGGCCGCGGCCGAAGGCGCCGATGCGCTGATCACCATGCTGCCAGACGGCAAGATCGTGCGGCAGGCGCTGATCGAGGGCCGCGATGCGGCGCGCGAAGGCCTCGGTGCTGGCGCCCTGGTACTCGACATGAGTTCGTCCAATCCCGTCGATACGCAGAAGCTCGCCCGCGATCTCGCGGCGTCGGGCGTGGCGCTGCTCGACGCGCCCGTTTCGGGTGGCGTGAAGCGCGCAGTCGATGGCTCGCTCGCCATCATGGTGGGTGGAAGCGTCGCCGATCTCGAACGGGCGCGACCGCTGCTCGACGCCATGGGCAAGACGATCACACTCTGTGGACCGGCCGGCGCCGGACATGCGCTGAAGGCGCTGAACAACTTCCTCTCGGCCTCGGGCCTGGTCGCGATGTGCGAGGCGCTGGTGGTCGGCGAGGCCTTCGGGCTCGACCCTGGCACCATGGTCGACGTGTTCAACAGCTCGACCGGCAAGAGCAACGCGACCGAGGTCAAAGGCCGCCAGTTCGTAGTGTCGCGCAGCTTCGCCTCGGGCTTCAGCACCCGCCTGATGGCCAAGGACCTGCGCACCGCGGGCGACGTCGCCCAGCATCTGAAGCTCAAGATGCCGATGCTGCAGCAGGCGATGGGCTACTGGATGGCGGCCGACGGCAAGCTCGGCGCCGGCGCTGACCATACCGAGATCCTCCGCTACGCCGAGATGCTCGCCGAGGAGGAGTGATGACCCAGGTCTTCTCGCTCAAGGGCACCTACGTCCATCTGCGGCCGGACGAAAGTGCGCTCGCCATGGAGGGTGGCGAAAAGTTCTGGGCCGGCATCGAGGACCGTCGCGACCTCGAGCAGGGCCGCCTGATGGGCGCCACACTGCAGACCAAGGACTGGGATCATTGGGAGCGCCATCCCGCCGGCGAAGAGATCCTGACCCTGCTGTCCGGCGAACTCGAGATCGTGCTGGAGACCGAGGCCGGCGAGGAGCGGGCCGTGCTCAAGCCGGGCCAGACCCTGGTCATTCCGACCGGCCTTTGGCACCGCGGCATCGTGCGCCAGCCCGGCGACCTGCTGTTCATCACGCCGGGCGCCGGCACTGAGCACCGACCGGTAATTCGTTGACAGATCAGGGTTACGCCCCTATATGAGCGCCACCTAGGGCCCTTGGCGCCGCCTCCCCGGCGGTGATCGACGGGGCCCACCCAAGTACGACACAGCGCTTATTCTCACAGGTTCGACCGTCCCGGTCGCCGAAGCGCGTGCGTCATTCCCCGGACTGAAGACACATGAATCTCCAAGACCTCAAAAAGAAAAAGCCCCCCGAACTGCTCGCCTTCGCCGAGGAGCAGGGTGTCGAGGGCGCGGCCATGATGCGCCGTCAGGAACTGATGTTCGCCATCCTCCAAAAGCTGGCGGCGGCCGACCAGGCCATCTTCGGCGTCGGCACCGCCGAGGTGCTGCCCGATGGCTTTGGCTATCTGCGCTCGATGGAAGCCAACTACCTGCCCGGCGCCGACGACATCTACGTGAGCCCGACTCAGGTGCGCCGCTTCGGCCTGCGCACCGGCGACACGGTGGAAGGCGAGATCCGCGCGCCCAAGGACGGCGAGCGCTACTTCGCCATGGTCCAGATCAACAAGATCAACTTCGACGATCCCGAGGCGCTGCGCCATCGCATCAACTTCGACTCGCTCACCCCGCTCTATCCCGACGAGAAGCTGAAGCTCGAGATGGAGGGCGGCTCCGCCGTCATGGCGCCGGCCGTCAAGGAAGAGGAGGGCGGCTCCCGCGCCACCTCGTCGGGCCGCGTCAGTTCGCGTCGCACCACCGGCACGCTCACCAAGAAGGCGAGTTCCACGCCGCAGCAGCAGCTCGACATCTCGACCCGCGTGATCGACCTGATCGCGCCGATCGGCAAGGGCCAGCGCGCGCTCATCGTGTCGCCGCCGCGCACCGGCAAGACGGTGCTGCTGCAGAACATCGCCCACGCCATCACCGCCAACAATCCCGAGGTCTACCTCATGGTACTGCTCGTCGACGAGCGGCCCGAGGAAGTGACCGACATGCAGCGCACGGTGAAGGGCGAGGTCGTGAGCTCGACCTTCGACGAGCCGGCGAGCCGCCACGTCGCCGTGGCCGAGATGGTGATCGAGAAGGCCAAGCGCCTGGTCGAGCACAAGAAGGACGTCGTGATCCTGCTTGATTCCATCACGCGACTGGGTCGCGCCTACAACACCGTCGTGCCGAGCTCCGGCAAGGTGCTGACTGGTGGTGTCGATGCCAACGCCCTGCAGCGCCCCAAGCGCTTCTTCGGCGCCGCACGAAACATCGAGGAGGGCGGCTCGCTCACCATCATCGCTACCGCCCTGATCGATACCGGTTCGCGCATGGACGAAGTCATCTTCGAGGAATTCAAGGGCACCGGTAACTCGGAAATCATTCTCGACCGCAAGGTCTCCGACAAGCGCACCTTCCCGGCCATCGACATCACCAAGTCGGGCACCCGAAAGGAAGAGCTGCTGGTCGACCGCGCCACGCTCAGCAAGATGTGGGTGCTGCGTCGCATCCTGATGCCGATGGGTGCCGTCGATGCCATCGAGTTCCTGCTCGACAAGCTGCGGACGTCCAAGACGAACAACGACTTCTTCAGCTCGATGAATCAATAGGGCGCGCTCTCGCGCGCCCTGCCCTGGCGGGCGGCAGGCGCTGTAATCAGCACCGAAAGCCCGCACGGTTCAACGGGAGGGGCGCCTTTTATGAACGATCACCGCTCCGCGCGAACACGGCACTGGCGTGCACGATGCGCTCCTCGCCGACCTTGAGATAACAGTTGGCGAAAGCCAGCCGCCCGCCGACTTTCTGCACGTCGACATGGGCCTCGACCCAGTCGCCGATCTTGGCCGAGCCGGCGAAATCGGTCTTCACGCTGGCGGTCGTCAGCATCGGCGACGGCGTCTGGCTTCGGGTCGTGCGATAGCCGAGCGCGATGTCGCACAGGGTCATCAGCATGCCGCCATGGGCGATGCCGCGGGCATTGGCGTGCTTGGGCTGGATGCGCAGCCCGACCACGAAAGTGCCGTCGTCGTTCTCGCGATAGAACAACGGTCCGTTGTGATCGAGGAACGGGCTGGTGCGGAACAGCGGCTTGAAGCCTTCGGGAGGATCGGAGTCCATCTAGGCTCCGAGATCCGAGGCGACGGCGTGGCGCTGTTCGGTGCTCACCTGGACGTCGGCGCCGAACCACGCCTTGAAGCCCATCCGACCCTGATGCAGCAACATGCCGAGGCCGTCGACACAGCGATTGCCGCGCGCGCGCGCCGTGGCCAGCAACTCGGTCTCGAGCGGGATGTAGACGATGTCGTTCACCACTGCACCCTTGGGCAGCCTGGCGAGATCGATCTCGAGCGGCGGCTTGCCCGTCATGCCAAGCGCTGCCGTGTTGACCAGCAATGTCGCGCCATCAAGCCTCTCCGAGCGCTCGTCCCAGCGTTCGATGGCGATGCGGCGGCCGTCGCGCGGTGTGAAGGCGAGGCCGAGCTGGATGGCGCTCTCCTGCGTGCGGTTGATCAGGCGCAGCTCCGGGACGCCGGCGTCCATCAGGGTCGCCACGATGGCACGCGCCGCTCCGCCGGCGCCCAAGACGACGACCGGGCCCGCGTCGGCTTTCCAGTCCGGCGCGCTGGCGCGGAGATGGGCGAGAAAGCCGAAGCCGTCGCTGTTGCGCCCTTCCAGCGTGCCGCCGGCCTGCTTGATCACGGTGTTGACCGCGCCGATCCGCGCCGCGGCGGGATCGATACGGTCGAGCAGCGGCATGATGTCGATCTTGTGCGGCAGGGTGAGATTGCAGCCGCGCGCGTTGGGCGTGCGCCTGAGGAAGGCCACCAGCTCCTCCAGCGCGGCGCGCTTGGGCTCGACCGGGAGGCGGCCATAGTGGCCGTCGATGCCATGCTGCTTCAGCCAGTAGCCGTGTAACGCCGGCGAGCGCGAATGCTCGACCGGCCAGCCGACGATGGCGGCGAACGGCCGGCCCCGCGCCTCGGCCAGGAGATGATCGTAAGCGCTCATGCCGCCTGCTCCAGACCGATGCCATGGCCCGCCAGGAACGAAAGCAACGGCAACAGTGGCAGGCCGAGAATGGTGAAGTAATCGCCGTCGATCTGGCTGAAGAGATGGGCGCCGAGGCCTTCGAGCTGGTACGCGCCGACCGATGCCGTCACCTGTGCGCCAGCCCGCGCCAGGTAGGCGTCGAGAAATGAGTAGGTGAACGGCCGCATGGTGAGCAGCGCGCGCCCATTGTGATGCCACAGGCGGACGCCGCCACGCGCCACCACCACCGACGAGCAGAGCTCGTGCGTCTGGCCGGCGAGCGCCAGAAGCTGCTGGCGGGCAGCGGCCAGCGTCGGCGGTTTGTCGAACTGGCGGCCGTTGCAGGCCAGGGTCGAATCGGCGCCGATCACCAGCGCGGCCGGATGCCGTGCCGAGACGCGCTTGGTCTTCAGCTCGGCCAGCGTCTCGGCGACGGCCTGCGGCGAGGCACGTTCGCCGAGCAGGCTGCGCTTGACCTCGTCCTCGTCGACGCCCGACGGCTCGACCTCGAAGACGAGGCCGGCGCTGGTGAGGAGCTGGCGGCGCGACGGACTGGCGGAGGCGAGGATGAGCGCAGGGGGGAGCATGATCGAGAGAGCTTACGCGGGTTCGAGGCGGAACAGTCCGCCGTCATCCCTATGGGTGATGAGATAGAGGAGCCCGTCGGGGCCCTGACGAACGTCGCGGATATAGGGAAGACGATCTACGAGCAACCGCTCTTCGCTGCGGTAGCGCTCGCCGTCCAGTTCGATACGGAAAAGGGCGTTGTTCGACAGCGCGCCGGTGAAGACCGAGCCCTTCCAGCCGGGGAAGCGGTCGCCGGTATAGAAGCAGAGGCCGCAGGGAGAAATCGACGGCACCCAGACGCGCAACGGGTCTTCCATGCCCGGCAGGCTCTTGTGGTCGGTGATCTTGCTGCCGTCGTAGTTGATGCCGTGGGTGGCCAGCGGCCAGCCGTAGTTGGCGCCGGCGGTCAGGATGTTGAGCTCGTCGCCGCCCCTTGGCCCGTGTTCGACCTCCCACAGCCGGCCGGTGTCGGGATGGAGGGCGATACCCTGCGGGTTGCGGTTGCCCCAGGTGAAGATCTCGGGCCGCGCACCCGGCCGGCCGACAAAGGGATTGTCGGGCGGCACCGAGCCGTCGTCCCGGAGGCGCACGATCTTGCCCCACAGGCTGGCGAGGTTTTGGGCCTGCGCCATCTGGAAGCGGTCGCCGGTCGTTATGTACATGAGACCGGCGCGGTCGAAGACGATCCGCGAGCCCAGATTGAGGCTGCCACCACCAAACGGCAGCGCCTGAAATATCGGTGTCACATTGCGTAGTCCGCCGTCGGCAAGCTCAGCCCGAGCGGCGGCGGTCACCGCGCCGCCCAGTCCCTCGGCGATGTACGAAAGATAGAGCAACCGATTACGGGCGAAGTCGGGATGCAGGCAGACGTCGAGTAACCCTGCCTGGCCACGGGAATAGACCTTAGGCACGCCGGCGAGCGGCGTCTTCTCCAGCCGCCCATTGGCGAAGACGCGCAACCGGCCGGGGCGCTCGGTGATCAGCAACTGGCCGTCGGGCAGGAAGGCGATGCTCCAGGGCTGCTCGAGGTCTCGACTGAGCGTCGTCAGGCGATAGGCAGCCTTGGCGCTCCGCGTCACCTCCTGGGCTCTGGCGATGGCGGGTGCTGCCAGCCCGGCAGCGGATCCGGTGAGAAGGAAATGGCGGCGGCGCATAAACCCTCGTGGCAGCAGGGATGAGCCAGCCTGGGCGGGCTGGCGCGCGGAATGGCGGACACTATACTCGACCGCCGCAACCAGCCCCATAACCGTGAGGGGACTTTCCGTGACCGACCGCTTTCTGCGCTCCGGCATCTTTCTCGCGCCGTTCCATGCGCTCGATGAGAATCCCACGCTGGCAATCGAACGCGACATGGAGCTGGTCCAGCACCTTGACCGGCTGAACTATCATGAGGCCTGGATCGGCGAGCATCACTCCGGCGGCTTCGAGATCATCGCCAGCCCCGAGATGTTCATCGCCGCCGCGGCCGAACGCACCCGGCACATTCGCCTCGGCACCGGCGTGGTCTCGCTGCCCTACCACAACCCGTTCATGCTGGCCTCGCGCATGACCCAGCTCGATCACATGACGCGCGGCCGCGCCATGTTCGGCGTCGGCCCGGGTTCGCTGGTGCACGACGCCGCCAAGATCGGCGTCAAGCCGGCCGATCAGCGCGACCGCATGGCCGAATCGCTCGACATCATCGTCGACCTGATGGCCGGCAAGTCGGTAACGCGCAAGACCAACTGGTTCAACCTGAACGCTGCCCAGCTTCAGCTCCGGCCCTATAGCCCCGGTGGCATGGAGATGGCGGTGGCGAGTTCGCGCTCACCGGTCGGCGCCGTTGCCTCGGGCCGGCACGGCATCGGCATGCTGTCGATTGGCGGCACGTCGGACGATGCCCTGAAAGCGCACGCCGCCAACTGGGGCGTCTATGTCGACAACGCCCGCAAGAACCGCCGGACCGCCGACCGGTCGAAGTGGCGCATCGTTACGTTCGCCCACGTCGCCGAGACGCGCGAGCAGGCTTTCAAGGACGTGAAGTTCGGCATCGACCGCTTCGCCAAGTATTTCACCGACGTCGCCACCTTCCCGATCCTGCCGCCCGGCATCACCGATGCGGCCGAGTACCTGACCAAGGAAGGCATCGCCTGCATCGGCACGCCCGACGATTGCGTGAAGCACTTCGAGCGGCTGTGGAAGGGCTCGGACGGCGGTTTCGGCGCCGTGCTGCTGCTCGCCCACAACTGGGCCGACTGGCCGGCGACGCAGCGCTCCTATGAATTGATGGCGCGCTTCGTCCATCCGCATTTTCAGCACAACTCAAACGCGCCGCGGCAGCAGAGCTACGATATCGCCACCGGCAACCGCGAGACCTACTCGGTGCAATCGCAGGCCGCCGTCGCCGGCGAGATCGAGAAGTATCAGGCCGCCAAGTCAAAGCGCGCCGCCGAATAGCCAAACGATTTCAAGGGAGAGAGAGATGTCCAAGTCCATTCTGATTCACGAAAACGGCGGTCCGGAGAAGATGCAGCTTCACGACGTCGAGGTCGGCGCTCCCGGTCCCGGCCAGGTGAAGATCCGTCACACCGCGATCGGCCTGAATTTCATCGATGTCTATACCCGCTCCGGCCTCTATCCGACGCCGATGCCGCACGCGGTCGGTCGCGAGGCCGCCGGCGTGATCGTCCAGGTCGGACCAAAGGTGCGAGGCTTCAAGAAGGGCGACCGCGTCGCCTATTGCGGCGTGCTGGGCGCTTACTGCCAGGAACGCCTGATGGGCGTTGAACAGCTCGTCCACGTGCCCAAGGGCGTGAGCGACGAGCAGGCCGCGGCAATCATGCTGAAGGGCATGACCACGGAGTATCTCGTCGATCACACCGCCAAGGCCTGGCTGAAGAAGGGCGACACCGTCCTGTTCCACGCCGCCGCCGGCGGCGTCGGACTATTGTTCGGCCAGTGGGCCAAGGCGCGTGGCTACAAGGTGATCGGCACCGTGTCGTCGCCGGAGAAGGCGGCGCTGGCCAAGAAGAACGGCTACAAGTGGGTGATCGACTATTCCAAGGAGAACGTCGTCGAGCAGGTGATGAAGATCACCAAGGGCAAGAAAGTGCCCGTCGTGTTCGACGGCGTCGGCAAGGACACCTGGGCTGCCTCGCTCGACTGCCTGCAGCCACGCGGCCTGCTCGTCTCGTTCGGCAATGCCTCGGGCGCCGTGCCGCCGCAGCCGATCGGCATCCTGAACGCCAAGGGCTCGCTCTATCTCACGCGGCCGAGCCTCGGCTCCTACACTGCCACGCGCGCCGATCTCGAAGCCTCTGCCCGTTCGCTGTTCAAGATGGTCAAGAGCGGCAAGGTGAAGATCGCCATCGACCAGCGCTATCCGCTGGCCGAAGCCGCCCAGTCCCATCGCGATCTCGAGAGCCGCAAGACGACCGGCCAGACGGTCCTGGTACCGTAAGCGGCTGCTCCGAACGGCTGATGCGATAATCCGTCGATGGTCATCGTCGGTCTGACCGGCTCGATCGGCATGGGCAAGTCGACCGCAGCGAAAATGCTGCGGGAGATGGGCGTGCCCGTCTACGACGCCGATGCCGCCGTCCATGCGCTGCAGGCGCCGGGCGGGGCGGCGCTGCCCGGCATCGAGGCGGCGTTTCCAGGGGTCGTGAAGGCGGGCGTGCTCGACCGCCAGGCGCTGGGTGCGCGCGTCTTCGGCAACAAGGCGGCGCTCCGCCAACTCGAGGCGATCGTGCATCCGCTGGTGCAACGCCGGCAGCGCGTGTTCCTGCGACGTGCGGCACTCGCCGGCGAGCCGCTCGTCGTGCTCGACATTCCGCTGCTGTTCGAGGGGCTGGGCGAGCGCCGCGTCGATGCCACGTTGGTGGTGAGTGCGCCGGCCTTCCTGCAGCGCCGCCGCGTCATGGCCCGGCCCGGCATGACGGCGGAAAGGCTCGACGGAATCCTGCGCCAGCAGGTGCCGGACGCGCTCAAGCGGCGCAAGGCGAGCCTTGTCATTCCGACCGGAATGGGGCTTGCGCCCACGCGGGCGGCGCTCGCGGCGGCCGTGACCAGGTTGCGGCAGCACCGCGGCCGCTTCTGGCCACCCAACCCGTGGCGTGAGCGATTCACAGCCCAGCTCGCACGCGCCCGTCGCAAATAGGGCGACAACTCGCTAAAAGGTCGGGATGCGCGAAATCGTTCTCGACACCGAAACCACCGGCCTCGATCCCCTTGCCGGGCACCGTATTGTCGAAGTGGGCTGCCTCGAACTCGTGAACATGGTGGCCACCGGCGTCACCTTTCAGTGTTACTTCAATCCCGAGCGCGACATGCCGACAGGCGCTCAGGATGTGCACGGCCTCACTGAAGAGTTCCTGTCCGACAAGTCGCTGTTCGGCGACAAGGCCGATGAACTGCTGGCCTTCCTGGGCGACGCGCAACTCGTGATCCACAATGCCCAGTTCGACCTGGGCTTCCTCAACGCCGAGCTGGAGCGTGCGGGAAAGGCCAGGATCGCCAATCCCTACGTCGACACCGTCTCGATGGCGCGGCGTAAGTTTCCCGGCCAGCGCGCCAGCCTGGACGCGCTGTGCGAGCGCTTCAGTATCGACAATGCGCATCGCACCAAGCACGGCGCCTTGCTCGACTCGGAACTGCTGGCCGAGGTCTATCTTGAGCTGAGTGGCGGCCGGCAGCGCGATCTCGGCCTCGCCCCGGAGATGGCGGGCACGGCCACTGACGGCACCGCGGCGCCGAACAACCGGCCGCTGCGCCCGGCGCGGCCGCATCCAGTCAGCGCGGCTGAACTCGCCGTGCATGCCGAATTTCTGAAGAAGCTCAGCGATCCGCTCTGGCTGAAGGCCTGACCGACCCTCGGCGACGCCCTAGGCGTGGCCGACAGGTCCGTCGGCAATGCCGGGCATCCGGCCGCCGTTGGCTTCGAGCTGCTGGCGGTAGAGCGCCACGAAATCGACTGGCGCGATGTTGAGCGGCGGGAAGCCTGCCTCGCGCGTGGTGTTGGCCACTACGGCGCGGGCAAACGGAAACAACAGCCGGGGGGTCTCGATGAACAGCATCGGGCCATAGGCATCCTGCGGCAGGTCGCCCAGGGAGACCGTGCCGGCGTAGACCAGCTCGAGCATGAACAGCGGCTCCTTCTCGGGCGTCTGGGCGCTGGCCTCGATCGTGAGCGCGACTTCGAACGTCTTGGCGTCGAACTGGCGGTTGGTGACCTGGACGTTCAGCGTGAGCTGCGGCTGGGTCTGCTCGATCAGGCTCTGCGGTGCGCGCGGATTCTCGAAGCTGAGATCCTTGATGTACTGGCCATGCATGGTCAGCGGAGCGCCGGTGGCCTGGGGCTTGTCGGCAGCCGGCGGAGCGGGAGGGGGCGTGGTCGTCATGGCGCACCTTACACTGGTTTTGAGCGGGCCGGGCGGTACCATGCAGGGCTGCACTGCACAAGCTGCGGGCAGCGACAGGCGCCAGGCAATTGCCAATCGGGCGCCCAGCGGCGATGATAAACCCTTCTGATAGTGGGATTTTGCACGGCTATGGATCGGTCTTCTCTGCGGCCCCTGGTGGGTGTTTCCGCCTGTCTCAAGGAAAACGGTCGTGGTGGCTGGCACCACACGGTGGGCGACAAATATGTCCAGGCCGCGATCCGTGCCGTCGGCGCCCTGCCGGTGCTGATTCCAGCCTTTGGGCCCGAACTGGGCGACGATGCCTCCATGACGGCGACGCTGGATCGCCTGCTCGATATGCTGGACGGCGTGTTGCTGACCGGCAGCCCGTCCAATGTCGAGCCGCACCATTACGGCCAGACCAGCCATCCCGGCACGGCCCACGATGCCGCCCGCGACGCCACCACCCTGCCGCTCATCCGCCACGCGATCGACCACGCCGTGCCGCTGTTCGCGATCTGTCGCGGCCTGCAGGAGGTCAATGTGGCGCTGGGCGGCTCGCTGCACCAGCTCGTGCACGAGGTCGATGGCCGGCGGGACCACCGCTCGCCCAAGTCGACCGACACGGATGTGAACTACGCACCGGCCCACGACATCAACATCGTCGAAGGTGGTCTGCTGCATCGCCTGCTGGGCGAACGGCGGGTGCAGGTGAATTCGCTGCATGCCCAGGGCGTCGACCGGTTGGCGCCGCGCGCCCGGCTCGAGGCCGTGGCCGAGGACGGCCAGGTCGAGGCCTTCAGCGTGCCCGATGCGCCGGGCTTCGCTCTCGCGCTGCAGTGGCACCCCGAATACAAGGCGCTCGAGAATCCGGTCTCAATGAAGGTGTTCGGTGCCTTCGCCGCGGCATGCCGTGCCCGTGCTGCGGCGCGGATGGGCGTGCCCGTGCGGGCCGCCGCCGAATAATCATGATATGAGCGTCCGCCATGGCCGCTAGCACCACGCGCAACAACGCCCGCCGCGATTTCTATGAACGCATCGGCGGCCTGTCGATGGCGCCGCTCTGGGAATCGCTGCACCAGCTCGTGCCGCCGCAGCCGGCGCCCAAGTACCAGGCGGCAAGCTGGGACTATGCCAAGGTCCGGCCGTTCCTGATGGAGTCGGGCACGCTCATCACCGCCAAGGAAGCGATCCGGCGGGTGCTGATCCTGGAAAATCCGGCGATGCCGGGCAGCGCCTGCATCACGCCGACGCTCTATGCCGGCCTGCAACTCATCCTGCCGGGCGAGGTGGCGCCGGCGCATCGCCACACGCAATCGGCGCTGCGCTTCATCGTCGAGGGCGAGGGCGCCTACACCGCCGTCGACGGCGAGCGCACGATCATGCGCGAGGGCGACTTCGTCATCACGCCGACCTGGACTTGGCACGACCACGGCAACGATTCGTCCAAGCCCATGGTGTGGCTTGACGGTCTCGATATCCCGCTGGTGGCGATGTTCAACGCGGGTTTCGCCGAGAACGGCGAAAGCGACGAACAGGTCGTGACCACGCCCGAAGGTACATCGGACGCGAAGTTCGCGAGCGGCCTGCTGCCGGTCGATTGGAAGCCAGCCCGCCAGGCCTCGCCGATCTTCAACTATCCCTACACCCGCACGCGCGAGGCGCTGCACGGCCTCGCCAAGGTCGGCCCGCCCGACGCCTGCCACGGCTACAAGCTGCGCTACGTCAATCCGGCAAGCGGCGGCGCGCCGATCGCCACCATGGGCACCTACATGCAACTCCTGCCCAAGGGCTTCGCGACGGCGCTCTACCGCGGCACCGACGGCACTGTGTTCTCGGTCGTCGAGGGCGAGGGCGAGAGCATTGTCGGCGACAAGGTGATGCCCTGGACGAAGCGCGATCACTTCGTGGTGCCGAGCTGGGCCAAGGTCGTGCACAAGGCCCGGAGCGAGGCTGTGCTGTTCTCCTTCTCCGACCGGCCGGTGCAGGAGAAGCTCGATCTCTGGCGCGAGGATCGCGGCGGCAAGTAGAGTTCTAGCCGTCGAGCCAACCCGCTTCCTTCACCTGATCGCGAAAACTCTTGCTGACCGGCACACGCAGCCCGTTGCGCAGCACCAGAATGGGTCGACGTGGATCGCGCTCCGCCGAGGCGACGGCGCCCTCGGCCACCCACCACGAGCGGTGCACCTGACGCCCGCGTGACGGCCCGAGTTCGCCCAGCGCATCGCGCAAGCGCAGCAGGATGAGGTCGCTGCCGAGTGCCGTATGGATGCGCAGGTAATGGTCCTCCATCTCGAGCGCCAGCAGGTCGCGGCCGAGCGCCGGCGGCACACGGCGGAAGAAATCGGGTGGGGCGGCCGCTGGCGCATCGGCGCCTGGAGCGTCGGCCCGCGGAGTCGCCGGTTGCGGCAGGGCGGCCACGCGGGCGCGCTCGGCGTCGGCGGCGGCATGCAAGCGCTGCTCGACGAACAAGCCGACCACGACGGAGATCGCTGCGGTTAGAAATGCATTCTGGGGAAAGAGGGACGGCGCTATCGACCAGGGGATAGGCCGCACCAGCCAGGAATGCACGGCGATGATCTCGAGCGTGCCGGGCACCGCGGCCAAGACCCCGACCAGCGCCATGCGAACGGCCACCGGCCAGCGGTTGATCGGCTCGATGCCGCCGAACCAGGCCGCGAGCACGATCACCTGCAGCCAGCTCGCGACGGCGATGGCACCGAAATAGACGAGGCGCACGCCGAGATCCATGTAGGCGTAGGTGCCGAAGGGCCCAGTCACGGCCATGACGACGGCGAGCCCGATCACCCACGGCGCCTGATAGGGAAAGGATCTCAAGTAGGGCGATTCGCGCATCGTGAGTTGATGATTGGGGCAGTTCGCGAAAAACGCCAGCACTTCCACGCAAGCACGATGGATTGCAGCCGGTGTCACACGCACCTTTGCCCCATGCCCACCTTTTTCCAGATCGTCACCCAGATCGTCACCAACACCCCGTTGTGGGTGTGGCCCCTCATGATCTTCGTCCTCTGGCTCGGCTGGCAGGGGCTGCAGCCGCGCACCGTGCCGCTGTGGCGTCCCGCCATCCTGCCGCTGGTCAGCATCGGCTCGTCGCTGGCCGCCATCGCGCAGTCGGCCGGGCCGGCACTGGCGCTTGCCGGCTGGGCCGTGGCGCTGCTGTTGGCCCTGCCGATGGGTTACGCCATCGGCAGCAGGCGGGAGGTGCGCCGGAGGCCCGAGGACGGCCGACTTGAGATCGCCGGCGGCTGGTTCGTGCTGGTTTTCGGATTGTCGATCTTCGCCGTCCGCTATGCGCTGGGTGTTCTGTTC
This sequence comes from Reyranella sp., assembly GCA_029946105.1. GTDB lineage: Bacteria > Pseudomonadota > Alphaproteobacteria > Reyranellales > Reyranellaceae > Reyranella. Next base: position 33,907 of record JAQSDW010000034.1, on the reverse strand, counting down.
GGCATCTTGCCGGCGCTGCGGGTCGAACCGCTGTGGATTTGCCTGTCGGGTGGTGTCGGTGGCGCGGTGGCGGGGATCGGCATCGGCTGGTTGGCGGGCGTGCTGCTGCGCGCCCGTCGCACCGCTGTCGTGGTGGGGTGAGGCATGCGTTGGATCACTCCACTCTTGCTGGCCTTCTCCCTGAGTGTCGTGGCACTCGCTCAGCAGCGCTTCGACTTCAAGGTCCGCGAGGACATGTTCGCCGGCATGGACGGCGATACCGCGGCCTTCGACCGCGCGATGAAGCTTATTGCCGACACGCTGGCAGCCGATCCCGACCATGCCGAGGCGCTGGTCTGGCGCGGCGACGCCCGGTTGTTCCTCGCCGGCCAAGCATTCCAGCGTGGCGCCTTCAAGGAAGGCCAGACCCTGTCGGCCGGCGGACTGGCCGACATGGATCGCGCCGTGGCGCTCGCCCCCAACGACATTGCGGTCAGGGTGCCGCGCGCCACGGCCTGATGCCTTATGCCGGAGGACTGCGTCCCTTCGACAAGGCCCAGGCCGATCGCCTGGCCGCCACGGCGATGGGCGATTTCGAGTTCGTGATGACGGCCAGCGCGCCCCGATGGAACACGATGAAGGAGCATGGCCGCGGCGAACTGCTGGGCGCGTTGGCCGAAGGCTGGCTGTTGCTGGGCGACATGGCCAAAGCCGGCCCCTATCTCGACCGCATGACCGCCGAGCTGCCCGGCACGGCCTATGCGCAGAACGCCGCCCTACGCAGCGCCGATCCCGCCGCGCGCGTGCCGCTCACCTGCCTCGGATGCCACTAGCCGTCTAGGCGACACGCTTCTTCTGCGCCGCCACTGAGCCCGCGCATTGGTCGGCCGGCAGGGGACGCAGGTGGGTGTCGTAGGCATCGGCGAATTCGGCGCGCCACGGGGTACCGTTGCGGCGATAGAGCGAGACGAACAGCGTGCAGGCGTCGGACTGGTAGCGCAGCACGCGGGCCGGCTCGTCCTTGCGATCGAGGGCGGCGGCGCCGAACGTGGTCGCGAGCTGCTGCTCGTCCATGCCCTTGATGCGGTCGAGGGGAATCGGGGTGCCGGCGTTGCGCGAGGTGAAGACACCCTTCTCGCCGCCGCCGAGTGAATATTGCGGGGGTGAGTCCGTGACGCAGCCCCCCAGCAGAAGAACCAGCCCCAGTGCCCCAAATGTCTTTTTCATCCAGGCAGTCTAGCGCGACCGGGCCGGCAAATTAAGGGGCGGCTTCAGCGACTGCGCTACATGCACCATGGCCGCCACGCCCAGGACCGGCACGATCAGGTTCAGGATCGGCACCGTGCCCAGGAACACGATGGCGATCCCGGTCAACCACAGGACGCCGCCGTTGGCCTTGCGCCAGGCCTTTACGTCGGCCGGGTCGAGACGGCGCAGCGCCACCTGTTCGTAGTATTCCCGGCCGGTCAGCCAGCCGTTCGCGCCATAGAACAGCACCGCGCCCAGCCCGGCGATGAACAGCGCCACCAGGTAGAACGGTAGCAGCACGAGATTGAGGGCAATCAGGGTAAGCAGGAACACGACGCCCGAGCGGATGCCGATCCACATGGGAATGCCACGTGCCTTTCCGAGCTGCGGGTAGTGCTCGGCTTCGACGATGTCAGCGATCTTCTCCAGAAAGATCGAGATCACGATGCCGAAGCTGGCCGGGAACAGCATCAGCGCCAGCACCGTGACGGCGCCGCCGCCCAGCCAGCGGATGGTCTCGTTCACCCAGCTCCACTGGAAGTTGGCGAAGGACTGCAACGCCCACCATGCCACGACGCCGATGGCGATCTGCAGCACCAGCGACAGCAGCAGCGACTGCCAGATAATGCCCCGCAGCCTGGGATCGCCGAGCTGCCGGACGGCCAGTTCGAAAGCGCGGATCATCGGACCGTATCCCGACTAGGCGGTCATTGCGGGCCGACGATGCCGGCCGCCTTCAGCTCGCCGATCTCCTTGGCCGAGAAGCCGCTTTCGCTCAGCACTTCGTCGGTATGCTGGCCCCGCTTGGCGGCCGGACCCTTGACGCTTTCCTTGGTGCGCGAGAAGCGCGGCGCGGCGGCCGGCTGCGGGAAGCCCGAGACGTCGACATAGGCGCCGCGTGCCTTGGCGTGCGGATGCTGCGAGGCTTCCTGCATGGTGAGCACGGGGGCGAAGCAGATGTCGGTGCCTTCCATGATCGCGCACCATTCGTCGCGCGTCTTGGTCTTGAAGACGCCCTCGAGCTTGGCCTTGAGGTCGCCCCACATCTTGCGGTCCATCTGCGCTGGCAGGTTCTGGCCCTTGAGGCCGGTCTTTTCGATCAGCAGCTCGTAGAACTGCGGTTCGATCGAGCCGATGGAGATGAACTTGCTGTCCTTGGTTTCGTAGGTGCCGTAGAAATGCGCGCCGCCATCCAGCATGTTGGCCTCGCGCTCGTCCTTCCACAGGCCCGCGCCGGCCATACCGTAGATCCCGCCCAGCAGGAGCGCTGCACCATCGACCATGGCGGCGTCGACGACTTGTCCCTTGCCCGAGCGCTGCGCCTCGAGCAGACCGCATACCATGCCGAAGGCGAGCAGCATGCCGCCGCCGCCGAAATCGCCGACCAGGTTGAGCGGTGGCATCGGCCTATCCTTGCCGCCGATGGCATGCAGCGCGCCGGTGAGGGCGATGTAGTTGATGTCGTGGCCGGCGGCCTTGGCGAGTGGGCCTTCCTGGCCCCAGCCGGTCATGCGGCCGTAGACCAGCTTCGGGTTGAGCTTGAGGCAGATGTCCGGACCGACGCCCAGCCGCTCGGCGACGCCCGGCCGGAACGGCTCGGTCATGCCGTCGGCCTTCTCGATCAGACGCAGTACGACCTCCACGCCTTCCTTCTTCTGCAGGTCAACGGAGACCGAGCGCCTGCTGCGGTTGTGCACGGCGAACTTCGGATCGGCGAGGCGATCCATGACGTGGCTCTTGGTGCGATCGATGCGGATCACGTTGGCGCCCATGTCGCCCAGCATCATGGAGCACATCGGTCCCGGCCCGATTCCGGCCAGTTCGACGATCGTCAGTCCCGAAAGCGGACCCGCCATGTGTTTTCTCCCGCGAAATGCATGTTTTCTTGGCGCCTCCATGGTAGCTGAAGGGTTCGGCGTTACAAAATGTGTCGCGGGGTCTAAAGTCCGCGCCGCGAGAGTGGGTCGGAGGAAACGGATGGGGTTGGGCCGGTTTTTCACGGCGGGAGCGCTTGCGCTTGCCGTCGCGTGCAGCGCGCTCGCGCAGCAGGCATCGCCCCCAGCAGCCGCCTCGGCGACGCCGCCCCTGACAGCCGCGGAGTACAGCCAGCAGTTCCTGGTGCCGGGATCGTGGTTCCATGGCGTCCATGGCCTCGCCTTCAACAAGGACGATCAGCTCTTTGCCGGGTCGGTGATCGGCCAGACGCTCTATCGCGTGCAGGTCGATTCGGGCGAGGTCGATCGCGTGATCGATGCGCCGACCGGCATGGCCGACGACATCGCCTTCGCCGACGACGGCACCATGGCCTGGACGGCCTTCCTGCTCGGCAAGGTCTATATCCGCAAGCCCAACGGCAAGACCATCGAGGTCGCCAACGGCATGAGCGGCCCCAACTCGATTGCCTTCGGCAAGGACGGCCGGCTGTTCGTGTCGGAAGTCTTCCTTGGCGACGCGCTCTACGAGATCGACCTCAAGAACGTGGACAAGCCCGACTTCAAGCCGTTTCCCCGCGCCGAATTGCGCAAGGTCGCCGAGAAGATGGGCGGCTTGAACGGCTTTGAGATCCATCGCGACGACGGCTTCCTCTATGGACCGCTGTGGTTCAAGGGCGAGGTCGTGAAGATCAATCTCGAAACCGGCGCGATCGAAGTCATCGCATCGGGCTTCAAGATTCCGGCGGCGGCCAACCTCGATCCGCAGAACCGCGACAACCTCTATGTCGTCGACACCGGTACCGGCGGCGTGTGGAGCGTCAGCCTCACCAGCAAGGCCAAGAGGCTGGTGGCCTCGATGAAGCCCGGCCTCGACAACCTCGCGTTCGATTCGCGCGGCCGCCTGTTCGTGACGTCGATGACCGACAACGGCATCTACCTCGTCGACAAGCACACCGGCGCCGCCAAGACCATCGTCGAGGGCAAGCTCGCCGTGCCCTCCGATCTCGCCGTCACCACCGAGGGCGGCAAGGAGACGGTACACGTGGCCGATGTGTTCAGCTACCGCACCGTCGATGGCCAAAGTGGCGCGGTGTCCGATGTGCTCCGCGTCCATGGCGACACCCACGCTTACCCGATCGGCATCTCCGTCGGGCCCAGGCATGTGCTGCTGTCGAGCTGGTTCTCCAATACTGTCGAGAAGGTCGACCGCAAGACCGGCAAGCTCGTGGCGACCCTGACCGAGTTTGCCGCACCCATCGACGCGCTGGAGGCCGCTGACGGGTCGATCTACGTCGCCGAGCTGGCGAGCGGCAACCTCGTCAAGGTGAGCCCCGACGGCAAGACGCGCAGCACCGTTGCCAAGGAGCTGCGCGGGCCTGCCGCGATGGCCCAGGGTCCTGGCAATCTGATCTACATCACCGAGATCGCCGGTGGCGCGGTGCTCCAGATCGACGTCGCCACGGGTGCCCGCAAGGTCGTGGCCGATGGCCTGGCCGGCCCGGAAGGCATCGATGTCGGACCCGACGGCCGCCTGTTCGTCGCCGAAGTGGGCCAGAAGCGCGTCGTTGCCATCGACCCCGTCTCGGGCGCCCGCACGGTGATCGCCTCGAACCTCGATATCGGCCTGGCGCCCTTCCAGGGCGGCCCGCCGGCGCTGGTGCCGACCGGCGTTGCCGTGGCCAAGTCGGGCACGGTCTACGTCAGTTCCGACATCCGCAACGCCCTCTACAAATTGACGCCGCCCACACCGTAAGGACGCGCGATGCCAGGCATTCCCTTTATCCGCGACTTCAAGTTCGATTACGGTACCGCCACGGAGGTCACACCGAATATCCGCCGCGTGGTGGCCAACAATCCAAGCGCCTTCACCTTCAAGGGCACCGGCACCTACATCATCGGCCACGGCAAGGTGGCGGTGGTCGATCCCGGCCCTGACCAGCAGGACCATATCGACGCGGTTCTGCGCGCCGTGCGCGGCGAGACAGTGACCCACATCCTGGTGACGCACACCCACATCGACCACGTGCCGGCCACGCCGGCGCTCGCCAAGGCGACCGGCGCCAAGGTGTATAGTTACGGTCCGCATCCGAAGCCGCCCGAAGGCGTCGCGACCGAGCAGGAAGGCGACTTCGCCTTCGCGCCGGACATAAAGCTGAACGACGGCGACGTGGTCCAGGGTGACGGCTGGAACGTCGAGGCGGTCTACACGCCCGGTCACATCTCCAACCACCTGTGCTTCGCGGTGAAGGAAGACAAGGCGCTGCTCTCGGGCGATCACGTCATGGGCTGGTCGACGGCGGTGATCTCGCCGCCCGACGGCAACATGGCCGATTATTTCGCCAGCCTGCGCAAGCTCCTGCCGCGCGACGAGAAGCTCTACATCCCGACGCACGGCGCCGAGATCCGCAATCCCAATCCGTTTGTTCAGTCCTACATCGAGCACCGTCTGGGGCGTGAGGCGCAGATCATGGCGCGTCTCAAGGAAGGTCCGCAGACCGTGCCGCAGATGGTGGCGAAGAACTACGCCGACACGCCGATCCATCTCCATCCCGCCGCCGGCCGCTCGATGCTGGCCCACCTCATCCAGATGGTGAAGGACGGCCGCATCAAGACCGAGGACGGTCGCGCCACCATCGGCTCCACCTATCGGCTCTAGGAGACCACGACATGGACATGAAACTCTCCGGCCGCACGGTGCTGATCACCGGCGGCAGCAAGGGCATCGGCTTTGCCTGCGCCATGGGCTTCGCCGCCGAAGGCTGCAGCGTCCATCTAGCTTCGCGCTCGAAGGAGACGCTCGAGAAGGCGCGCGAAACGATCCGCGCAAGGCACAATGTGCCGGTCGAAATCCATCCCGCCGATTTCTCCAAGGGCGACACGGTGCGCGCCGTGGTCGAGGCCGTGGGCCACGCCGACATCCTGGTGAACAATGCCGGCGCCATCCCGCGCGGCGACATCTTCGGCATGACTGAGCCGAAGTGGCGCGAGGCCTGGGAACTGAAGATGTTCGGCTACGTGAACGCCACGCGCCACATGCTCGAGAAGATGTATGCCCGCAAGAAGGGCGTGGTGGTCAACATCATCGGTCTCGCGGGCGAGAGCCATAACTATGACTACGTCGCCGGCACTACGGCGAACGCCGGCCTGATGGCCTTCACGCGCGCCGTCGGTTCCAAGAGTGTCGATCACGGCGTGCGCGTGGTCGCGATCAATCCGCCGGGCACGCGCACCGATCGCATGACGACGCTGTTGCGCAGCCAGGCCCAGCAGCAATGGGGCGATCCCGAGCGCTGGCCCGAACTCACCAAGCACATGCCGTGCGGCCGGCCGGCCGAACCCCACGCGGGGGCCGCCCACGCGGGG
>JAQSDW010000034.1:0-27373 GCA_029946105.1 Reyranella sp. | reverse complement strand
CCCCCCCCCCCCCCCCGACGAGGTGGCCGACCTCGCGGTGTTCCTGGCGTCGGATCGCGCCAGCTACATCAGCGGCGTGGTGATGACCCTCGACGGCGGCCAGGCGGCCCGCCACTAGATCGCTTCGTTAGTCGCGCGATTTGTCCAGGATCACGATGGCGATGCCCGCGATGATCAGCGTGGTGCCGATCGCCAGGGGCGCACTGATCGTCTCGCCGAGCAGCACGACTGATGAGGCGATGCTGAGCAGGGGCACGCCCAGCATGCCCATCGAGCCGACGATCGGCGGCAGGGCGCGCCCGACCGACACGGCAGCCCAGGTCGCGATCGGACCAGCGAAGGCGCCGATATAGAGCAGCGACATCCAGAGTTCGATCTTGCCGAACTCGAGGTGCCCGGCGGGCTCGGCAAGCAGCGCGAACGTCCAGAGCAGGACCGTCGCCACGCCCATCTGCCACGGCAGCGCATCGAGCGGCGTGTGCCTCCAGCGGTGCCGGCGTATGTGGACGATGGCGATCGCCCAGGTGAAGCCTGCCAGCAACAGCCAGATATGGCCCCAGATGATGGCCTTGTCGGTCCAGTCGAAGCGCAACGGTTCGACCAGGACGACGATTCCCGCGAGACCGAGCAGGACGCCGGCGACGGCGCGCCAGCCGACCTTCTCGCCGATCAGCAACGAGAGCGGCACGAGCCAGAGGGTCGCGGTGTAGGCGAGCACGCTCGAGCGGCCGGCGGGGAGGCTCTGCATGCCGAGATTGGAGAAGGCGAAGAAACAGGAAAGCTGCAGCGCCCCCACCGACAGGACGATCGGCCAGTCGGCGCGGTGCGGCCAGACCAGACGGCCGAGGCAGGCCAGCAGGACGAAGGCGGTGGTGGCCGACAGCGTCGCCCGCGCCGCCGCGAACCACAGCGGCGTCGACGCTTCCAGGCCGATCTTGATGATCGGCCAGCTGAGGCCAAACAGGATGATGTTGGCGGTAAGCTGCAGCCACGCAACGCGCGTCACGCGCGTGGAGGCCATGTCGGCGATCCCCTAGGCGCGCTTGGCCGTGGCGATCGACAGCGGCTGGGGCAGGCGCGTCAGCATCTCCTTGGGGACGACCTGCCAGAAGCGCTCGACCTCGCGGTTCCAGTCGTTCAGCAGGCGCGCACCCAGCGGTGACTTGGTCTCGGCGACATGCTCCTCGACCATGGCCTTCAGCACGGCGTCCCAGTGCGGATGGTCGAGGCGTTGCCACACCACCGTCTCAGGATTGACGTTGAGCTTGAAGGCATCGGCGGGGTCGTAGACGAAGGCCATGCCGCCGGTCATGCCGGCGGCGAAGTTGACGCCGAGCGGACCCAGGATCACGGCGGTGCCGCCGGTCATGTATTCGCAGCCGTTGCAGCCCATGCCTTCCACCACCGCGTCGGCGCCCGAGTTGCGCACGGCAAAGCGTTCGCCGGCGAGACCCGAGGCGAACAGCTTGCCGGCCGTCGCGCCATAGAGAACCGTGTTGCCGATGATGGCGTTGTGCTCGGGCACCAGTGGGCTCGATATGGTGGGCTTCACGACGATGGTGCCGCCGCTCAATCCCTTGCCGACATAGTCGTTGGCATCGCCGAACACTTCGAGCTTCATGCCTTGTACGGCAAAGGCGCCGAGCGACTGGCCGGCGGTGCCGCGCAGTCGCACCGTCACGGTGTCGGGCTGCAGGCCCGCCATGCCGTACTTGCGCGTGATCATGGCGGCCAGCCGCGTGCCCACGGCGCGATGGGTGTTCCGCACGCTGTACTGCAGCTGCATCTTCTCGCGGTGCGTGAACAGCGGCTGGGCATCGCGGATCATCTGCGCGTCCAGCGTGTCGGGCACCTCGTTGCGTCCCTCGACCGTGCAATGGGCCACCTCGCGGCCGCCATCGGCGCGCGTCAGCAGCGGGTTGAGGTCGAGGTCGTCGAGATAGCGGGCGCCGCGGCTCACCTGCCGCAGCAGGTCGGAGCGGCCGACGATTTCGACCAGCGAGCGGTAGCCCAACTGCGCCAGGATCTCGCGCACCTCTTCGGCCACGAAGCTGAAGAGATTGACCACCTTCTCGGGCGAGCCGCCGAACTTGGCGCGCAGCTTGGGGTCCTGCGTGCAGACGCCGACCGGGCAGGTGTTGGAATGGCACTGCCGCACCATGATGCAGCCCATGGCGATCAGCGACGCCGTGCCGATGCCGTATTCCTCGGCGCCCAGCATGGCGGCGATCACCACGTCGCGGCCGGTCTTGATGCCGCCGTCGGTGCGCAGCAGCACTTTTTCGCGCAAGCGGTTCAGGGTCAGCACCTGATGCGTCTCGGAGAGACCCATCTCCCAGGGAATGCCGGCATACTTGATGCTGGTCTGCGGGCTGGCGCCGGTGCCGCCACTGTGGCCCGAGATCAGGATCGTGTCGGCCTTCGCCTTGGCGACACCAGCGGCGATGGTGCCGATGCCCGAGCGCGCGACCAGTTTCACGGTCACGCGGGCCTCGGGATTGATCTGCTTCAGGTCGTAGATGAGCTGCGCCAGATCCTCGATCGAATAGATATCGTGATGCGGCGGCGGGCTGATCAGGGTGACGCCGGGCGTCGAATGGCGCAGGCGGGCGATCATTTCGCTCACCTTGAGGCCGGGCAGCTGGCCGCCTTCGCCGGGCTTGGCGCCCTGGGCGACCTTGATCTCGATCTCGCGGCAGTTGTTGAGATATTCCGCCGTGACGCCGAAGCGGCCCGACGCCACCTGCTTGATGGCCGAGGAGGCGTTGTCGCCATTGGACCGCGGCGTATAGCGCGCCGGATCCTCGCCGCCCTCGCCCGAATCTGATTTGGCGCCGATGCGGTTCATGGCGATCGACAGCGTCTCGTGCGCCTCGGGTCCGAGCGCGCCCAGAGAGATGCCGGGGGCCACCAGGCGCTTGCGCAGTTCGGTGATCGACTCGACCTCGTCGAGGACGACCGGGGCGCGGTCGGTCTTGAAGTCGAGCAGGTCGCGCAGGTTGATCGGCGGCAGCTTACGTACCGCGTCGCTGTACTTGCGGTACTTGGCGTAGGATTCGGTGTTCACCGCATCCTGCAGCATGTGGATGAGCTCGCCTTCGAAATTGTGACGATCGCCGCCGTGCCGCGTCTTGTAGAAGCCGCCGATCGGCAACGCGATCACATCCTCGTCGAAGGCGCGCGCGTGCTGCTCGGCGATCTTCTCCTGCACGCCGCGCAGGCCAATGCCGGAGATGCGCGAGGGCATACCGGGAAAGAACTCGGCGACCAGTGAGCGCGACAGACCCACCGCTTCGAAATTACAGCCGCCGCGATACGACGACAGCACCGAGATGCCCATCTTGGACATCACCTTGAGCAGCCCCTCGTCCAACGCCTTCTTGTAGTTGGCCAGGCACTGGCCGAGCGAGAGCTTGCCGAACAGGCCGCGGGCGTGACGGGCGGCAATCGTCTCCTCGGCGAGGTAGGGGTTCACCGTCGTGGCGCCGACACCGATGATGACGGCCACGTAATGCACGTCCATGCACTCGCCGGAGCGCACGTTGAGCGAGGTGAAGGTGCGCAGCGACTGGCGCACGAGGTAGGAGTGCACCGCGCCCGCCGCTAGGATCATCGGTAGCGCCGCCCGGTCGGAATCGACGTTGGCGTCGGTCAGCACGATGTGCAGACAACCGCGGCGTACGGCCTCTTCGGCCTCGTGGCAGATGCGGTCGAAAGCTTGGCGCATGGCATCCAGCCCGCCCCGGGGATCAAAGGCACAGTCGATGCGCGCGGCCGACTCGCCCATGTAGTTACGCATCGCCTCGAACTCGGCGTTGAGCACGATCGGCGACTGCAGCGACAGCATCTCGCTCTGCTCGGGACATTCGTCGAGGATGTTGCCGAGATTGCCGAGCCGCGTGCGCAAGGTCATGACGTTGCGTTCGCGCAACGAATCGATCGGCGGGTTTGTGACCTGGCTGAAATTCTGCCGGAAGTAATGGTGCATGCCGCGATAGGTGTCCGACAGCACTGCAAGCGGCGCGTCGTCGCCCATCGAGCCCACGGCCTCCTTGGCATCCTCGACCATCGGATGGAGGATCATCTCGAGATCCTCTATCGACCAGCCTGAGGCGAACTGGCGGCGGCGCAGCTCGTCGGCCTCAAAGTGCTCGGCGGCCGGCGCATCCTGCTTGATCAGCGAATCGAGCTCGACCGTGCGGCCGGTCCAGGCCGCGTAGTCGTGCGTGTCCGCGAGCATGTTCTTCAGCTCGTGGTCCTTGTAGAGTTGGGGCTGGTCCATATCGACGGCCAGCATCTCGCCCGGCCCGAGGCGACCCTTCTCGACGATCTTGGCTTCGTCTTGTGGCACCATGCCGGCTTCGGAACCGGCGATCAGCAGCTCGTCGGAGGTCCGCACGTAGCGCATCGGCCGCAGCCCGTTGCGGTCGAGCCCGACCAGCGCCCACTTGCCGGCGACGGCGGCGATGGCGGCCGGCCCGTCCCACGGCTCCATGACGCCGTTCACATAGTTGTACATGGCGCGGTGCTTGGCCGGCACGTTTGGGTTCGACGACGATGCCTCGGGGATCATCATCGACTTGACCATCGGCAGGTTGCGATGGCCGCGCACCAAAAGCTCGAAGACGTTGTCGAGCGCCGAGGAGTCCGATGCGTCGGGCTGGATGATCGGCTTCAGGTCCTCGATCGAGCGACCGAAGCCATCGTGGTCGAGCCGCGCTTCGTGGCTCTTCATCCAGTTGACGTTGCCCAGGATGGTATTGATTTCGCCATTGTGCGCCAGCACGCGGAAGGGCTGTGCCAGCTTCCATTGCGGGAAGGTGTTGGTCGAATAGCGCTGGTGGAAGATCGCGAAGCGCGAGGTGAATCGTTCGTCGAGCAGGTCGGGATAGAAGACGCTGAGATGCTCGGCGAGGAACATGCCCTTGTAGACGACCGAGCGGCAGCTGAGAGAGCAGACGTAGAATTCGGGGATGCTGGCGGCGATTGCGGCCTTCTCCATGCGACGGCGCAGAATGTAGAGCTGCTTCTCGAATTCGCGGTTGTCGAGCTTGGGATCGCCGCGGCCGATCAGGATCTGCTCGATCTCCGGCCGGGTCTCGTTGGCCTTCTCCCCGATCGAGGAGATGTCGACCGGCACCTGGCGCCAGCCCAGGATGGTGTGCCCGAAGCGCAGGACCTCGGTCTCGACGATGATGCGGCAACGCTCCTGGGCGCCGAGATCGGTGCGCGGCAGGAACACCATGCCGACGGCGATGCGCCCGACCTGGGGAACTTCGCCGCTCGAATCGCGGATATGCTCCTTGAAGAAATCCTGCGGGATCTCGACGTGGAGACCCGCGCCGTCGCCGGTCTTGCCGTCGGCGTCGACGGCGCCGCGATGCCACACCGCCTTCAGCGCATCGATGCCGGCCACGACCACGTCGCGGCGCCGCTTGCCGTCCAGCGCCACGACCAGACCCACGCCGCAGGAGTCGAGCTCCCGGGCGGGGTTGTAGCCATAGGCCTCGGTCAGCTTGGCGGTTCCGCTTTGATAGCTGCGGACGAACTCGGCGGCATCGAAGGGACGTGCGGACATGACGTCGTATCCTGAAAAAGAGGTCTAGTCGGAGAACAGCTTGCCGGCCTCGGCCCAGTTCTCTTTCTTGATGTCGGTGAGAACGATCTGCACGGCGTCGGGCGTGCAGCCCAGAGCGCGGCAGGTACCCTCGGTCAGTTCCTTCGCCAGCGCGCGGCGTTGTTCGATCGTGCGGCCCTCGAACATCTGGACGTTGATCATCGGCATTGTTTTCTCTCCCCTTAGTTTTTGTGGGTGATGGTGACGTGGCCAGGCTGGGCCGCGACACGCTTCATCCAGGCGTTGATGCCGGGATATTTCGACAGGTCGAACTCGCCCTCGTGCGCCACGTGCGTGTAGGCGTAGAGCGCGATGTCGGCCAGGCCGTAGCGCTCATCGACGAAGAACTGGCGTGTCGCCAGGTGCTTTTCCATGATGTCGAGCGCGGCGTAGCCCTTCTTCATCCGGTCGGGCAACTCGGCTTCCTGCGCCGGCGTGAGCTTGGGCAGGTAGTGCTTCCAGAAGCGCGCCACGGCGATATAGGGCTCGTGGCTGTACTGCTCGAAGAACATCCATTGCAGCGTCTCGGCGCGCGCCTTGCGGTCCCTGGGCGCCAGCAGCGGCGTGCCCTCGGCCAGGTACCAGATGATGGCGCCTGATTCGAAGACGTGGCTGCCGTCGTCGAGCTGCAGGGTCGGAATGCGGCCGTTAGGGTTGCGCTTCAGGAACTCGGGCGTGCGCGTCTCACCCTTCAGGATGTCGCACTCGATCAGCTTGAAGGGAATGCCGAGTTGCGCCAGCACCAGGCGCGCCTTGTAGCCGTTGCCGGACTCCATGTAGTCGTAAAGCGTCAGCATTGGTCGTTCACTCCGCTGCGATCCGTTGAACGTCCAGCGCCTTGGTCGTCAGATAAGAATGGATGCGTTCGGCGGCGTCGCGGCCGTCGCGCACCGCCCACACCACCAGCGAGGCGCCGCGCACGATGTCGCCGGCGGCGAACACGCCGTCGAGGTTGGTCATCATGCTGCGCCAGTCGATGTCCAGCGTGCCCCAGCGGGTGACACCGAGATCGGGCGCGTCCAATGCCTCGGGCAGATCCTCCGGATCGAAGCCCAGCGCCTTCAGCACGAGGTCGGCCTCGATATTGACGTGGCTGTTGGGGATCTCCTGCGGCGTCTGGCGGCCCGACGCGTCGGGCATGCCCAAGTGGATGCGCACCGTCCGCACGTGGCTGACATGGTCCTTGCCGAGGAAACCCTGCGGCGCCGACAGCCAGACGAACTCGACGCCTTCCTCTTCGGCGTGTTTCACCTCGCGCTGCGAGCCCGGCATGTTGGCGCGGTCGCGGCGATAGAGGCACTTCACCGACTTGGCGCCCTGGCGCACGGCGGTGCGCACGCAGTCCATCGCGGTGTCGCCGCCGCCGATCACGACGACGTTTTTGCCCTCGGCGTGCAGCGCGCCCGATTCGATTCCCGGCACCTCGTCGCCCAGGCCAGCACGGTTGGACGCGGTGAGATAGTCGAGCGCCGCCGCGATGCCGGGCAGCCCGACGCCGGGGGCGGCGATATCGCGCGCCTTGTAGACACCTGAAGCGATCAGGACCGCGCCATGGCGCTGCCGCAGTTCCTCCATCGAGACGTCGCGGCCCACTTCGCAATTGAGATGAAACGTCACCTGCGAGTCGCGCAGCAGCTTCTCGCGGCGCTGCACGATGTCCTTCTCGAGCTTGAAATTGGGGATGCCGTAGATCAGCAGGCCGCCGACGCGGTCGTAGCGGTCGTAGATCGCGACCTGGTAGCCCTTGCGGCGCAGTTGCTCGGCGGCGGCAAGGCCCGCGGGACCGGCGCCGACGATGCCGATGCTCTCGGCGCGCTCGCGGCGCGGCCTGATCGGCTTCACCCAGCCCTGGTCCCACGCCGTGTCGGTAATGAACTTCTCGACCGAGCCGATGGTGACCGCCTCGAAGCCCTTCTCGATGACGCAGTTGCCCTCGCACAGGCGATCCTGCGGGCAAATACGGCCGCAGATTTCGGGGAAGTTGTTGGTCGCCGCCGACAGTTCGTAGGCCTCCTCGAGCCGGCCTTCGGCCGTGAGCTTCAGCCAGTCGGGAATGTTGTTCTGCAGCGGGCAATGGATCTGGCAGAACGGCACGCCGCACTGCGAGCACCGCGCCGACTGTTCTGCCGCCTTCTCGCGGGCATAGCTGCTGTAAATTTCTCCGAAGTCGCGACGGCGCTCAGCGGCCGGCCGCTTGTTCGGCATGGCCTGCGATGTTCCGACGAACTTCAGCATCCTTTCGGCCATGACCCGGTCCTCGAATCAATGATGTAATTTTATTACGCAAAGGACGTGCCGCTGGCGTCAAAGCTGCGCGTCCATCGGCAATTCATCACAGTTCAGCACTATGGTCAATATTATTGACCTATTTTTCAGATGAGAAAGAATCTTGAGCCCATAAAAAGAGCCCTAGCCGATGGGAGCCTCTCTAATATTACCGTTAGGAGACTAAATGGAGAAGGCAGCCTGAATCGTCGAGGAAATCAGATGCTAAAGGTCAGGCAGGAGCTTGCTGGTTGTAGCGGCCGCCTGCACGGAAGCGGTCGAGATAGGTCGGCAGGATGGCCTCGGCGGCCGTCGCCTGGATGCCGAGGGCGGCCAGGCCGGGGGCGCCAGGCCGGGCGACATTGTCCTGGGTCAGGAGATCGACCTGGTCGTAGGTGAGTGGGGGCACCGGCAGGAACTGGGCAAAGAAGCCTGCGATCTTCATCAGCACGGCCGGCACGCCCAGGATCGGCTTGTCGCGATCGATTTCCCGCAGCACGAGGGCCGCGATCTCGCGATAGGTATAAACGCGCGGTCCGCCCAACTCGAACACGGTTTTTGCCGTCTCCGGGCGGGCAAGGACGACGACGGCGGCGCTGCCGATATCACCCACGAACACGGGCTGGACCTTGGCCGAACCGCTGCCCACGACGGGCACGAAAGGAGCGAGGGCGGCAATCCGAGCCAGGCGATTGAACATTGCATCGTCGGGCCCGAAGGCGACGCTCGGCCGCAGGATCGTTGCCGTCGGGAAACCGGCGACGATCGCGTCTTCCGCCTCGACCTTGGATTGCACGTAGCGATTGGTCGAACCGCGACGGTCGGCACCGATGCCCGACACATGGACCAGCCGTTCGACACCGGCGGCGCTTGCGGCTTCGGCGATCGCGCGGGCGCCGGCGACATGGATCGTCTGGTAACGCTGGCGGCCGCGCTGGAAGGGAATGCCGGCCGCATTGATCACGGCCTCGCTGCCGGCAATCGCTGCCGCCACCGACGCGGTGTTCCTGAGATTGGTCCGCATCACGGTGATCTGGCCGACGTCGCCCGCGGTCTTGGTCGCTTCCGCAAGTTCGATCCGGCGCACCGCGACCCGTATCCGCAGGCCCTCATGCGCCAGCGCCCGCACAATGGCCCGGCCGATGAAGCCGCTGCCGCCGAAAACCGTGACCTGCCTGATGCTCATGGAAGCTGCCTATAGCTTATCGTTGTCCTGGTGCAAGAGTATGACGCGAAGGCAGCGCGGTTGACATCGGCGCGGCCTCGCCCTAACTCACGGCCCGCAACAGCCCGCATGCCGTGCCCAGGTGGCGGAATTGGTAGACGCACTAGTTTCAGGTACTAGCGCTGAAAGGCGTGGAAGTTCGAGTCTTCTCCTGGGCACCATGCAGGGCTTGCGAGGCATCCGTTAAATGGCGATCAGCCTTCATCACGGCGATCTTCCCGCCGATCTGTCGTTCGGGTCCGTCATGGCCATCGACACCGAGACGATGGGTCTCAACCCCCATCGCGACCGGCTCTGCCTGGTCCAGCTCTCGGCCGGCGACGGCAACGCCCATCTCGTCCAGATGCCGCGCGGCCCGATCGAGGCGCCGCGGCTCGCCGCCCTGATTTCCGATCCCAAGGTCCTGAAGCTTTTCCACTTCGGCCGCTTCGATATCGCCGTCCTCGAGCATGCGCTCGGCGTGCGCTGCGAGCCGGTCTATTGCACCAAGATCGCCGCCAAGCTGGTGCGAACCTTCACCGACAAGTTCGGCCTGAAGGATCTCTGCAAGGAACTCCTGTCCGTCGATCTGTCCAAGCAGCAGCAGACCTCCGATTGGGGCGCGGAAAAGCTGAGCGACGAGCAGATGGCCTATGCCGCGTCAGATGTGCTGTACTTGCATGCGCTCAAGGCCAAGCTGGATGCGCTCCTGAAGCGCGAAGGCCGGACTGACCTGGCCCAGGCCGCCTTCCAGTTTCTGCCCAGCCGGGCCCGCTTGGATATTGCGGGCTGGCCCGAGATCGATATTTTTGCACACTGAAAGTTCATATGGCGTGACTTTGGCACGACTATTGCATTAGAACTTCCGGTAGGGGCCAGTTGCCCTTGGGTTGGGGGTAACGATGCGTATCGGTCCGAGTCTCCTCATGGCGTCCCGCCAGACGCTGGCGATGACACCGCAGCTTCAGCAGGCGATCAAGCTGCTGCAATTCTCGCACCTCGAACTCGCCGCCTTCATCCAACAGGAACTCGAAAAAAATCCGCTGCTGTCGGAGGGCGCCTCGGATGACGGCCCGATCGCCGAACCCGATGCCCCTGTCCTCGATGCGCCGACCGACACTGCCGAAGCCCTGGCCGCCGCTGCACCGGCGTTGGCCGAAGCCGACGACCGTTGGACGCGCGAACATGCGGACCGTGGCGGCGATGCGACGGCCAGCACCGTTGGCCCGCGCGAAGACGCTCCCGATGCGCTCGACTTCGTCGCCGGCCGTCCGCGTTCACTTGCGGTCTATGTGCTCGAACAGATCGACTTGCTGTTTGCCGGGGCCGACGAGCGCCGGATCGCCCTGAAGCTTGCCGAGGGGCTCGATGAAGCGGGCTATTGCCGGCTGGATGTGGCCAGCGTCGTGGAGGCAGCTGGCGCCAGCGCCGAGGCGGTCGAGGCTGTCTGGGCGCGCCTGCGCCAGATCGAGCCGGCTGGTTTGTTTGCCCGTTCGGTCGCCGAATGTCTGGCGGCCCAGCTGGCGGAGCGCGATCGCCTGGATCCGGCGATGAAGGCGCTGCTCGACAATCTCGATCTCGTGGCGGCCGGAGAGCTCGGCCAGCTGCGCCGCCGTTGTGGCGTCGACGACGAGGACCTGCGCGACATGCTCTCGGAGTTGCGCACGCTCGATCCGCGGCCGGGCCAAGCCTTCGACTTCGAACCGATCCAGCCCGTGGCGCCCGATCTTTATCTGCGGCCTGCCAAGGATCCCGAAACCGGCGAAGAAGGCTGGTTCATCGAACTCAACACCGACACGCTGCCCAAGGTTCTGGTCGATCGCAATTACCACGCGACACTGATGAAGGGCACGCGCGCCAAGAACGATCGTGCCTTCGTGGCCGAGCGCTTCCAGTCCGCCAACTGGCTGGTGAAGACGCTCGAGCAGCGCGCGACCACCATCCTGAAGGTGTCGCGCGAAATCGTTCGTCAGCAGGACGGCTTCTTCCGCCACGGCGTGAGCGCGCTCAGGCCGCTGGTGTTGCGCGACATCGCCATTGCCACCGAACTGCACGAAAGCACGGTGAGCCGCGTCACCTCGAACAAGTACATCGCCACGCCGCGTGGCATCTTCGAGCTGAAGTATTTCTTCACTTCGTCCCTGCCGGCACGGACGCCGGGCGTCGTCGTCTCGTCCGAATCGGTGCGCTCGCGTATCCGCCTTCTGGTCGGCGGCGAGAGTTCCCATCAGCCGCTGTCGGACGATCGCATCGTCGACCTGCTCAAGGGCGAAGGTGTCGAGATCGCGCGCCGCACCGTTGCCAAATATCGCGAGGCCATGCGCATTCCATCGTCGGCCGAACGCCGACGCCTTGGCCGACTGGGCATGAGCCGCAATCATCCGACGGCAATGCCGAGTGCCGCGCTCGCGGCCCAGGCGCTCGGCGGCCCGGCCGACTGAGGCGCCGGCGATGGCTGCCGCGCGGGGTGGCTTGACCGATCCCAAGGACACGCCTATAGGGTCGCACCCCTCGACGGGCGGATTTGGTATCCATCCGCTAACCCATTGGTGTAATTGTGGAAATCGCTGATTTGCTGACCGGCCCCGAGGCCGTTCTGGCCAGCGTGAAGACGTCCGGCAAGAAAGCCCTCCTGGCCGAATTGGCCAGCCGCGCGGCCGGTGTTTTCGCACTCGATGAGCGCCGCCTCTTCGACCGCCTGATTGAGCGCGAAGCCCTGGGGTCGACCGGTATCGGCGGTGGAATCGCCATCCCGCATGGACGCATGGCGTCGATCGCCACACCGCGCGGCCTGTTCGCCCGGCTCGCCCAGCCGGTCGCCTTCGATGCGATCGACGACCGGCCGGTCGATATCGTTTTTCTGCTGGTCGCTCCCGAAGGCGCCGGCGCCGACCATCTCAAGGCGCTGGCCCGCGTTTCGCGCCTGCTGCGCGACCGCAGCCTCGTCGACAAGCTGCGGGCAACGGAAAGTGCTGAAGCGCTTTACGCCTTGCTGGTCGAGCCGATCCAGGCTCAAAGCGCCGCCTGAACCGCCGCTGATTTTCTCTCTAGTCTAGTGGACCAGCGCCGGCTCGAGATCGTGCTGGCGGATCAACGCCTGTGCGATCTCGACCGAGGGGGCGGCCGCCATCGGCTTGCCATCGGCCGAGAAAATGCCGATCGCATGGGCACCGTCGGGCAGGTTGATCGCCTTGACGTAGGCGAGTTGCTCCGAGCCCAGGCTCAGAAACGCCTCGTCGGCGAGGCGTACGAATGTGGTCTGGTTGTTTTCCATGGCTACCTCCTTGGCAGCGTCTGCGCGCAACGGATTATCGGGAATGGGTGCGGTGCGCGGCGATGTCGATGGCGTGGGTTGCTTCCGTCGTCTCGCCTGAATCGATGCGAATGGTCCGGATGCGCGGCTCTGCGGCGGGGCGCATGAGGTCGATCGACAACAGGCCGTTGTCCAGGCGAGCGCTCATCACCTCGATGCCGTCGGCCAACATGAAGGCGCGCTGAAACTGGCGGGCGGCAATGCCGCGGTGGAGAAACACGCGATCGCCATCGTCGGTCTGCTTGCCACGGACGGTGAGCTGGCTCTCCACCAGCTCGATGGCGAGATCGTCGATCGTGAAGCCGGCAACCGCGAGGACGATGCGCAGGCCATTGTCGCCGATCCGCTCGATATTGTACGGCGGGTAGCCCTCGGCGTTCTTGGCGAGGCGGTCGAGCGTGCGCTCCAGCTGATCGAAACCCAGGAGCAGGGGCGAATTGAACATCGATACGCGACTCATAAACCCCCCTCCGAGGAGCGAGTGGCCGGGAAGCCGATAAGGCCTTCCCTTGGAGGTAAATTTGGGGAGCCCCCGAGTTGGTTCAAGGGGCACCGGGTTGGGGGTACCGGGTCAAGGGGCTTTCGGGTCGCTCCTGGGCATCGCCATGGCCGTCCGGCTCGGGTAAACTGGACAAAACCCCTCCACCGCCCCCTGGCTCGCCATGGGGCCAAAAGAACAGAAAAAGATGACGCTGGTCGCCTCAGAGACAAGACGGCCCGGTGAACCTTTGGTGGCCGGCTCCCGACCCATCCGCTCGGTGCCGGCCCGTTCGTCGGATGCCAAATCCGGCGACGGCCGCAAGTTCGGCCGTTGGTTCCTGGGCTCCGGCCTCTATTCCCTGACCCTGGGCTACGGCACGCCGCGCAGCTTCTTCGCCGTGGCGCCCGATGCCTGGCCCGGTGACTCCGCGCTCGGCCAGCGTTTGCTGGGCGGTGAGTTCGTGGCCCATGGCAGCGCCAGCGCGGTGGCGCCCGAATCGGAGGATCCGCCCTGGCAGCGCGCCTCTGCCTCCCCTTTCTGGATCGATGCCCTGAACGGCTTCTCCTGGCTGCGCGACCTGCGCGATTGCGGCGATCCGGCCGGCGCCGTGCTGGCCGCGCGCCTGGTCGACGACTGGAGCAACCGCGAATGGCGCTGGTCGCCGCGCACCTGGCGGCGCGACGTGCTGGCCGCCCGCATCGTCGCCTGGATCCGCCACTACGATTGGCTGGCCGCCGCCGCCGATCCGGGGTTTGCCGCCCGCTTCGTCTTCTCGCTCGCCCGCCAGCGCGCCCATCTCAGGCGCGCCGTCCGCACCGGCCTGGTTGGACATGAAGCGGTTGCGGCGCTGAAGGCGCTGATCTTCGCCGACCTGGCCTTCCTGCGCGACGGCAAG
The DNA here is from genome assembly GCA_029946105.1 of Reyranella sp. Taxonomy (GTDB): domain Bacteria; phylum Pseudomonadota; class Alphaproteobacteria; order Reyranellales; family Reyranellaceae; genus Reyranella. The sequence goes on along the minus strand of JAQSDW010000034.1, from coordinate 13,598 downwards.
CGCTTCGAGAAGAGCCTGGAGCAGACGCTGGCGCGGCTGGCGAAGTTCGTGAAGCGCTACGTCATGCACGACGGAATCGTTGCCGAGCGTGCACCGCACATCCAGGTGACGGTGCTGCGGCATCTGCTGGACGTGCGGGCAGCCCTTTCGTCGGCCGAGCGCCGTGCGCCCGCCGAGCTCATCGCCGCGATCGACCGCCTGGCGCCGATGCTGCGCTTCTTCCGCCATGGCGACGGCGGCCTCGCACTCTTCAACGGTGCCTGGGAGGGCGATCGCACGTTGATCGACCTGATGCTCAGCCGGTCCGGCTCGACCGAGGCCGCGCCGATGATGGCGCTGGCCAGCGGCTTCCAGCGCTTGGCCGCCGGCACGTCGCTGGTGATCGCCGATGCCGGCAGCCCCCCGGGCCGCGGCATGGATGGCATCGCCCACGCTGGCACGCTGTCGTTCGAGATGAGCGCCGCGCACGAGCGGCTGATCGTGAACTGCGGTACCTATCCCGGCGCGCCGCGCGACTGGCGTCATTTCATGCGCTACACCGCCGCGCACTCGACCGCCGTCGTCGACGACACCAATTCGAGCGAGATCACCAACCACGGTGCGCTCGAATATCGCGCCGGCAACGTGCTGGTCGATCGCGCCGACAACGACGGCGCGCAGTGGCTCGACATGAGCCACGACGGCTATCGCTCGCTCTACGGCATCATCCATCGCCGCCGCCTGTGGCTGTCGCCCGACGGCGGCGATCTGCGCGGCGAGGATACATTCGTCGGCCCCGAGGGCCGGCCAGTGACGGTGCCCGACCAGCGCTTCATCGTTCGCTTCCATCTCCATCCGGCGGTCAAGGCCACGCTGGCGCAGAGCGGACAGGCCGTGCTGATGCGGCTGCCGAGCGGCCGCGGCTGGCGCCTGCGTGCCACCGGCGCCGGCATCGGCCTCGCCGAAAGCATCTATCTCGGCGAGGAAGGCCGCGTGCGCCGCACCGAACAGATCGTGCTGGTCGGCCAGGTCCCCATGGAAGGCTGCACCGTGAAGTGGGCCCTCACGCGGATGGAAGGCTAAGTCCCCCTCCGGCCTTCGGCCACCTCCCCCGAAGACGGGGGAGGGGAAAGAAAGCACGACTCCTCCCCCGTCTTCGGGGGAGGTGCCCCGTTGGGGGCGGAGGGGGTCAGGGCCTCAGGAAGCCCACCGTCTTGTAGACATCGGCCAGGATCGGGCCAGCGAGTGCGCGGGCACGCTCGGCGCCGCTCTTCAGCACCGAATCGACATGGCCGGGGTCCTTCATCAGCCGCTGCATCTCGGAGCCGATGGGTCCGAGCTTGGCGACCGCGAGTTCGGTCAGTGCCGACTTGAAGTCGGAGAACTGCTTGCCCGCGAACAGGGCGACCACGGCTTCCTTTTCCTGGTCGGCGAGGGCGGCGTAGATGCCCAGCAGATTGTCGGCGTCGGGCCGCTGCTCGGCGTCGGCCAGCGTGTCCGGCATCGGCAGTGGATCGGTCTTGGCGCGGCGGATCTTCTGGGCGATCGCGTCGGCATCGTCGGTGAGGTTGATGCGCGAATAGTCCGACGGATCGGACTTGCTCATCTTCTTGGTGCCGTCGCGCAGGCTCATGACGCGCGTTGCCGCGCCAAAAATCAGCGGCTCGGTGATCGGGAAGAAGTCGGGCTGGGTGAAGTCGTTATTGAACTTGATCGCGATGTCGCGCGTCAGCTCGAGATGCTGCTTCTGGTCCTCGCCGACCGGCACATGCGTGGCCTTGTAGATCAGGATGTCGGCCGCCATCAGCGCCGGATAGGCGAACAGGCCGAGCGACACGTTCTCGCGGTCCTTGCCGGCCTTCTCCTTGAACTGCGTCATGCGGCTCATCCAGCCCATGCGGGCGACGCAATTGAAGATCCAGGCGAGCTGCGCGTGCTCGGGCACCATCGACTGGTTGAAGATGATCTGCTTGGAGCCGTCGACACCGGCCGCCAGGAAGGCCGAGGCGATCTCGCGCGTCTGGCTGGCGAGCTCCTTGGGGTCCTGCCACGTCGTGATCGCGTGCTGGTCGACCACGCAGTAGAGGCACTCGTAGTCGCCCTGCAGGCGCGCGAAGTTGCGGATCGCGCCCAGGTAATTGCCGAGATGGAGATTGCCGGTCGGCTGCACGCCCGAAAGGATCCGGCCCTTCAGGCCGCGGGCAGCGTAGGCCGCAAGGTGCGGATTGGGCGCATCTGCGCCGGGAGCAGGACTCGTGGTCGCGTCAGGCATGGGATGTGGACTCCGCTCAAGGTGGAAAGCGCGGGGTTTGGACCTCCGCACACCCTGCCGGTGGAGGGCGAGGGTGAGGCGGTATCGCCCAGACGGCCGCGGTAATCAAGGCGGCGTTGACGGGAGCTGTCTGGACTGGTCCCATCCGTCTCGCACGCATCTTGCAGGATAGCGGGAGCGTCAGGGGCGGCATCGACACTCTGGATGGAGGCGTCCAATGGACGAACGTGGCTTACGTGGTTTGATCGACCGGGTGAAGGCAGGCGGTCTGTCCCGTCGTTCCTTCGTGCGACGGCTGGCGGCGGTGGGACTGACGGCGCCGATGGCGACCCAGCTTCTCGCCCTGTCGGGCGTGGCAATGGCCCAGACCAAGTCGGCCTACAAGCCGACCAAGCGCGGCGGCGGCGGGCTGCTGAAGGTCATCTGGTGGCAGGGACCGACCTTGCTCAATCCGCACTTCGCGGTCGGCACCAAGGATCAGGATGCCTGCCGTCTGTTCTACGAACCGCTGGCGGCCTGGGATCGCGAGGGCAACCTCAGTCCAAAGCTTGCGGCCTCGATTCCCGGCCGCGAGGACGGCACGCTCGCCGCCGACGGAAAGTCGGTGATCTGGAAAATCAAGCAGGGCGTGAAGTGGCATGACGGCCAGCCGTTGACGGCCGATGACGTCGTCTTCACCTGGGCCTACGCCAGCGATCCCGCGACGGCGACAGTCTCCAGCGGCTCCTACAAGGATGTCACGGTCGAGAAAATCGACGCCTTTACGGTCATCGTGAAGTTCAAGCAGCCCACACCCTTCTGGGCCGACACCTTCGTCGGCTGGGCCGGCGGCATCATTCCCAAGCATCTGTTTGCCGACTATGTCGGCGCCAAGTCGCGCGACGCCCCGACCAACCTCAAGCCTGTCGGCACCGGGCCCTACAAGTTCAAGGACTTCAAGCCGGGCGACCTCGTCACCGGCGAGATCAATATGGACTATCACCAACCCAACCGGCCGCATTTCGACGCCATCGAAATGAAGGGCGGCGGCGATGCAGTGTCGGCGGCGCGCGCCGTACTGCAGACCGGCGAATATCACTTCGCCTGGAACCTGCAGGTCGAGGACGAGATCCTTGTGCGCATGGAAAAGGGCGGCAAGGGGCGTGTCGCCATCACCCCCGGCGGCGCCATCGAGCATATGCAGCTCAACACCACCGATCCGTGGACGGAGGTCGATGGCGAGCGCTCCAGCCTCAAGACGAAGCATCCCACCCTGTCGGATCCGGCGGTGCGCAAGGCGCTGTCGATGCTGGTCGACAAGGACTCGATCGAGAAGCACATCTACGGCCGCACCGGGATCGCTACCGCAAACTACATCAACAATCCGGAGCGCTTCCGCTCGAAGACGACGAAGTTCGAGTTCGACGTCGACAAGGCCAACGCCATCCTCGACAAGGCGGGCTGGGCGCGCGGCGCCGACGGCATCCGCGCCAAGGACGGCAAGAAGCTGAAGTTCGTCTACCAGACCTCGATCAACCAGCCGCGCCAGAAGACCCAGGCGATCATCAAGCAGGCCGCCCAGAAGGCCGGCATCGACATGGAGCTGAAGTCGGTGACGGCGTCGGTCTTCTTCTCGTCCGATGTCGCCAATCCCGACACCTACACCAAGTTCTATGCCGACCTGCAGGAATACAGCAACGGCATGAACGCCCCCGATCCCGAGGTCTTTCTACGCCAGTTCTGCTCATGGGAAGCGGCCACCAAGGAGAACAAGTGGCAGGGGCGCAACATCACGCGCTGGCAGAACCAGGAATATGACGACACCCACAAGGCGGCCCAGATCGAACTCGATCCTGTGAAGCGCGCGGCGATGCTCATCAAGCTCAACGAGCTGGTGATCAACAACAATGTCGTGATCCCCCTTGTGGCGCGGCCGGGCTCGGCGGGCGTGGGCAACGGGCTCATGCTCGAGCTCAGCGGCTGGGACAACAACACCTGGGATCTCGCGAACTGGTATCGCGAGGGCTGAGGATCAGGCCTTCGCTGTCGGACTCTCCTGATCCCGGTCGGGATGGTGGAACAGTAGCACGACCAGCACCGATGACAGCGCGAGCGCCGTCATCAGCAGGAAGCCGTCGGCGAACGAGCCGCGCAGGTTCAGCACCCAGCCGGTGATGGCCGGCGCCAGGAAACCGGCAATGGCGAAGGCGAAATCCATGATGCCGAGCGCGGTTGCCGCCCGGTGCGGCACGATATCGACGTTCACCGCATAGTAGGCGGCGTTGGCGCCCATCGAGGCCGCGACCGCCACCGTGATCCCCGCGATCGCCACCGTGAGATCGTCGGTGAGCGCCACGGGAATGACCGCCAGCGCCGCGACGAGCTGGCTGCCGGCGATCAGATAGGAGCGGGCGACGCGCAGGCGGCCGGTGGTCTTCAGTAGATAATCCGACCAGCGCCCGAACAGCCACAGCAGGATCGCCGCCGAAAGCCAGGGCAGCACCGTGAACAGGCCCACGGTCTGCAGGTTGAGCCCGTACTTGCGCTCCAGATAGCTCGGCAGCCACGTCATGAAGAAGAACAGGAAGTAGCCGAAGACGAAGAAGGCCCAGTAGTTGGCGAGCAGTGTCCGGTTGGTGAGGAGCGTCCGCAGCACGCCGGGCTCTGGCCAGGACTTCAGGGCGGCATGCGGCGCGGGTGGGGCCGACGGATCGCCCTCTTTAGTGTCGCTGCTGCGAATGTGGGCGAGTTCCGCCGAATTGACGAAGCGCGACTCGGCCGGATCGTCGCGGAACAGGAAGTACCACACCGGCACCCAGGCGGCCGAGAGGACGAACAGGGCTGTGAAGGTGTAGCGCCAGTCGAGCCAGCCCAGCATCTGCGTGACGATCGGCCCGCCGACCGCGAGCGCCAGCGGCACGGCGAACAGCGCATTGGCGAGCGCCGTCGCCCGCTCGTGCGGTGACAGCCAGTTGCTGACGGCGCCGGTCAGGGCAGGGAAGTTGGGGCCTTCCGAGACGCCCAGCAGCACACGTGCCGCATAGAGAACGGCAAAGCCGCTTGCGAGCGCCGTCATGCCGATCGACAGGCTCCACAATACGGCGGCAACGGTGAGCACGATGCGAGCGCCGTAGCGGTCCACGGCGAAACCGCCAAACAGGGTGGTGAGGGCGTAGCCCAGGCCAAAGGCCCCGAGAATGGTGCCGGCGTCCCCCGGTGAGAGGCCGAGGTCGCGCTGCATCGCGGGGATGGCGTAGGAAATGGCCGCGCGGTCGATATAGTTCACGCCGGTGATCGCGAACAAGAGGAAGACGATGAACCACCGATAGCGGGTACGCGTCATCTGTTTCCCCTGTCTTGTCCCTCGCAATGGAGCGTGCGAAGGAATGGTCCATCCTCGTGAGGATTCTAGATCATGTCAGACAACCCGCCGATCGAATTCGCTTTTCCCGAGCTGCGTCGCTGGGAGAATGGCGGCCCCGCGCCCTATGTCCATGTGCTGGAAAGCGGCAAGCCTGGGCCGACGGTGATGGTGGCGGCCCTCACCCATGGCAACGAGGTCTCGGGTGCCATCGTGGTCGATGCCTTGCTCGCAGCGGGACGGAAGCCGCGCCAGGGCACGCTGATCTTCTCGTTCAACAACATCGAGGCCTATCTCGGCTTCGATGCCAAGAACCCCTTCAAGTCGCGCATGATCGACGAGGATTTCAACCGCACCTGGGGCCGGCTCGACCAGCCGGCGACCACGCTGGAGACCCGGCGGGCGCAGGTGATCAAGCCCTTCGTCGAACGTGCCGACTTCCTGCTCGATCTTCATTCCATGCACGACGACTGCGTGCCGCTGATGCTGTGCGGCCCGCTCGACCGGGGCGTGGCGCTGGCGCAGAAGCTCGGCGCGCCGGTCGATATCGTGCGCGATAGAGGTCATGCCGCCGGCATGCGCATGCGCGACTATGGCGCGTTCGGCGATCCCAAGAGTTCGAGGACGGCCCTGCTGATCGAGACCGGCCAACATTGGCGGGCCTCGTCCGTCTCAGTGGCCAAGGATGTGACGGCGCGCTTCCTCGTCGAGACGGGGGTCGAGCAGCTGGCCGACCTGCCGGCGGGCTGGAAGCAACCGACGACATCACCGCAGCGCGTGGTCCAGGTCACGCATGCCGTCGCCACCAAGCGCGGCAACTTCGTCACGGCGCGCCGCTTCGAGGGCCAGGAGGTGATCGCCATGGCCGGCACCGTGCTCGGCCACGACGACGGCGAGGCGGTGACGACGCCCTACGACAACTGCGTGCTGGTGATGCCGTCGATCAACCGGCCGCTCCGGGCCGGCGTCACGGTTGTTCGCCTCGGTCGGTTGCTCTGAGACCGGCCGATCCGAGTTCAGGGGGCCGACGTAGCACGTAGCGCAGCTCCGACAGCCTGATGACGCCCAGCAGCGCGCCCAGCGCGGCATAGACGGCACCGCCGATCACACAGGCGGCCACCAGGGCGAGCGTCCCCTCGAGATCGGCGCGTGCCAGCGCCGGCGTCAACCACGCCACGGCGGCCCACAGTGCCGCGCTCATGCCCAGCGTGGCGAGCACCATGCGCACGCTCCGGGACGACAGCCGGCCATCGGGTGACCAGTGCCCGCGGCGCAGCAGGACGCCGGCCAGGAGGGCCGCGTTCAGCCAACCCGACAGCGACGAAGCCAGTGCGATGCCGAACTGGGCCAGCGTCGTGCCGTAGAGGAAGAAGGCGTTCAGGGCGATGTTGGCTGCGATCGCTGTGATCGCGATATAGAGCGGCGTTCGCGTGTCTTCGCGGGCGAAGAAGCCCGGCGTCAGCGCCTTCACGACGACGAAGGCCGGCAGCCCGATCGAAAAGGCCGCAAGGGCTGCCGCGGTGCGCGCCGTGTCCTGGGCGGTGAAGCGGCCGTGCTCGAACAGGATGCGGATGATGGGCTCGGCCAGCAGCCAGAGCGCGAGCGCTGCCGGCAGGCTGAACAGCAACCCGTATTCGATCGCCCGGTTCTGGTTGGCCATCGCCGAGGCCGTCCGGCCAGCGCGCAGCTCGCGGGCGAGCAGCGGCAGGAGCGCGGTGCCGATGGCGATGCCGACCACACCCAGCGGCAACTGCGCGATGCGGTCGGCGTAATAAAGCGCTGAGATCGTGCCGACGGGCAGCAGCGAGGCCCATACCACGTCGAGCATGGTGCTGATCTGCTGCACGCCGCCGCCGATGGCGACCGGTGTCGCGAGCTTGACCAGCCGCGCCACCCGCGCCGTCCAGCGCGGCCGCACCAGCACCATGCCGATGCCGTCGCGCGTGCAGGCCACCAGCAGCCACAGCCATTGCAGGACGCCCGCGATGGCAACGCCGATCGCCGCGGCATGGCCACCGCTCGGCAGGAAGGGCGTGAGGCCGAGCACGGCGCCGATCAGGGTGAGGTTGAGAAGGATGGGTGTCGCCGCGACATGGGCGAAACGGTCGATGCTGTTCAGCACGCCGCCGTAGAGCGAGGTGAGCGAGATGAACAGCAGGTAGGGAAAAGTGATGCGGCCGAACTCGACGGCCAGGGCGAAGGTCGGCGCGTCGTCGCGCATGCCGGGCGCCAGCACCGCCATCACCCAGGGCATGGCGAGGATCAGCAGCACCGTGAACGGCACCAGCACCAGCAGCAGGGCGGCCTGGGCCTGGCGAGCAAAGGCGATGGCATCGTCGCGTCCGCGTTCGTGGAGCTCGCGGGCGAACAGCGGCACGAAGGCCGCCGAAAAGGCGCCCTCGGCGAACAGGCGGCGAAAGAAGTTCGGCAGCTTGAAGGCCACGAAGAAGGCGTCGGCGATCGCGCCCGAGCCGAGGACCGCCGACAGCACGATGTCGCGCGCGAAACCGACAAGCCGGCTCAACAGCGTGAAGCTGCCGACCGTGGCAATGGCGCGCGCGAGACTCATCGGCGTTTACGCTTTTGCTGCCATAATTCTGTCACTGCTCGCTGGCATATTCTCTTTCGGTGGTGGCCGGCGATGTGATGGCCGGTTTAAACCGCCACCACGGCCGGTCCCCAAAAAGGGCCGGTTTTTTATTGGGCATTCGCGAGCTTCAAGAGCGTCTCGCGATCCTGGGCGACCAGCCTCTTGTAGTCGCCGACGATCTTTTCCAGCTCGTCGGCCGGCAGCACGCTCTCCAGATCCGAGAATCCCTGCGGCGCCCGTTGCTCGACGATGTCGAGCATGACGTCGATGCCCTTGCGCCGGTTGCTGTCGACGATGCGCGCGGTCGGCGGCAGGCGGCGCTTCTCGTAACGCTGCAGGGCCGCCTCGGGATCGCCGCCGACAACAAGTTCCTGGGTGATCGCCTCGCCGTCGAGGATCGCCTGCGAGGCGCCGTTCGAGCCGATGGGATACATCGGATGGGCGGCGTCGCCCAGCAGCGTCACGCGGCCATGCGACCAGCGCGGCAGCGGATCGCGATCGATCATCGGGAATTCCAGGATCGTGTGGGCCGAGCGGATGACCTCGGGCACGTCGAGCCAGCCGAACTTCCAGTTCTCGAAGCGCGGCAGGAAGTCTTCGAGCTTGCCCGGCTTGTTCCAGTCCTCGCGCGAGGGCAGAGCGCCGTCGCTCACATGCAGGTCGCAGATCCAGTTGATCAGCGCCTCGCCGCGCTCAGTGTGGGCGCGGCTGATCGGATAGCAGACGAACTTCTGCGTGTGATGGCCCGCCTGCACCATGGTGTTGCCGCCGAGGTAGGGCTTGCCCACGGTGACGCCGCGCCACATCAGAATGCCCTGCCACTTGGGCGGGCCTTCGTTTGGATAGAACTGCGCACGCACCGCGGAGTGGATGCCGTCGGCGCCGATCAGGATGTCGGCCTCGGTGTTCTCGACAGGCATGCCGTCGCGATCGACGAAGTGTGCGGCGACCTTGCCATGATGCTGCGCGAAGCGCGCGATGCGGCGGCCGAATTTGATCCGGTCCGCACCCAGCATCTCGCGCGCGGCGTTGAACAGGATCATCTGCAGCTCGCCGCGATGGATCGAGAACTGCGGCCACGGCAGCCCGGCATGGCGGCCGCGCGGATCGGCCCAGATCGTCTGGCCGTGACGATTGGCGTAGCGCAGCTCGCTTGTCTCGATCGCGGTGGCGGCCAGCGCCGGCTCAAGGCCGAGGCCGGACAGGATACGCACCGCGCCGGCCTGGATGTTGATGCCGACGCCCAGCGGCTTCAGCTCGCCTACCGCCTCGAAGACCTCGACATCGAAGCCCGCGCGATGAAGGCACATCGCCGCGACGAGCCCGCTGATGCCGGCACCAGCGATGACGATCTTCATGGAAGGCTACGCGTCGCGGCTCAGGCCGCGCTGCAGCAGGGCGGCCTGATAGGCGGCCCAGCGCTCGGCCTGGGTGTCGGCGAGTTCGCGCAGATAGGCCCAGCTGAAAATCCCGGAATCGTGCCGGTCGTCGAAGACGATGCGAATCGCATAATGGCCGACCGGTTCGACCGCGGCGATCTTCACGTGACGTCGGCCCGAGACGATCTTCTTCTGGTTGGGGCCATGGCCCTGGACCTCGGCCGACGGGCTTTCGACGCGGAGATACTCGGCGGGTAACGAACAGTTGTAGCCGTCGGAGAAATCGATTTCGAGCCGACCCTCTTCCTTGAAGACGCGCAGCTCGGCCGGCCAGGGCGCCGTGGTCGATTCGTAACTGCCCTCGTCAGGGACTGCCTTGATGAAATCGTTGGCCGCGCTCATGGCACATCGCGTATCTGGCGCGCTTCGCTCACCAGCATGATCGGAATGCCGTCGCGGATGGGATAGGCGAGGCCTGCCTTGCGGCTGATCAGTTCGCCGGCCGCGGCATCGTATTCCAGCGGGCCGTGCGTCGCCGGGCAGACCAGGATTTCCAGCAGCTTGGGGTCGACGCCAGTGCGGCGCGGCGGGGAGGGCTCGTCGGTCATGATCGACTTATACCACGGTTCTCGGTTGGGGTTCTCAGTTGGCCTTGCTCGGCGGTGTTTCCGTAGGGGGGGCGAAGGCGTTCATTTCCAGGAAGGCCACCAGCAGCTTGGCGCGCGCCGTGGGGTCAGCTGCTTCCAGCAGCGCCTGCTTTTCGGACGGGCCGAACGGCAGGACCATCGACAGCGAGCTCACCAGGTTGGCGTCGGCTGCCTGCTTCACCGCGTCCCAGTCGGTCGACAGGTTACGGCTGCGGAAGAAGGCGGCGAGCCCCACCATCAGCCGTTCGCGGTCGAGGTCGACGGCTTCGTCCTCGTGGTCGAGATCGGCCCGGTAGGGCGAGAACACGGTCGAGACGCGGCGGTATCCGCCCTGGGCGAGGTCGAGTTCGCGCACGATCTCGAACCGGCAGACGCCGCTCAAGGCGAGCAGCAGGCGGCCGTCCTCGGTCTCGTTGAAGCTGACGATACGGCCGGCGCAGCCGATGCGATGGACCTTGGGCCGCCCATCGTCGCTCGGCAGGCCGTCGCCGGCATAACCGCCGGGCTGCAGCGGCTGGACCATGCCGATCATGCGATGGCCAGCCAGGGCGTCGAACACCATGGCGAGGTAGCGCGGCTCGAAGACGTTGAGCGGCAGCTTGCCGCCCGGCAGCAGCAGCACGCCCGACAAGGGAAAAATCGGCAACGTATCGGGCAGCTGCTCGAAGCTGGGCTCGAAGGGATTGTGGGCAGGGCTGCGGTCGCTCATGGCTTCACCGATGCGCCCCATCCGGCACGCGTCTCAGGAAAACAGGATCGTCGACAGTCGCTTGCGGCCATCGACCGAGAGGGGATCGCTGAAGCCCAGCGCCTCGAAGAACTTCAGGAGCTGCGCGCGGGCCGCCCCCTCGTTCCACGCGCGGTCGGCCTTGATCATGGCCAGCAGCTCGTCGATCGCTTCCTGCTTCTGGTCGCCGGCCCAGTAGGCGAGCGCCAGATCGAGCCGGCTCTGGAAATCCTTGGGGTCGGCCGCGGCCTTGGCTTTCAGGTCGTCGACCGGGCCGGCTTCCTTGGCCTTTTCGGCAAGATCGATCGCGGCCTTCACCGCCACCACCTCGGCGTGGTTCTGTTCCTTGGCCGGCACCTGGCTGAGCAGTGTCGTTGCCTGCTCAAGGTCGCCCGCATTCATGTGATAGCGCGCGAGGCCCGCCAGCGCCGTCACGTTCTCCGGCTCGACGCCCAGGATCTCGCTGAAAATCTGCGCCGCGGTCTCCATGTCGTTCCCGGCCACCGCCGTCTTGGCATGTTCGAGCAGCTCGGCGATCTCCGCACCTGCGCCGCCCGCCGCCCCACCGGACGCCTGGATCAGCTTGTCGACGAAGGCCTTCACCTGGCTCTCGGGCACGGCGCCCATGAAGCCGTCGACCGGCCGGCCGCCGAAGAAGGCATAGACCGCCGGGATCGACTGGATGCGCAGCTGCTGGGCCAGCATCTGGTTCTTGTCGATGTCGATCTTGACTAGCTTGACCGCGCCCTTGGCTTCCTTGACGATTTTCTCGATCATCGGCTGCAGCGTCTTGCACGGCCCACACCACGGCGCCCAGAAGTCGACGATGACCGGAACCGTCCGCGACGCCTCGATCACGTCCTTGGCGAACTTGGTCTGGTCGCTGTCCTTGATCAGGTCGGCGGGGACAGCCTGCGGCGCGGCGCCCGTCAGCATCGTTTCCATGAGTCCTCGGAGGGGGAAATTTCGGTTCGATCGCAATGTGGCCTCCGACCCCCCGGGACGCAAGGGGAGGGGAGGAGGGAGCCAGGCCCCGTGTCACAGATCGTGTCTCACCAAGTTGAGACATTTTCTGTGACAGGGACGTGTGACATCGAAACATCGACCTGCGGTCCGCCCTGACAATCTTGGGGGCGCAGCAGACCGTCTAAACCCATATTCGGACGCGTTTTCTCGCGTCTTCGGTCCACCCTGCCACTGGACGGTCTCCAGCGAGGGCAGCCATTCGTTGCTACGCACGGCACATGACCGCGGGACGGCCCCTCATCCTCAATTAGATCGTACCCGGCAGGCGCGCCGGGCGAGGCATGGTCAAAGGTTTGAACCTGTAAGGTCTCATCGTCTCGGGGCGGGCGGACAACGCCGGCCCCCCCTGAACGACGGCAACGTTCTGTCAAAAGCTGTCAGACGTCGTCCTGCAGCCTCTCGGCACCGGGATCGAGCGCGCGACCGGGACCGCGGCTTTCCGGTTTGGACATCTGGACCTCTTTGGACATGAAAAAACCCGCCGCGCCTCCTGGGATCAGGGGCCGGGCGGGCTGAGGCGCGGCGGATATGAAAACCGCTACAATAGGCCTTTTTATAGCCGAAATCTGCGGAACCTGCCAAATTTTGTTGGAACTATTTTGGGTGCTGGCAGTGCTTGCACCTTTTGCTGCGGCGCTGAACCTCGCCCGTTTAAGCTTGGCTAGAGGCAATCAGCATCCGAAGCGACGTGTGAATGCGATAGCGAGCATCGGAAAGTGCATGTCCGACCGCTTCATCGTTGCGGCGCAATATGGAACTCCAGCCCCATCGCTCGAACGACCTTCAGCACCGCCTCGAACGACGGATTGCCGGTGGCGCTCAAGGCCTTGTACAGACCCGGCCGCGTCATCCCGGTCTTTTCCGCCAGATCAGTGATACCGCTGGCGCGCGCGATGTCGCCGAGAGCGGCCTTGATGAAGGTCGGATCGTCGCCGGCTTCCTTGAAGCAGGCGTCGAGATAGGCGGCGAGATCCTTCTCGCTCTTGAGGTAGAGCGCGGGATCGAACTTCCTGAGTTTGAGTTTGGGCTTCGCCATTCATCACTCCAGTTGCTCGGCGATCTCGATGGCCCTGGCGATGTCTTTCGACTGGGACGACTTGGTGCCGCCCGCCAGGATGATGATCAGCCGTTCGCCACGGCGGGCAAAATAGACCCGGTAGCCGGGGCCGTGATCGATCCGCATCTCCGCGACGCCGCCACCCACCGGCTTCCAGTCGCCGAGGTTGCCCATCGTCGCCCGCCTGAGGCGGGCGAGGATGCGGGCCCTCGCCATGGAGTCCTTGAGGCGCTCCATCCAGCGCTGGAACACTTCGGTTTCGACGACCTCGATCATCGATGGAAACTGTAAACCATGGTTTACACTACTGTCAACCATGGTTATCCGAGCGCCGGCCCTGCGTGTCGTGCTGATGGCGTCGACTCGCGCGAAGGCTAGAGGTCACGGCCGATCATCCGACGGTTGTCGAAGGCATCGTCGGAGGCAAGAAGCAGGATCGAAAACCCAGCCGGCCGTGGTCGTCCACGGCCGGTTCATGCAGAAGGTGTGGGCAGCACCCTACGAGTCGGCAATCGCATATGATCCACCATTCGTCGTCCTCGTCTTAGGAAAAGCGGTTAGCTTGTAGTGCTTCGCAAGAA
>JAQSDW010000033.1 GCA_029946105.1 Reyranella sp. | reverse complement strand
CAACAACGTGGCAGCGCCCTCGGCGGCCTTCTTCATCAGTATTGTCAGATGTAATTCTCGATAAGGACAGCCTAGTCGAGAATTTCCTGCAGGACGCGGCCGGTCGCCGTGATGGCGAGCAGGGTCGGCACCTTCACCGCGTCTTTCACGGCAGCCTTGGTGGCGGGTGTGTAGCTCATGCAGTCGAGCGCCACGAGGTCGGGCCGATGACCGGCAAGGCGGCGCGCGGCGGCGGCCACCTCGGCCGAGTTGGCGCTCGGCACGACGGCTTCCACCACCACGTCAAGACCGGGACGCGCCCATTTCCTGGCCAGCTTCTCGCCCTGCTCGGCGAACGGAACCAGCAGGCCGAGACGACCGCGCGGCAGCAGGCCTTCCGCCAGGCCAGCTAAAACGCGCGAGGGGAACAGCACGTTCTGGTCGCCTGACATCGGCGGGAACTCGCCGGTGCAGGCATAGACGATGGCGTCGCAACCGTCGCCGCGCAGCTTTGCCAGCGCCGCGGGCGAACGCTCCGTCACGGCATGCTTGGAGATCTTGACGTCGCGGCCGCCGCGCAAGCGGGTGTAGAGCGTGTCGGCGCCGCTTTGCGGGGACAGCGCGTCGACCTCGGCATCGGTGAGACCATCGAGCGCGCCGCGCAGGATCACCTTGGTGCCCGGCGTCACGTAGGCGATGAATAAATCGGCGATGTCGTCGCGCGGCGCCTGGCCGATGGTGACGATTCCTAAGGTGCTTGGCATGGCTCAGCCCTCCAGGGCCACGGTATCCTGGTCGCTCCAGGTGAGTCCGACCAGATCGCCCGGTGTGCGCGAGGCGCGCTCGCCGGCATGGGTTTCGCGCACCAGCATCGAGCTTCCGTCGCTGGCACGCACGCGCAGAAGAGTCGAGCCGCCGAGGTAGTTCGCGGTCTCGACGCGGCCGGCCACGCGCGCGCCGTCAGGCGTCACCAGCCGGATCTTCTCCGGCCGCAGCGCGCGGGCGGTGCCTGCCTCGTCCAGGATGTTGATCTCGCCGATGAAGTCGGCGACGAAGCGCGTACGCGGCTGTTCGTAGATCTCGGCCGGCGAGCCTACCTGCTCGACGCGTCCCTTGTTCATCACGGCAATGCGGTCGCTCATAGCGAGTGCCTCTTCCTGGTCGTGCGTGACGAAGACTAGGGTGACGCCCAGCCGCTTCTGCAATTCCTTCAGCTCGAACTGCATCTGCTGGCGCAGCTTGCGATCGAGGGCGCCCAGCGGCTCGTCGCACAGCAGGACCGGCGGCTCGACGACCAGCGCGCGGGCGAGCGCCACGCGTTGCTGCTGGCCACCCGAAAGCTGGCTTGGCTTTCGGTCCTCGAGCCCGGTGAGGGCCACCTGGGCGAGCGCTGCCGCGACGCGGCGCTCGATGTCGGCTCTCGGCACCTCGCGCATGCGCAACCCAAAAGCCACGTTCTCCACCACGGTGCGGTGGGGAAAGAGCGCGTAGGACTGGAATACCATGCCCATGTCGCGCCGGTGCACTGGAACATCGGTGATGTCGCGACCACCGACATAAACACGGCCGGAATCGGGATGCTCGAAGCCCGCGATCATGCGCAAGGACGTGGTCTTGCCGCAGCCCGACGGGCCCAGCAGCGAGAAGAACTCGCCGGCGGCAATGTCGAGCGTGATCGCGTCGACGGCCACCACGCGACCGTCGAACGTCTTAGTCACCTGCTCCAGTCGGATGGCGGCGGAGGTCACTAGCCCTTCAGGATCTTGGTGACGCGCGCGTCAATGTCTTCCTTGCGCGCGTTGTACCATTTCCAGTCGGGCTGGATCAGGGTGGCGACCTTGGCCTCGGTCGTGAGCAGCTTGGCGTCGTACTTGGCGTCGAGCTTCACCTTCTTGTTGGCGGGCGAGTACCACACCGCCTCGGCCAGCATCTTCTGGATGTCGGGGCGCAGCATGTAGTCGATGTAGGCGAAGCCAAGCTCCTTCACCTTCGAGCCCGGCGTCACGTTCAGCACCTGCTCGAGCGCCAACACACCCTCGGAGGGGCCAGCGAAGTCGACCGGCTGGTTCTGGCCCTCGTAGCGGTAGACGCCGGAATCGTGAATGACACCCTCCGACACCTCGCCCGACAGCAGCATCTTTTCCATCTGGCCGGTGAAGTCGACCAGCTTGATCGGCTTCAGCGCTTCGAGCGCCTTATAGGCAGCGTCGAGATCGGTGAGGCCCTTGCCGTAGACCTTGCCCAGCATCATCAAGTGCGCCTGGCCGAGGCTGTTGACCGGGATGATGTAGCCGCCGCGAGCGCCGGCGAGCTTGGGATCGGCCAGGTCCTTCCATGACGTGGGCTTGGTGAGGCCCTTGTCGGTGCGGTAGCCAAGGCCGATAGCGCTGGTGAAGATCGTGACACCCACGATCTTGTCGCTCACGGCATAAGGATAGACGTCGGCGACGTTGGGCACTTCCTTAGCGGTGATCTTTTCCATCACCAGCCCCTCGGTGAAGGAGTTCCACTGCTCGTTCGAGTTGGTGTGCAGCACGTCGTAGATCGGGTCGTTCTTGGAGCTGGCCTGCAGCTTCGGGACGAACGGGAAGGCCTGGTCGGCCGACACCGTGCACTTGAACTCTTTCTCGAAGGCCGGCAGCACCGTGCCTTTCATCACCTCACCCCATTTGCCGCCCCAGGTCGTGATCTTGAGCGTCTTGGTCTGGGCATGAAGGATCGATGGCGCGCCGACCGTGGCCAGGACGGCCAGGCCGGCACCGGCATGAAGTGCTTTGCGGCGTGAAATCATGACAACCCCCTTTGTTCACCCTAGAGCTTAACGTAAGCCTTGAGACCGATCAGCCTCTCAAGAACGAGGACGACCGACAAGGCGAGCAAGATCGAGACCATAGAGGCGGCAGCGATCGCCCCGTCGAGGTCGAACTTCATGTAGTTGAACAGCACCACCGGCAAGGTCTCGCCCTTGGGAACCACCAGGAACAGCGACACCGGGAACTGGTCGAACGAGACGATAAAGGCGAAGACGCCGCCGGCGAACACACCGGGCCGGATCAGCGGCAGGGTGACCTCGAAGAAGACCCGGACCGGGCTGGCGCCCAGCACGGCGGCGGCCTCCTCGATGCGGCGGTCGAAATTGTGCAACACGGCCAGGGTCGTGCGGATGACGTAGGGCACGGCAACCAGGGTGTGGGCCAGGATCAGACCCCAGACCGGCCGGCCGATGCCCGCCAGAAGATAGGCCTGGAACAGGGCGAGGCCGGTAAGAATGGCGGGCAGCATCAGCGGCGACATGAAGAAGGCGGTGAGGAAGGGGCGGCCCGGCAGGCTGCCGCGGGCCAGCGCCAGCGCACAGCCGCCGCCGATCAGGATCGACAGCACCAGCACGCAGCCGGCGATCCACAGCGATAGCCAGAGCGCGTTCATGAATTCGGCGCTGGCGAAGAACTTCTCGAACCAGCGGAGACTCACCCCGACCGGCGGGAAGGAGATGTAGGGCATGGGATTGAGCGCAAACACCAGCACGATGGCGATCGGCGCCAGCAGGAAGACGAGCAGCAGGCCGTTCAGCGTCACGTAGGCGGCGTGGCCGGCATCGAAAGGCCGCTTGTTGAGGACGGCTTTCATGCCAGCCCCTGCTCGCCCGACAGGCGGGCCAGGATCCGGTTGTAGGCAATGACGATGGCGAGCGAGACCAGCAGCAGGATGACACCGAGCGCGCCGGCGAAATTGGGGTTGAAGCTGGTGCCGACCTGCTGGGCGATCAGCATGGGCAAAGTTAGCACGTCGGTGCCGCCCATAAGCGACGGTGTGACGTAGGCGCTGATCGAGAGCGCGAAGACCAGCAGCGAGCCCGCGAGGATGCCCGGCAGGCTGAGAGGGAGCGTGACCTCGACGAAGGCACGCAGCCGGCCGGCGCCAAGACTGCGGGCCGCCTGCTCCAGCCGCTCGTCGATGCGGCCGATCACGCCGGTCAAGGTCAGCACCATGAAAGGCACGTAGATATGGACCAGCGCCACGATGGTGCCGAACTCGTTGTACATCAGCGGCAGCGGCTTGTCGGTCAGCCCCCACTGGATCAGGAGCGTGTTGATGACGCCTTTGTCCTGCAGGATCGTCATCCAGGCGAAGGTGCGAACTACTATGCCCGTCAGCATCGGCGCGATCACCGCCATCAGGACCAGCGCGTGGCCGAGCCGAGACTGCATGCGCGCCATCCAGTGGGCCAGCGGATATCCGATCAGCAGCGAGATGATCGTGGTAATGAGGCCGATGCGCAGGGTCGCCCACAGCGCGTCGTGATAGATGCCGGCCGTGTCGAAGACGAAGCGCTCGTAGTGGCGCGTCGTCAGAAACGCATTGGGATTGTTGACGGGATTGCCGGAGAACACCGACATTGCCGCCATCACGCCGAACGGCAGCACGAAGAAGAGAACGAAAAGCAGCGCGGCCGGCGCGAGCAGCCACGCGATCGGTGACGGGCGCCCCCGAGTGGTCATGTCGGGGCGGTCATGTGGTGGCCGCCACGTCGCCCACGACGCGGACGCGGACGCGCACGGAGTTGCCCGGCAGGTAGGCCAACGGCATGTCCTCGCTCTCGATCGTGTGGAGCGTGGATCTGTCGGCGCCGGCCGCAACCGCGCGGCCGTTGGCGATGTCCTGTGCCGCGCCAATGGCCTCGACGCGGGTCATGTCCTTGAAGATCTGGTCGCACTCGCCCGACACCTGGGCAATGGCGGCACCCACGGCATTGGCGCAGTCGCCATGCTCGACATGGATCACCTTCGACACGCCGGCCACCCGCTCCGGGATCAGGAAGGCGCCGCCGCCGACCGCCACCAGCGGCAGGTCGCCCATCTCGGTCTTCATGCGGTCGATGGCCTCCTCGGCGAGCCGGGCGGCTTCGGCGAACACTTTTTGGCGGGTCGCCGGATCGAGATAGGCGACCTTGTCCTTGTCGCCGAGCTTCAGTACACCCATCGCAATGGCGACGTCGGTGGTGGTGAGTTGCTTGCCGCCGAAGGCGATGCTGTCCGTTAGCAGGCGATAGCCGACCGAAACGGGACCAACCTTGAGCGGATCCAGCACGACGTGGCTGCCGCCGCCCAGGCCGATCGACAGCAGGTCGGGCATGCGGAACAGCGTGCGCACGCCGCCGACCTTCACCACGGAATTCGCCTCGCGCGGAAAGCCGTGCTTGAGCTGGCCGACATCTGTGGTGGTGCCGCCGACATCGATCACCATGGCGTCCTGCAGGCCCGAGAGATAGGCCGCCCCACGCATGGAGTTGGTGGCGCCCGAGGCGAAGCTGTAGACCGGCAGGCGCCGCGCCTGGCCCGCCTCGGCAACGGTGCCGTCGTTCTGGGTGATGAACAAGGGCGCGGCGATGCCCGAATCGCGGATCGCCTTTTCGAAAGCGGCAATGGTGTCGCGCGACAGATCGGCGAGGGCCGCATTCAGCAGGCCTGCATTCTCGCGCTCCAGCAGGCCGATGCGCCCGAGATCGGACGAGCAGGTGATGGCGGCATCAGGAATGATCGCGGCCACCAGTTCCGCAGCGCGCTTCTCATGGCTGGAATCGAGCGGCGAGAAGATCGCGGAGATGCCGACTGACTTCAGACCCGCAGCTTTCATCTCCTGCGCTGCCCGGGTCACCGCCGCCTCGTCGAGCGGCATGAACGGCCGGCCGTCGTATTCGTGGCCGCCCTCGACCATCCACACACCGCCGCGCACCAGCTCGGCCAAGTCCTCCGGCCAGTCGCAGAACGGCGGCAGCGAGGCCGAGGCCGGCATGCCGAGCCGGAGCGCCGCAACCTTGGTCAGGTGCCGGCGCTGGACCACGGCATTGATGAAATGCGTGGTGCCGATCATCACGCCGTCGATCTTCTTGAGGCTCCCGCCCGCTTCCTTCAGCACGCCGGTGGCGCCCAGGCTCTTCAGCGAATCGAGGATGCCGGTGGTGACGTTCTCGCTGGTCGGCGCCTTCACGGCGCGAACCACCTTGCCTTCTTCGATCAGGACGGCGTCCGTGTTGGTGCCGCCGACATCGATGCCGATCCGTCTCATGCTGCAAACACACTCTTGAAATCGATGTCGTAACCGAAGGCACGCGGGCCGACGTGCTGCAGACCCTTGGGACTGAGGAATACCGGCGGCGGCGGCAGGGCGATCACCGTCACGCGCTGGCCGTAGCGGATGGTCTCGGTGCCGACCGCCTCGCCCGAGACGGAATCGAGCACGCAGATCAGGTCGGGCGACATGGCGATCGGCTTGTTGTCGAGCCAGGCCACGATCCATTCGTTCTGGAAATTGAGCTCGAGCGCCGCGCCGCGCCATTCATCCATGCCGTCGAACCGGGTGCGCCCGCGCAAGAAACCCTCGGTGGCACGGCGTTCGACGTCGACCACCTTGCCTTTGTAGAGCAACTTTCCCGGCTCCACCGAGAGGATCGCCTCGATCGGGTCCTCATGCTTGCGCTGTGCCTCGCGCACGGCATGGCCGATGGCGATGGCCTTGGTGGTGGTGCCCTGGATGCCCCATTTCTTCACCTCGGCGCCACTGCGCGGTGCCTTGCAGGTTGAGGCGATCGAGCCGTACTCAGTGCAGATCTTGCGGCTGACCCGTTCCATCCATTTCCAAGTCGGTACCTTCTCGACCACGGATTCTAGGCCGCGAACGTCGACGGTGGTGAGCGGACAAGGCATGAGATCGGCCACGGCAACCGAGGTCATCTGCGCCTCGGGGTAGGCACGGCCCATCATGTCGGCGTCGATCA
>JAQSDW010000032.1 GCA_029946105.1 Reyranella sp. | reverse complement strand
CGACGCTCTTGACCCCTCCGCCCCCTACGGGGGCACCTCCCCCGCAGACGGGGGAGGAATATTGAGATGCTGATCTACGCCCTCGTCCTCGTCGTCGGCTTCGTTGCCGGCACGGTGAGCGGCATCGTCGGCACCGGCGCCACCATCATCCTGCTGCCGATCCTGGTGCTGGCGTTCGGCCCGCGCGAGGCCGTGCCGATCATGGCCGTCGTCGCCCTGATGTCGAACTTCGCCAAGATCACCTCGTGGTGGAAGGAGATCGACTGGCGCGCTTGCGCCGCCTACGCGCTGGGCGGCATTCCGGCCGCCGCGCTGGGCGCGCGCACCTTGCTGGTCCTGCCGGAGAAGGCCATCGACATCGCGCTCGGCCTCTTCTTCCTGGCGATGATCCCCGGCCGTCGCTGGCTGGTCGCGCAGAATTTCAAGTTCGGTTTCTGGTACCTCGCCGCCGCCGGCGCCGTCATCGGCTTCCTGACCGGCATCGTGGTCTCGACCGGCCCGCTCAGCGTTCCGGCCTTTGCCGCCTACGGTCTGGTGAAGGGCGCCTTCATCGCCACCGAAGCAGCGGGCTCGCTCGCCCTCTACATCAGCAAAGCCGTGACCTTCCGCACGTTCGGCGCGCTGCCCGTCGATATCATGGTCAAGGGATTGATCTCGGGCTCGTCGGTCATGGCCGGCACCTATACCGCGCGTTTGATCGTGGACAGGTTGAGCGTCGCCACGTTCCAGCGCCTGCTCGACGTCGTGATGGCGATCTCCGGCCTGGCGCTGCTCTGGGCCGCCATGCGGTAGCAGGCCGCCGACAGGCGCCGCGGATCGCGCTAAACTGCCGGCTGCTTTCGACACGATGGAGGATCGCATGCTGGCCAACACCACTCGGACCCTGACCGAGGCGCAGCGCGAACAATGGGCGGTCGACGGCTACCTTCAGCTCGAAGGTGCGTTGAGCCCGGCGGAAGTCGACTTCTTCTCCGACCAGCTCGACCGCGTGCGCACGCAGCCGGGCTACGAACCCGCGGCGACCGAGCTGCAGCGGGGCCACTACGCCTGGAAGTTGCCCGACCAGAACAAGGACGCGTTCATGGATCGCCGCGATCTGCTGCCGTACCATCAGGCGTTCATCGACCTGATCGACCGGCCGCGCATCTTCGACCTGATCCTCGATCTGATGGGCCCGTACATCCAGTTCTCGATGAGCCAGGCGATCATCCGCGCCTCGACCGACATGTTCCCCGGCTACATCCACACCGACGGCGGCGAGGCACAGAAGTCCATTCGCGTCACCGAGACCAGCCGGCCGCTCGCCGTGAAGGTGATGTACCTGCTGACCGACGTCACCGCGCCGGACAGCGGCAACTTCACGATTTTCCCCGGCAGCCATCTGCGGCCGTTCCCCGAGCGCTCTGAGCGCATTCCCGGCCCGAAGTCACCGGGCACGGTGCCGCTGCTCGGCCGCGCGGGCGACGCCTACGTCTTCCCGCACGCGATCTGGCATGGTCCGTCGCCCAACCACTCCGGCAAGGCACGCAAGACCATCCTCTACAATTACTGCCAGATGTTCATGAAGCCCTATGATTTCGGCGGGCCGGTGAAGGCGCTGTTCGATCGCTGCACGCCACGCCAGCGCCGCCTGCTGGGCGATCTCGGCCACGACTTCCGTCCCGGTGACTTCTTCTATGCGCCGCTCGACCAAGAAGCGCTAATGACGGGCGCCGCCTAGAGCGGGATGACGTGCCGCTGCGATCGGGCGTTCATGGGAGCGGGGGGGCCCCCCGCTCCTCCGACAGGTGCTCAGTCGATTCGACTTGGTGTCATCCAGCCCTAAGGCCGTGGACAGGTTGAGCGTCGCCACTTTTCAGCGCCTGCCCGACGTCGTAATGGCTTTGTCCGGACTGGCGCTCCTGTGGGCGGCCATTCGCTAAAGGAGTGCTTGATGAAGAAGATGTCTACGGCCGTCGCGGCGGCCGCCCTCGCCTTGACCGTCGGCGCCTGCATGCAGCAGTCGACCCCGCAGCAGCTCAACACCACCAACGCCAATTCCCGGATCTATATCGGTTCGCTCACCTGCAACATCGAAGGCGGTACGGGCTACATCCTGGGCTCAAGCAAGAGCATGGATTGCGTCTTCCTGAGCAAGGACGGCGTCCAGAGCGCCCAGTACACCGGCACGATCGACAAGATCGGCGTCGACATCGGCTACACCAAGGCGATCCACACGATCTGGCGCGTCTATTCGCTGGGCTCGGATCGCGCGGCAACGACGCTGAGCGGCACCTACGTCGGCGAGCAGACCACCGCCGCGGCCGGCGGCCAGGCCGGTGGCAATTGGCTCTATGGCGGCCCCAACGCCGAAATCGGCATGATCGCCTCGGGCATCGTCCAGGACGCGGGCTACAACCTCGCCATGGGCATCGGCGCGATGAGACTGAAGCTCAGGTAGCAGCCCTCACGTCGCCAAAGACGACCTCTACGCCGCTCCCGCCGCCGCCTGCAACGCGCAGCCGGCGACGGTGATGCGGTGCATCAGCCGGCGCTCGCCCTGATAGTCGTTGGCGGCATAGTGCCAGGTCGCGCGATTGTCCCAGAAGGCGATCGAGCCTTCCTGCCAGTGGAAGCGGCAGGTGAATTCCGGCCGCGCCGCGTGCTGGTAGAGATAGTCGAGCAGCGGCTTGCTGTCCTCGACCGACCAGCCCTCGAAATGCAGGGTGAAGGCGCGGTTGACGTAGAGCGACTTGCGGCCGCTCAGCGGATGCTTGATCACCACCGGATGGACGACGTCGTCGCCGACCAGGTGATGATTTTCGTAGCGGCTGGCGCCCTCGGGATTCTTGTCGTTGACCCCGCCCTTGCCGAAGATGTGCGCCGAGCCGTGGACCGCGCGCATGCCCTCGAGCGTGCGCTGCAAGCCGGGCGAAAGCGTTTCGAAGGCGCGATACATGTTGGCGAACAGCGTGTCGCCGCCCTCCTCCGGGACCTCGCGCGCCAGCAGGATCGAGCCCATGGCCGGCTCCGGATCGTAGCTGTGGTCGGTGTGCCAGCCGCCGCCGATGTTGGTCTTCTGCTCGGGCTCCTTGCGCACCTCGGCGATCTCCGGATGGCCCGGCACAGCCTTGAAGAAGCGGTTGACGTCGACCGGCGCCCAGCGTCGCGCGAAAGCGAGATGCTGCTCGGGCGTGAGCTCCTGGCCGCGGAAGAAGATGACGCCGTGTTCGACGAAGGCGCGCTGCACCTCGTCCCACTGGCGGTTGCTCATCGCCTTGAGGTCAAGCCCCAGAACCTCGGCGCCGCAGCCGCCGGTGAGTTTGCGTACCTGAACTGTTTCGTAAGCCATGGTCCCCTCCGGGTCGAAATCTAGCGCGCCTGAACGCCGAGCAGCAGCAACGCCGCGGACAGTGTGAATACGCTGGCCGCCGTCGAGATTACGACGGCATTGGTCGCCCGCGCCACGCCGATACCGTACATCTGGGCGACCAGATAGACATTGGCGCCGGCCGGCAGGGCGGCGTTCAGGGTCGCCACGGTGAGCCACAGCGGATCGAGTTCGAACAGGTAGCGCCCCAGCAGCCACACCAGCACCGGCAGGGCCAGGAGCTTGAAGGCCGAGGCCACCGCCGCCGACTGCCAGTGTCCCCGCAGTCCGACATGGGCGAGCGACGCGCCGACCATGATCAGGCCGCAGGGAGGTGCGGCGGCAGCAAGCGCCTGCAGGACGCGATCGATCACGACCGGCGTGGCGAGGCCCGGCACATGCCGCGTCACCTCGCCCCACAGCAGGCCGGCGAAGATCGCGGGGATCACCGGATGCTTCAGCATGTTGAACATCGCCCCGCCCAGCCGCCCGAGCAGTCGGCGTCGCGCGCCGCCCTGGACGTCGATCTCCATCAGGAAGGACGAGAAGGTGAGCAGGATCAGCGAATGCACGCTGATGATCATCAGCAGCGGCACCAGCCCCTTCTCGCCGAAGGCGTAGGTGATGAAGGGAATGCCGATGCCGACGCCATTGGAGAAGGTGCCCGACAGCGCCAGCATGGTGCGATCGCCCATGCCCATGCCGAAGGTGCGGCCGAGCAGCATCAACAGGCCATAGAGCAGAAACACGGCGCCGAAGAAGGCCAGCAGGATGCCGGGCTCGAGGCTCTCGATCCGCACCTTGGCCATCGAGCGGAAGAGCAGCGCCGGAAACAGCGCATAGAAGGTGACGGAAGTGAAGCCGCGCAGTCCCTCGCTGCTCAGCAACCGGGTGCGGCCGATGACCCAGCCGACCAGCACGATGCCGAAGACCGGCACGATGATGTCGACGATCGCACTCATAGTCTTGCGGACCGCGGGCCTCTGGCCCGCTCATGATCATGAGCGCGCGGGACGCGCGCGGTCCGGAAGAGCATGATGTTTCAGCTACGCCGCCATCGCGAGGTTGCTGTAGCGCGTCAGGTGATGCTGCTGGTTGCCGAACATCAGGTCGATCATGGTCAGGCGCTTGAAGTAGTGGCTGACCGAGAGCTCGTCGGTGACGCCCATGCCGCCGTGCATCTGCACCGCGCTCTGGCCGCAGAACTTGCCCGACTTGCCGATTTGCACCTTGGCGCCCGACGCGGCCTTGGCGCGCACGACCGCATCCTTGTCGTCGATCTTGAGCGACGCCATCAGCGTCATCGAGCGTGCTTCCTGGGCATTGGTGAAGCAGTCGACCATGCGGTGCTGCAGCACCTGGAACTTGCCGATCGCGACGCCGAATTGCTTGCGGGTCTTGATGTATTCCAGGGTCGCGGCATTGATCGCATCCATGCAGCCGGTGGCCTCGGCACAGAGCGCCACGATGGCGCGATCGACGCCGTCCTCGACCACGCCAAAACCTTCATCGACCTTGCCCAGCACCGCATCGGCGCCGACCGAGACCTTGTCGAAGGTGAGCTCCGAGGCGCGGAGCGAATCCTGGGTCGGGTAGTCGCGGCGCGTGAGGCCCTTGGCCTTGCCGTCGACGATGAACAGGGTGAGGCCCTTGGGCTCGCGCGCGCTGCCGGCGGTGCGGGCGAGCACGAGGATCTGGTCGGCGGAAGCGGCGTTGTAGACCACGCCCTTGTGGCCGCTCAGCGACCAGCCCGCACCTTCCTTGGTGGCCTTGAGCGAAACGTCGGCCAGGTTGTAGCGCGACTGGCGCTCGAGCCAGGCCAGGGCGAACTGCTTCTTGCCCTCGATCATCGGCGCCAGCAGTGCCTCCTTCTGGGCCGCCGTGCCGGCACGGGCGATCATGCCGCCACCCAGCACGACCGTCGGCAGGAACGGCTCCAGCACCAGGCCTTTGCCGAACTGCTCCATGACGATCATGGTCTCGATTGGACCGCCGCCGTAGCCGCCGTCCTCTTCATTGAACGACATGCCGAGCCAGCCCAGCTCGGCGAACTGCGCCCAGTTCTCGGGCAGCCAGCCGCGCTCGGTCGCCGCGATCTTGCGGCGGGCGTCGAACGCGTACTTGTCGCGCACGAAACGCTCGGCCTGCTCCTGCAGCTGCTTCTGTTCGTCGGAAAGGGACAGATCCATGGTTCTCCTCCGGAATTCTTTGGTGCGTTATAGCCCCCGTTAGAGGCCAAGCACCATCTTGGACACGATATTCTTCTGAATCTCGGTGCTGCCGCCGTAGATGCTGGTCTTGCGCATGTTGAAATAGCGCGGCGCGGCGGGCGGTGCGTGATCGGGTCCGACCGGCGTCTCGTTGGTGTCATGGAACAGCATGCCCGGCTGGTAGGGCGCTGCGTATTCGCCCACCGCCTCCATCGCCAGCTCCGCGATGCGCTGCTGGATTTCGGAGCCGCGCACCTTCAGCGTGGAAACCTCCGGCCCCGGCGCGCCGCCCAGCGCCATGGTCGAAAGCGCCCGGAGCTCGCTCATCTCCAGCGCCTGAACCTGAAGGTCGATATCGGCGATCTTCTCGGCCATCGACGGATCGTCGCTGAGCGCGCGCAGCATCGAGACGCCGCGCTTGGATGACGGCACCTCGGCAATGCCGAGGCGTTCGTTGGCGAGCAGGAACTTGGCGCAGGTCCAGCCCTCGTTCTCCTTGCCGACCAGGTTGGCGGCCGGAACCTTCACATTGTCGAGGAACACGTCGTTCACGGCATGGGCGCCGTCGAGCATGATGATCGGCCGCACGGTGACGCCGGGCGTCTTCATGTCGATCAGCAGGAAGGAGATGCCTTCCTGCGGCTTGGCCGACGCACCGGTACGCACCAGGCAGAAGATCCAGTCGCCCCAGTGGGCGTACGAGGTCCAGGTCTTCTGGCCATTCACGACGTAGTGGTCGCCGTCACGGTCCGCCTTGGTGCGGAGATTGGCGAGGTCCGATCCGGCGCCCGGCTCGGAATAGCCCTGGCACCACGACACCGTCGATTCGCGGATGCCCGGCAGGAAGCGCGCTTTCTGCTCCTCGTTGCCGAAGGTGTAGATCACCGGGCCGACCATCTTCGGCCCGAACGGCAGGATGCGCGGCGCGCCCTCCTCGGCCAGCACGTTCTCGAACAGGAAGCGCTGCGTCACGTCCCAACCCGGACCGCCGTGCTTCTTCGGCCAGGTGTAGGCGAGCCAGCCCTTCTTGCCGAGCGCCTGCTGCCAGACCATGTGGTCGTCGCGATCGTAATGCTTGCCGGAGAAAGTCTTCTCCCTGGTCGCAGGCGAGAGATTCTTCCGCGTGAAGTCGCGCACTTCGTCGGAGAACGCCTTGTGCTCGGGCTTGAGGGCGAGATCCATTGTCACGCCTCCATCGGAGCGTCATGGGAGCGGGGGG
>JAQSDW010000031.1:6585-6804 GCA_029946105.1 Reyranella sp. | reverse complement strand
CGGCGCAATTCAGGAACAGGGCGACCTTGAACGAATTGCCCGAGCCGCCAACGCAGTGCAGCCGATATCGCGCTTCCATGCCAATTCCCCTGCTTCGCCAACTCTCCGGCTTCGGCAGCAGACTAGGACAGTGGCGTGACAGTTCCTGTCAGCAGCGATTATACCAACCGCCGCAAGTATTGACCGTTCAAGACACTTCTCGGTTCGGGGGAGCGGGGG
>JAQSDW010000031.1:0-6535 GCA_029946105.1 Reyranella sp. | reverse complement strand
CACTGGAGTGGCGCGCTCCCTTGAGTCGGAGAACGCGATAAGCGGTCGATACTTACGACGGTTGGTATTACTCGGCTTCGGCGAGGCCTTCGATCTCGCGCCATTCCTTCATCAGGGCGCGGCGGCGTCTCGGATATTTCTCGCCGGTCTCCGCGAGCGAGGCGATGCGATCGGTGCGGAAGTGCCTAAAACCATCGCGCAGCTCGCACCACGCCGCCAGAATGCGCACGCGCTCGCAGAAGGTGATCGCGACCGGCCAGATATGCCGCTCGGTCCGCCGGCCGGCTTCGTCTTCATAGGCGATCCGGAGTCTCTGCTCGTCGCGGATGGCGCCGCGGAGCCCCGCTAGATCGACGCCGGTCGCGACGACCCGCTCGCTCGCCCCCACGAGAAGCCCCAGCATCGCGACGTTGTCCTGTTTGCTCTCGGGCATGACGGCGGCGATCTTGGCCAGCGCGTTCCTGGCAGCACCAGCCAGCGTGTCGTCGCCGCGCGCCGCCACCATCCTCGAGCCGAGGACGATGGCTTCGATCTCCTGGTCGGAGAACATCAGGGGCGGCAGGGTGAACCCCGGCCGCAGCACATAGCCCACGCCGGCCTCGCCCTCGATCGGCGCCCCTTTGGCGATCAGCGTCTGGATGTCGCGATAGACGGTGCGCAAGGAAACGCCTGTTGCGTCGGCAAGCTGTGCCCCGCTCACCGGACGGCGATGCCGCCGCAGCGCCTGGATCAGATCGAGCAACCGTTCGGTTCGTGACATGCCGGCAAAGCTTGGGGCGTCGAGAGTGCCGGCACAATGCCGCTATCCGCACGTTGCAATTCTCGATCGGCCTATGGATCCTATTTACCTATCCTCTACTCCTATCTCACGGGTGAATCCCGGAGGAAAGGAGACTCCTAGAATGTCCATGCAACAGCACCACTTCCACATCTCCGGGCGCGCGACGCGGCGCTCGTCCCGCGGTTCGTCGGGCAGCTCCTCGTCCTGCAGTAGAGCCGTCGTAAAATGCGACGTTTGGCGTCCCACGCCCCGGTTCCCGGGCCATCCGATTAGGCGAGTAGGGCCAATGGCTTGGCCGACGCAACGTATCTGCTCGAGCGACGTGAACCCCTGTCCCACGCGCAGCCGTGTCTCAAACCCCGACGGCGCGATCGATCTCTTGTCTGGGCAGATCGGGGAAAGCGGCCGCCATCAGCGCCACCACCGCGGCGCGGTCCTTGGCGTCGGGCACGACGCCGAGACACACCGCATAGACGCCGAGATTGCCGACCGCCGCCCGCAGACGCTTTTCGACCGGCCGGTCGCGGTCGGCCGGCGGCGTGTAGAGGCTGGCCAGCTTGATCTGCTCGGCGTGCTCGGCCGCCAGCTCGGCGTCGGCCACGCGGCGGCGCACGGCGTCCACCGTCTCGGGCAGGGCCTCGGGCCACGGCCGGTCCTTCAGCAGCCGGCGCACGCGGCGCAACGATTGCACGATCTCGGCCTGCCAGACGTCGCTTACCTTCAGGATCGAACGCAGCCGGTCGGCCGTCAGCGTCGGGCGGCCCGAGGCGCCGAGCCAGCAACAAAACAGCAATATGTTCACGTCGCAGCCGCGCCGCTCCTGCAGGTCGAGGCAGGCCTCGGCCACACCCTCGCCGCTGTAGATTTCGAGCGAGAAATTCCAGAACGGATGGGGGAGAAAATCCGACATGCCTGCTTCCCTGGGCGCTCCCCTTGAGCGGCTTCCCTTTGGGCGGCCGAAGGGGTACACGGCGCAGAGCGATGTGACCAGCCCGCCGGGGACGAGTGCGCCGAGTATGAACGACACAACGTCCGATTCGCTGGACGCCGGAGCGATCAAGGCCAAGCTCGCGGCGTTGAAGATCGAGCATCAAGACCTCGACGACGTCATCGACCACCTGATCGAGAAGCCGCCCTTCGACCAGCTCCAGCTTCAGCGCCTGAAGAAGCGCAAGCTCGGACTGAAGGACCAGATCCTGCGGCTGGAAAGCCAGCTCATTCCCGATATCATCGCCTGAGACAAAGTCCTGCCCGAGAAATTGATGGCCAAGAAAACCGCAAAGACCCGCCCTTCCCCCAAAAAACAGGGGACCCGCAAACCGGCGGTCGGCCTGATCATGGGCAGCCAATCCGACTGGGCCACCATGCGCCATACCGCCGAGACGCTGGAGGCGCTGGGCATACCCTTCGAGGCGCGCATCATCTCGGCCCACCGGACGCCCAAGCGCATGATGGCCTATGCCTCGGGTGCCAAGGCGCGCGGCCTGAAGGTCATTATCGCCGGCGCCGGAGGGGCGGCCCACCTGCCGGGCATGACGGCCGCGCTGACCCCGCTGCCGGTTCTGGGCGTGCCGGTCGAGAGTGCGGCGCTGAAGGGCCAGGACAGTCTTCTTTCCATCGTCCAGATGCCTGCCGGCATTCCCGTGGGTACCCTCGCCATCGGCCGGGCCGGCGCGATCAACGCAGCCTTGCTGGCCGCGGGAATCGTTGGACTTGTCGATGTCAAGATTATGGCTTCACTCGAGCGCTGGCGCGCCCGCCAGACCGAGGCTGTGGCGAAGGCGCCAGCCGACGACGCGCCGGCGCATCGCTGAGAAATGGGCGCTGACAAGATCCTGCCGCCGGGGTCCACCATCGGCATCCTGGGCGGCGGCCAGCTCGGCCGCATGACCGCGACAGCGGCTGCCCGGCTGGGCTACCGCTGCATCGTCTTTGCTCCTGAGGCGCACTCGGTGGCCGCCGACGTGGCTGCGGGGCACGTCCGGGGGACCTACGACGACACCACCGCGCTGGCCCGCTTCGCGCTGCAGACCGACGTCATCACCTACGAGTTCGAGAACGTGCCGGAGGCAGCCGTCACCGAGTGCCTGCGCCACAGGCCGGTGCGCCCCGGGGTCCGCCCGATCCACATCGCCCAGCATCGGCTGCGCGAAAAGGAATTCTTCCGCGGCCTCGGCATCGGCACGGCCGACTACCAGCCGATCCGCAGCGCCGCCGACGTCGCCGGCGCCACGGCGCTCCCCGGCATCCTGAAGACCTGCACCGAGGGCTATGACGGCAAGGGCCAGGCCCGGGTAGTGACCCGCGACGAACTCGCCGCCGCCTGGGAAAAGCTCGGACGGCGCGAGTGCATTCTCGAGGCGCTGGTCGACTTCCAATGCGAGGTCTCGGCCATCGTGGCACGCGGCCTCGACGGCACGACGCGCTGCTTCCCGATCGGCCTCAACGACCATCGCGACGGCATCCTGCGCACCACCACCGTGCCCTCAGGGCTTCCGGCCGGGACGCTGGCCACGGCCGAGCGCTTCGGCGTCGACCTCGCCCGCGGCCTCGACCTGGTGGGGCTGGTGGCGCTCGAAATGTTCGTCACCAGGGATGGCCAGGTGCTCGCCAACGAAATGGCGCCCCGGCCGCACAATTCGGGGCACTGGACGATCGATGCCTGCGCCACCAGCCAGTTCGAGCAACTGGTGCGGGCAATCTGCGGCCTGCCCCTGGGGCCGGTCGACGTGCTGGCGCCGTCGCGCATGGAGAACCTGATCGGCGACGAGGCCAACGACTGGCAGCACTACGTGGCCGAGCCGGCGGCGCGGCTGCACCTCTACGGCAAGGGCAAGGCGCGCCCCGGCCGCAAGATGGGCCACGTCACCTACGTGTTGCAGACTTAGCCCCGGTCCAAGACCGGACCTGCGCCTTCAGCTTCTCGATCTTCATTACGTCGTCGATGCGCCGGTCGAGGAAGGCCCAGGTGGCCTCGGCACCAACTGAGCGGTCGTTCAGCCAGTAGAGCAGCGTCGAGGAATAGACGCCCGCCAGGGTGGCGCGCTTGGTATAGAAATTGAAGTCCGTGCTGGTGTCGCCGGCGGCGTACCACATGGCGTCGACGGTCTTGTAGAGCAGCTTCAGCGCCAACCCCGTATTGAAGGGCAGCGACAGGACGGCCAGCGCCCGCCTCACCGCCTCGCGCTCGCCGGCATGCCGCTCCAGGCGGATGCGGACCGCGCCCTTGATGCGATCGCGCATCTTGAGCGCCCCCACCCCCTCCTTCTCCATATCCTCGACGGTGCGCAGGTCGGCGCGCGCACTGAGGTGGGTCAGGACCTGGATCGGCCCGCCGGGGAACAGCCGGTCGGCCTCGCCTGTGGGCAGTTCGAGCCGCCGCCCTCCGGCCGCCAGCCCCGCCCGGGTCCAGCCTTCGAAGGCGGCCTCGGCCGCCACTGAATCGGCCAGCCGGTCGCGCAGGCCCGAATCGGGGTCAGGGTCGGGGTCGCTTCTAGGCATTTCAGCGCTATTTGAGTCATCCATGGGGGTAAATATAGGCCCCTGGCGAGGGCTTCCCAAGGGTTGTCCCCTGTGATACCAACCGCGCCTCTTATTCGGCCCTGGAGCGCTTTCCCGGGCCCCGTAACGTTTGGAAGGAAGCGATCGAAGTGCAGGTTCTCGTTCGTGAAAACAATGTCGATCAGGCGCTGCGCGTCCTGAAGAAGAAAATGCAGCGCGAAGGCATCTTCCGCGAGATGAAGCTCCGCCGCAATTACGAGAAGCCCTCCGAGCGCCGCGCCCGCGAGCGCGCCGAGGCCATCCGCCGTACGCGCAAGCTGATGCGCAAGCGCATGGAGCGCGAGGGCTACTAGCCCTCCCCGTCTTCAAAAACCGCCCTCGAAAAGGCAGGCGACGACCCCCGGCATCCCCGGGGGTTTTTGTTTTTCGGACGTGCCCTGCTACTAGAGACGAAATCCACTCGGGCGCGGCCTTGCCAGTAACCTTCGAGATCAATCCGGATAGCCCCTTTGCCGTCGTGACTTTCGCCGGCTGGTTTACCGTCGAGGAGACCGAGACGACGCTTGCGGCGTTTCGCACGCGGGGCGGCCAGCAACGCCTGTGCATCTTCGAGTTCGATCGCCCGATGGCGAACTTCCGAGTGGAGAACATCAAGCGCATCTGCACCGACATGATGCCGAAGGACGCCAGCCAGCCGACCGCCTTCGTGGGCAATACCGATCTCTCCTTCGAATTGTGCGAGACGATCGTGCGCTTCATCTCACGGCCAGGCGCCGTGAGCATCTTCCGCAGCCGCACCGAGGCGGAACGCTGGCTGAAGCAACGGGCCGAAAGTCGGTCCTGATCCGCGTCCAGCTCAGTTCAGCCCGTACAGGCGCGCGACATTGTCGTGGACGATCTTCTTCTGCACGCTGTCGGAGAAGCTGGCGAGATTCTTGGCGAGCGTCTCGCGCGAGTTCGGCCAGATGCAATCGGGATGCGGGTAGTCGGCGCCCCAGATGATGTTGTCCTCGCCGATCAGCGGCACGATCGGCTCCAGGTACTTGTCCTGCTGGTAGGTGACGTAGCCCTGGCGCCTAAAATAGTCGCTGGGCTTTAGCTTGAAGCCAAGGCTGCGGGCGCGGTCGTGATATTCGGTGTCGAGACGGTCGAACACGTAGGGCAGCCAGGTCACCCCCGACTCGCCCAGCACGAAGTTGAAGTCGGGGTATTTCTCGCAAGCGCCGGAGGCCAGCAGCGAGACCAGCACTTCCATCGTATCGAGCTGGAACAGGGCCGAGCGCACCAGCCGGTGCTGAACCGCGTATTCCTTCTCCATCTCGGGCGTGTCGGGCGCACGCAGCGCCTTGAAGCCGGTCGAGTGGAACGAGATCGGGAACTTGCACTCCGCCGCCGCTTCCCAGAGTGCGTACCAGTCGCGATGCCACATCGGCAGGCTCATGCGCTTGAAGGCGAGGTCGCCGCCTTTCAGTCCGATCTTCGCGCAGCGCCGCACCTCGGCCGCGGCGGCAGCCGGGCTGGTGTTGGGAATGATGGCAAGCGGAAACACGCGGTTGGGATCGGAGCGCTTGGCGAAGTCGGCCGCCCAGTCGTTGTAGCGCGCGTTGGTCCAGACACGCAGATCGGCATCGTCGATCAGGTCGTTCACCATCAGGCAGCCGTAGATGATCTCCTTGTCGAGCCCGTCGCGGTCGAGATCGGCGATGCGCAGCTCCGGCGTGGTCGGCCGCGGCGCCGCGCCGGGGTAGCTGTCCCACACGAAGCCCGCTTCCTTCATCTCGTCGACATGGCCGAACGAGCCCTTGGTGTAGGGCAGGAAGCCCGGGCCGACACCGTTCCACATGCCGCGGTCCTTGTCGTCGACGAACCAGTGCTGCCCGTCGTTGCGCTCTTCGACGCGCGGCGCGTTCTTCGCCCATTTGGCGGGCGCCTGGGCGGACCAGAGGTCGGCCGGGCAATAGGTGAGGTCGATGTGATTGTCGCCGGAAATGAGCCTGTGCTGCATGGCTCCCTCATCTGTTAGGAGTCGTCCGTGGCGAGACGAGACATCTGGCGCCTTGTTTGCGAGACTGTCCACCATGGCCAGACAAGGTTGAAGCCGCCGCCGTCCCGTGCGCAGCGAAGGACCTCCCGCCTGCCATGGATTCGGCTCTTCATTGAAGGGGCCTGGTTTGATCGCTCGGTGAGGTCCTTCGCTGCGCTCAGCAACCATTAAGAACGAGCTGTCATGCGGCGGCGTTGCGCGTGGAGATC
>JAQSDW010000030.1 GCA_029946105.1 Reyranella sp. | reverse complement strand
CATGATCATGAGCGCCACTGGAGTGGCGCGCTCCTCCGATCAGTGCTCGTCAGCCGATTCGACTTGGTGTCATCCCGCTCTAGGCCCGGACCGTGATGCCGCCGTCGACCACGAGCAGGTGGCCGTTCACATAGGCCGCCTCGTCCGAGGCGAGGAACAGCGCCGCGTTCGCCGTGTCCCAGCCCGTGCCCATCTTGCCGGTCGGTGATGCCTTGTCGCGCAGCGCGATCATCTTGTCGTAGGCCTGGTTGTGGTCCTTCTCGCCCTTGGCGTACTGCTCGGCCAGGAAGTCGATCATCGGCGTGTGCATCAGGCCGGGCAGGATGGCGTTGCAGCGAATGCCCTTCTCCGCGTACTGCGAGGCGATGGCGAGCGTCAGCGAATTCACCGCGCCCTTGCTTGCGTTGTAGGCGAGGTAGGAGATGCCCTTGGGGCTGCGGATCGAGGCGATCGAACTCACGTTCACGATCGAGCCCCTGCCCTGCTTCTCCATCACCGGAATGACGTGCTTGGCCGTCAGGAAGAAGCTCTTCACGTTGACGTCGAAGACCTTGTCCCATTCGTCCTCGCTGAGGTCGACGGGCCCGCCCTGCGAGCCGATGCCGACATTGTTGTCGAGGATATCGACCCGGCCCCACTTGGCCAGGCAGGCATCGACCATGGACTTCACATTGGCATTGTTCGAGGCATCGGCCTCGAAGGCCACGGCCTCGCCGCCTTCTTTGGCGATCAGGCCCACGGTCTCCTCGGCGGCGGCGCGCAGGCGATCGACACAGAACACTTTGGCGCCCTGGCGCGCGAAGGTGACGGCCGTGCACTTGCCGTTGCCCCAGCCTGGGCCGCTCGAGCCCGCGCCAACCACGATGGCCACCTTGTCCGTCAGTCTGCCGCTCATTTCTTTTTGCTCCCACTTTTCTTCCGTAGATGATGCGTCAAGGCGAGTGCGATGCAATGCCCGAGCGCGCGGGTCGGCACGCGATCACTTGTCTCCAGCACGATGGCACGCTTGCCCTCGTAGGTGAACGTGTCGGGATAGATCGTGCGAAATTGATCGACCAGGCCGCTCTGGCAGTGGAAGTAGATCGCGTAGCCGTCTCGATTCTTCAGGCGATCGATACGGATCGTGGTGCCGCTGCCGCTCTCGGCCGTCAGGTAACTCGGCTGGCCCCATTTCAGCGTCTCGTCGAGCCGGCCTACGCCCGATGTCTCGGCGGCGACGTCGAACACCAACTCGCGCAGCGCCATCAACCGCGCTCGCAGGGCCGGCCGGTAGTCTTTGAACACCGCCGCCACCCGGGCATCGCCAAACCGTCTCATGGGCGGAACCTAACACACGGCTGGCGGTCCAAGGCGAGCCATGGAATGCTCCCGGCAACGAACGAGCCTAGGGAGGGTTGTGGAATGCGTCGTCGGACGTTCACGAGTGCGCTGGCATTGGGCGCCGCTGCAGCGGTGCGGCCGGTGGCCGCCCAGGAGTGGCCCACCAAGCAGATCCACGTGGTGATCCCCTACCCGCCGGGCGGGCCGTCCGACGTCTCGACCCGCATTGTCATGGACCGCGCCGGCCAGATCCTCGGCCAGAGCGTGCTGTTCGACAACAAGGCCGGCGCCTCGGGCATGATCGGCGCGGAATATGTGAAAAATCAGCCGGTCGACACCTACACCTTCCTGACGACGACGACGGCGATGCTCTGCATCACCCGCCACTTGCAGCCCATCCCGTTCGATCCGGAGAAGGATTTCATCCCGGTCTCGCGCATGACGACCTCATGGGGCGCCTTCGCCGTCCACCCCTCGGTGCCGGCCAAGACGGTCGCCGAGTTCGTGGCCTACGCCAAGGCCAACCCGGGCAAAATCAACTTCGGCTCGTCGGGCCTCGCCACCATCACCCACCTGTTCGGCGAGATGTTCTGCCTCGAGGCCGGCATCAAGATGGTGCATGTGCCCTATCGCGGCAGCGCGCCGGCGACCAACGCCCTGCTGGCCGGTGAAGTGCAGGCCCAATTCGACCAGACGACGCTGCCCCACATCAAGGCGGGCAAGCTGCGCGCGCTCGCCATGCTGGCCGACGTCCGTCACCCCGACTTTCCCGACGTGCCGACCTTGCGCGAGACGGGCTATGGCAAGGACGGCGGCGATTCGTGGTTCGGCGTCCTCGCCCCCGCGGGCACGCCGTTGTCGGTTGTGGCCAAGCTCGACCAGGCGATCGCCGCCGCGCTGCGTTCGCCCGACATCATGGCGAAGGTCCACAACGGCGGCATGCGCGTGACCTATCTCGGCCCGGCCGACTTCAAGAGCGCCATTGCCGTCGAGACGGCGACGTTCGGCAACATCATCAAGAAAGGCGACATCAAGCTCACCTGACGATGAGCAGACGTCGCCGTTATTGCCCCCGTCTACTTCTGCCACGCCTAAAAGTGCATCGCGGACATGCCTGACCATGCCGAATACGACGATATCGCCGAGGAGTATGCCGCCTCCAAGCAGCTCCCGTTCCGCATCGTCGTCGAGGCGCCAACCCTGTTCGATCTGGCCGGCGACGTTCGCGGGCTCGCCGTTCTCGACCTGCCCTGCGGCGACGGGACCTACTCGCGCGCCTTCGCCCGCCGGGGTGCGGGCTCGGTGGTGGGCATCGACCTGTCGAGTGCCATGGTCGAGCGCGCCCGCTCGATCGAGCGCGAGCAGCCGCTCGGCATCTTGTATCAGGTCGGCGACGCCGCCAATCTCGGCGCGGTCGGCGCGTTCGACCTGGTCGTCGCCTGCTATCTGTTCAACTACGCGCAGACCCGCGCGCAACTCCTGACCTTCGCCCACACGGTCTACGCCAACCTGAAGCCGGGCGGGCGCATGATCGGCATCAACGACAATCCGCGCACGGCACTTTCGCGCTATGGCGACCGTGCCGCCTACGGCTTCTCGCGCACCATCGACCTGCCCCGCCGCGAGGGATCGCGCATCCGCTACACGATGCCCACGGCGGACGGCGGTACCTTCGGCTTCGACAATTTCTGGCTGGCGCCCGAGACCTACGAACAGGTCTTTGCCGAGGCAGGGCTCGAGGATTTCCGTTTCGTCGATTGCCGTGCCGAGCTGTCGCCGGGGCAGGACCGGACATTCTGGAACGATTTCCTGCGCGACTGCCCGATCACCGGGCTCGCGGCCCGCCGCCCCGATTAGACGGCCCGGTTAGACCAGGCGCGCGGCCACAGGCAGGAGAGCAGCAGGGCCACCAGCAGGCCGCCGCCGGCCGCGAGGAAGGCGAAGCGATAGCCGGCGAGGAAGCCCGCCATGCCCCAGATGCCCTCGGCGCCGCGCGCCTGCAGCGCCGTCAGCACCGAGGCGCCACCGACGATGCCCAGCGTGCGGGTGAGCAGGGAGAGGCTGCCGGCGACGCCGCGGTCGCGCGGCGGCAGCGTCGCGGTCACGATATCGGTGTAGGCCACCGTGAGCAGGCCCTGGCCCACGCCTTCCAGGATCAGCAGCAGCGCAACGACGGCCACCGGTGTCTGCAGGCCGGTGAACCCCAGCGGCAGCAGGCCGAGCCCGACGCAGGCGATGCCGGCGAAGACCGTGGGCCGCTGGCCGATGCGGCGCACCAGCAGGGCCGAGAGCGGCGCACCCGCGAGA
This sequence comes from Reyranella sp., assembly GCA_029946105.1. Taxonomy (GTDB): domain Bacteria; phylum Pseudomonadota; class Alphaproteobacteria; order Reyranellales; family Reyranellaceae; genus Reyranella. The sequence continues at coordinate 3,213 of JAQSDW010000030.1, read as the reverse complement.
CTGCCGGCGAAGGCCATTGCCAGCACGATGCCGGTCGCGAGCGCCGTCAGCTTGAGGACGTTCACCAGATAGTAGGGAGTGAGCAGCAGGATGGAGAAGCCCGCGAGGTTGGCCAACACGTTCAGCACGTTGGGGACCACGAACCGCGCGTCGGCGAACAGCGCCGGCCGGATGATCGGTTCGGGCACGCGATTGGCGCGCCGCACGTAGGACACGAGCACGACCATGGCCACGACGAACAGCGCCAGCGCCCAGAGACCTGCCACTTCCTTGCGCTGCGACAGCACCAGCGACAGCAGCAGTGTGCTCATGCAGGTGGCCAGCAGCAAGGCGCCCACAGCGTCGAACGGCCGTGCGTCGGGCCCGGATAGTCGCAAGGAGGGTGACGGCAGCAGGCCCGAAAGCGCGAGGGTGCCGAGCGCAATAGGCACGCGCACCCAATACACGGCCTGCCAGCCCCAGACTTCGACCAGCGCGCCGCCGAGGAGAGGACCTATCGCGGCGGCAAAGGCCATGGAGCTCGCGTAGCCCGCCAGCGCCTTGGTGCGTTCCTTTTCCGGAAACAGCGAGGTCGCGAGCGCGGGCGTGCAGGACAGCGCCAGCGCCGTGCCGACGCCCTGGGCCGCCCGCGCCCACAGGAACAACGGCCAGTCCGGCGCCGCGGCGCAGGCAGCGCAGCCGACGGCGGAGATCGCGAGGCCGATGCGAAAGATCAGGCGATGGCCGAACAGGTCGCCCAGCTTGCCGCACACCAGCATCAGCGAGCCGTAGACCAGCACGTAGCAGATCACCAGCCACTGCACGTCGCCCAGTGCCAGCTTGAAGTGGCCGGTGATCGCCGGCAGCGCCACGTTGACGGCGATGTCGAGCGGCGCGAGCGAGGCGCCCAGCCCGACGATGGCGAGGCCGAGCGCAGGTCTCGACGACGGGGCGGATTTGGTCAGAGGTGCTTGCCCAGGAACGCCAGCATGCGCTCCCATGCGGCATTGGCCGACTTCACGTCATAGGCCTCGCTGCGCTCGTTGGAAAAGGCGTGGGCCGCGTCGTAGCGGAAGATCTCGGGGTTCTGGCCCGCGCCCTTCATGGCCTTCTCCAACTCGTTCACGGCGGCCGGCGTGCACCAATCGTCCTTGTTGGCGAAGTGGCCCTGCAGCGGCACCTTGATCTTGGCCGGATCCGCGAGCTGTCCCGGCGGGATACCGTAGAACGGCACGCCGGCCGCAATCCCCGGAATGCGCGCGCAGGCCGCTATGGTAAGGGCGCCACCCATGCAGAACCCCATGACGGCTACTTTTCCGCCACCCCCACTTCCCAGGGCGGCGAGATGCTTCACCGCGCCGGCAATGTCCTGATCCGAGGCGCCGACGAAATCGAGGCCGCTCATCATGTGGTTGGCCTCGTCCGGCTTCTGCGTGACGCGGCCCTTGTAGAGGTCGGGTGCCAGCGCATTGTAGCCCGCGCGCGCGAAGCGATCGGCGACGCCGCAGATCTGGTCGTTGAGACCCCACCATTCCTGGATCACGACGATGCCGGGCTTGCCACCCCCTGATCGAGCCGGGCCAGCCTCGGCGACATAGCCCTTGCAGGTCGAGCCGTCCGGACGCTTGAAATCGATCATGCTGCCCATGTCTTGTCCTCCTGGTTCGCGTCGCGAGCTTAGAGCTTGGAACGCAGTTCCGTCTTCAGAATCTTGCCGTAATTGTTCTTGGGCAAGGCATCGACGAACTTGTAGTCCTTCGGCCGCTTGAAGCGCGCGATGTTGTCGAGACACAGCCGGTCGAGCTCGGCCGGCGTCACGCTGGCGCCCGGCCGCGCCACCACGAAGGCCACGACATCCTCGCCCCATTCCGGATGCGGGCGGCCGACCACCGAGCATTCGGCGACGCCTGGATGCAGGTTCAGCACGTCCTCGATCTCGCGCGGATAGATGTTGGAGCCGCCCGAGATGATCATGTCCTTGGAGCGATCCTTCAACGTCAGGAAACCTTCCTCGTCGAAGGCGCCGACGTCGCCGGTCCACAGCCAGCCGTCGCGCAGCGAGCGCGCCGTGGCCTCCGGGTTGTTCCAGTAGCCGGCCATCACCGGGTCGCCCTTGCAGATGATTTCGCCGACTTCGCCCGTCGGCACCTGGCGGCCTTCCTCGTCGACGACACGGACTTCCATGCAGGTGTCGGCGACGCCAGCCGAGGCGAGCCGGGCCTCCCAGTTCGGATGATGGCGATCGGCATGGAACTCGCGGCTGAGATGGGTGATGGTCATCGGGCTCTCGCCCTGGCCGTAGAGCTGCGTCAGCGTGTTGCCGAGCAACTCCATGGCGCGCTTGAGGTCGCTCACGTACATCGGCGCGCCGCCGTAGGTGATGAGGCGCAGCGCGCCGGGCTTCAGCTCCGAGACGCTGCCATGCTCGATCAGCCGCTTCACCATGGTCGGCGCCAGGAAGATGCTGCAATCGGGCCAGCGGTTCATCAGCTCGACCGTCTCCGGCACGTCGTAATGGCCGCTCTCCGGGAAGACCTGGACCGAGCCGCGCGCCAGCATCGGGAAATTCCACAGGCCCGAGCCGTGGCTGATCGGGGCGGCATGCACGATCGAGCCGCCAGGAACGGGCCGGTCGACGTCGGCGTAGTAGTTGAGCGTCATCGCCAACAGATTGCGGTGCGTCAGCATCGCGCCCTTGGGCCGACCGGTCGTGCCCGAGGTGTAGAAGAGCCAGGCAAGGTCGGTGGGCTCGCAATCGGCGATCGCGCCCGGGTCGCCCACCGCTATGAAACTGTAGGCCCGCGTCGTCGTATCGACGATCTCCTTCAGGTTCGGCGCCTCGCGCGCGGCCTCGGCGATGGTGACGGCGAGATCGGGGGTCACGAAGCAGAGCCTGGCGCCGGAATTCTCCAGGATGAAGGCGAACTCCTTGGCGTGCAGCTTGGCGTTCATCGGCACGGCGCAGAGCCCGGCGTGCCAGATCGCGTACATCACCTCGATCGATTCGACGCAGTTGGTCATGGCGAGGGCAACGCGGTCGCCGCGCTGCAGGCCGAAGCGCTCGCGCAAGTGCGTGCTCATGACCGAGACCTTGCGCCACAGGTCGCAGTAGCTGAGGTGGAGCGCGGCACCGTGCGCCAGTGCCGGCAGATCGCGGAATTCCTGGGACGAGCCCAGCAGCAGATGGGCAATATTCATGGCTTCTTCACAATGATCGGAGCCGACTATTGCAGG
>JAQSDW010000029.1 GCA_029946105.1 Reyranella sp. | reverse complement strand
ATGGTGGGCGCTGTAGGGCTCGAACCTACGACCCGCTGATTAAGAGTCAGCTGCTCTACCAACTGAGCTAAGCGCCCCCAAATTGCTCGGGGCACCGCCGGAAGCGGGCGGCTATACCAAGGCGGATACACCTTGTCGATAGGCCCGCGGCAAAGAAATCCCCGGGATTCTTCCCCGATTTTTACCGCGTCCGCGGTAGTTGCGCATCGCGGTAGACATTGACCCCGATCAGCAGGCCGCAGGCGAACATCACCGACACCATGGCGGTGCCGCCGTTGCTGACCAGCGGCAGCGGCACGCCGACCACCGGCAGGAGGCCCATGACCATGGCCGAGTTGATGAAGACATAGAGGAACATCAAGGCGGTGACGCCGAGCGCCAGCAGGCGGCCGAAATGGTGCTGGCAGCGGAAGGCGATGGAGAAGCCCCAGATCAGGACCAGCGCGAACAGCACGAGCAGGCCGAAGGCGCCGATCATGCCCCATTCCTCGACGAAGGTGGTGAAGATGAAGTCGGTCTGCTTCTCGGGCAGGAAGTTCAGCGACGATTGCGTGCCCTTGAGGAAGCCCTTGCCGAACAGCCCGCCCGAGCCGATGGCGATCTTGGACTGGGTGATGTGGTAGCCGGCGCCCAGCGGATCGCGGTCGGGATCGAGGAAGGTGAGGACGCGCTTGCGCTGGTATTCGTGCATGAACGACCAGGCGATCGGCAGGCAGGCGATTGCGGAGACGCCGGCGACCAGGAACATCCAAAGACGCACGCCAGCCACGAACAGGAGGGCGCCGCCGCCCATCAGCACCATCATCGCGGTGCCGAGGTCGGGCTGGACCATCACCAGTGCGACTGGCGCCAGGATCACCAGCAGCGGCGGCAGGGTATAGAGGAACTTCGAGGCCTGCTCCTTGCTGAGGCCATGGTAGTAGCGCGCCAGCACCATGATCACCGCCACCTTGGCGATTTCCGAGGGCTGGATCTGCATCGGCCCGATCACCAGCCATCGTTGCGCACCCATGCCGATCTTGCCGATCAGGTCGACGGCAACCAGCAGCAGCAACGAGACGATGTAGATCGGCCAGGCCAGCGCCAGCCAGACCTTGGGATGGATCAGTGCCACCACCAGCATCATCGCGAAGGCAGCGCCGTAGCGCACGGCATGCCGGCTCGCCCACGGCTCGAAGCGGCCGCCGGCCGCCGAATAGAGCGCCACCACCCCGACCGCGGCGATCGCCGTCAGCACCAGCGCCAGACCCCAGTTGATGCGCCAGATCCGCTCGGCAAAGCCTACCGGCGCCGGCGCGTCGAGCGCCAGACTCATCGCAACGCCATCTTGCGGAATCGATCGCTGCGCCGCGACGGATCGCGCTTCATGGTCTCGACCAGCACGTCGCGCCCTATCGGACCCGCCGTGGCGCCGCCGGCCATCCCGTGCTCGACGATGACGGCGCAGGCATAGCGCGGATTGTCGACGGGGCCGAAGCAGACGAACAGCGCGTGATGGCGCAGGTGCCAGGGCAGCGAGGCCTGGGTGATGCCCATATCGCGCTCGCGCTCGGTGATGCGCTTGACCTGGGCGGTGCCGGTCTTGCCGGCGAAGGCGAGGGCGGGATCGCGCTGGCGGAGTTGATTGGCGGTGCCGATGCCGGAATTGACGACCTGATTCATGCCATCGCGGATCATCGCCAGATGCTGCGGGTTGAGCCGCAGCGACGGCGCCGTGGGCTTGTCGAGGGTCGCCGGCGGACCCAGTTCCTCGCGCGGCGTCGCCTTGGCCAGCAGGAGGTTGGGCTGGACCTCGTAGCCGCCATTGGCGAGGCGGGCCGTCATGATGGCGAGCTGCAACGGCGTGCAGTTCATGTAGCCCTGGCCGATGCCGAGATTGAAGGTATCGCCGTGCTGCCACGGCTTGCCGACCTTCTCCTGCTTCCAGGCGCGCGTCGGCTGGTTGCCGGCCGACTCGCCCGGCAAGCCGAGTTCGCTCTGCTTGCCGAAGCCCAGCCGCGCCGCCATGTCGCTGATGCGGTCGACGCCGGCGCGACGCGCCGCTTCGTAGAAGAAGCAGTCGCACGACGAGGCGATCGCCTCGACGACGTTGGTCGAGCCGTGGCCGCCCTTCAGCCAGCAATGGAACTTGATGCTGCCGAGCTCGATGAAGCCGAGGCAGGGCAGCCGCGTATAAGGATCGATCGCCTTGGACTCCAGCGCGGCCAGGGCCGTCACCATCTTGTAGGTCGAACCCGGCGGATAAACGCCGGCGATCGCCTTGTTGTGCAGCGGCCTCTCCGGATTATCGAGCAGATCGCGCCATTCGGTTTGCGTGATGCCGCGCGCGAAAGTGCTGGGATCGAAGCCGGGAGTCGAGGCCATGACGAGCACGTCGCCGGTGACCACGTCGAGCACCACGACCGAACCCGACTGGTGCTCCTTCATCTTCTCGGCGGCAAAACGCTGCAGGTCGAGATCGATGGTGAGCAGCGCATTCGAGCCTGGCTGGCCTTCGGTGCGGTCGAGTTCGCGCACGACGCGGCCGACGGCGTTGACCTCGACCTGGACGGCGCCGGCGCGACCGCGCAGGTCGTCCTCGAGCAAGCGCTCGACACCCTTCTTGCCGAAGCGGATCGTCGCGAGCTGCAGCACCGGATCGTCACGGCCGGCAAGATCCTCGTCGGAGACGCGGCCGGTGTAGCCCACGATGTGGCTCATCAGCTCGCCCTCGGGATAGTCGCGCGACTGGCCGAGATCGATGAACACTCCGGGCAGGTCGGGCGCGTTGAACTCGATGCGGGCTACGTCTTCCCAGCCGAGATTTTCGCGCACCACCACGGGCTGAGCGTTGCGGCTGCGCCGAAGCTCGCGCAGCAGCCGGGTCCTCTCCGCCTCACCCAGGCTCAGGATCTGGTCCAGCCGCTCGACCAACACGTCGGCGCCGCGACCGCGATCCGAGGTCGCCATGGCGCGGAAATTGTTGCGGTTGACGGCGAGCGGCTGGCCGGTGCGGTCGAAGATCAGGCCGCGCGATGGCGGCAGCAGCCGCAAGTTGATGCGATTCTCTTCGGCCAGCGTGGAAAAGCGCTGGGTCTCGAGGACCTGGAGCTGGTAGAGCCGGCCGGCAAGCGCGCCCAGCAGCACACCCTGCACGCCGCCCAGCAGCAGCGCGCGCCTGGTGAACAGGCCACTGCGCTCGCCGTCGCCCTTGCGGAAGGGCTTCACGACCCCGACCTCATGACCCGGACCTCATGACCCGACCTCATGATGTGGTCTCTCCCGGCCGCGCCGTGCCGCGCGAGGCGTCGGGCACGTTCAGCGGGTCGCGCGCGCGGACGCGGGCGAGCAGCGGAGCGAGCAGCGGATAGATCACGATCACCACGGCATATTGCATCAACGCGGGCAGCGGATCGATGGCCGTCCAGGTCCAGAACGCGGTAAAGAACCAGACCAGCACCACGAAGCCGAGCGCGAGCAGGCAGAAGCCGAACCACTGGAACAGGAACGGCACGCCCACCAGGTAGCGGCGGTTGTTCACCACCGCTGCCCGGATCAGCACGAAGCCCAGCGCGCTCACACCCACCGGCGCGCCAGGTCCGCCCAGCAGCAGGTCGAGCAGGATGCCCATGACCAGCAGCAGCGGCCCCGGCAGCCGCTCCGGCGTGGCCAGGCTGAACTGGAAGACGACCAGCGCCGGCAACAGCGGCAGCGCGCCCGAAAGATAGGGCGCCCGCAGGGGAGCGAGCGTCAGCAGGACGAAGAACAGCAGCGTGGTGCCGGGCAACGCGTAGCGGCCCCAGCGGTCGAGCATGGCGAGCAGACCATCAGCTCTCATCTCAGCGGATCCTGACGCCGGCCGGCGGCGCCGACGGCGTGGTCGCGCTGTTGCCGCCCACCAGTCCGGAAACGCCATAGTCGACAACGCGCACGAACTCGAGCCGGGAGAAGTCGGCGAACGGGCGGACACGAACGCTGCTGCCCTCGCCGGTATCGACCACCTCGCCGACCGGGATGCCGACGGGGAAGCTGCCGCCATGACCGGAGGTTACGATGCGGTCACCGCGCTGAACGCCGGCCACGCTCTGCAGCAGGCTGAGGCGAAGCTGCGGGGAATTGTCGCCGGCCAGGATGGCGCGCTCGCGGGTGCGCTCGATCAACACCGGCAGGCGCGAATTGACGTCGGTGACGAACAGCACGCGCGCGCTGTTCTCGCCGACCTCGGCGATGCGGCCGGCCAGGCCCTCGCCGGTCACCACCGCCTGGCCCGACGCGACGCCGGCCTTGCGCCCGACGTTGAGCAGCGCGCCGCGGACATAGGCGCTGACGCTGTCACCCACGATCCGGGCGGTGATGAAGGAGGCTTCCGGCCCCTCGCGGAAATTGGCGAGGCCGCGCATGCGCTCGTTTTCGTTCTCGAGCCGCCGCGCGGCGGTCTGCCAGGCCAGAAGCCGGACGTTCTCCTCGCGCAGGCGGGCATTGTCCTCGCGCAACGAGGCGAATTCCTTGAGGTCGGCGATGATGCGGTTGGCGGCGGCCACCGGGCGGGCGATGGCTTCCAGCACGGGGCTGGCGAGGTCGAGGGCCACGACGCGGGCATGCTCGACCAGGATGGTGTCGGCCTTGCCGACCAGCATGGCGCCGAACGCGGCGATCACGAGCAGGCCGAGAGCGAAGCGCTGCACGGCCGTGCGCACCTGGCTCGCGACTATCTCGAAGTCGTCCCGGATCGCCATTTCCTGCCCATTCTACCCCAAAGCGGGCGGGGCGCGGCCTATTAGTACGCGGCCTATTAGTACATCGACGACAGCACGCCACGCAGGCGGCCGATGTTCTCCACGGCATGGCCGGTGCCCAGCGCCACGCACAGCAGCGGGTCCTCGGCGACCGAGACCGGCAGGCCGGTCGCCTGGCGCAGCACGGTATCCATGTTGGCCAGCATGGCGCCGCCACCGGTCAGCACGATGCCCTTGTCGACGATGTCGGCGGCCAGTTCCGGGGCGGTGTTCTCCAGCGCCACCTTCACGGCCTCGACGATGGCGCTCACCGGCTCCTGCAGGCTCTCGGAGATCTGCCGCTCGGTGATGATCAGCTCCTTCGGGACGCCGTTCATCAGGTCGCGGCCCTTGATCTCCATGGTCCGGCCCTCACCGTCTTCCGGCGGGCAGGCCGAGGCGATGGCCTTCTTGATGCGCTCGGCCGAGCTTTCGCCGACCAGGAGGTTATGGTTGCGGCGGATGTAGGCGATGATCGCCTCGTCCATCTTGTCGCCGCCGACGCGCACCGAGCGCGGATAGACGATGCCGCCGAGCGACAGCACGGCCACTTCCGTCGTGCCGCCGCCGATGTCGACGACCATCGAGCCGGTGGGTTCGGTCACGGGCAGGCCGGCGCCGATCGCCGCCGCCATCGGCTCCTCGATCAGCCACACCTTGCGGGCGCCGGCGCTCTCGGCCGATTCCTGGATGGCGCGGCGCTCGACGGCGGTGGAGCCGGAGGGCACACAGACCACGATCTGGGGATGGGCGAAGGAGCGCCGGTTATGCACCTTCGAGATGAAGTGCTTGATCATCGCCTCGGCGACTTCGAAGTCGGCGATGACGCCGTCGCGCAACGGACGGATCGCCTGGATGTTGCCGGGCGTTCGACCCAGCATCATCTTGGCCTCTTCGCCGACGGCGAGGACCTGTCGCTTGCCGCTCTGCGTGGTGAGCGCCACGACGGACGGTTCATTGAGAACGATGCCCCGACCCTTCACATAGACCAGCGTATTGGCCGTACCGAGGTCGATGCCCATGTCCGCCGAAAATAGCCCGATGACACGCGACAGCATTGAGTTAAGTCTCTGTTATTGCAGTGAAAATTTGTATGCGCCGACGCATGATCAAGTCTCGACGGCGGGGAGCGGTCGGTTTAGACCGGCCGGCGTGGTCTCGCAAGGCGATTCCACAGGTTCCTGAGCGTCCTACCGCTTCGCACTCGCGCGCTCGATCGCTTCGCCCACCAGGCGCTCGGCGTCGGACGGGCCTTCCCAGCGCAGACCCCTCACCCACTTGCCCTTCTCGAGGTCCTTGTAGTGCTGGAAGAAGTGCGAGATCTGGTCGCACAGCACCGTCGGCAGGTCCTTGTAGGACTTGATGCCCGTGTAGAAGGGATGGAGCTTGTCGATCGGGACGGCCAGGATCTTCTCGTCCATCCCGGCTTCGTCTTCCATCAAGAGCACGCCGACCGGCCGGCAGCGGATGATCGCGCCGGGCACAACGGGCACCTGGCCGACCACCAGAACGTCACAGGGATCGCCATCGGCCGACAGCGTGTGCGGGATGAAGCCGTAGTTGCCGGGATAGAACATCGCCGTATGCAGGAAACGGTCGACGAACAGGGCGCCCGAGTCCTTGTCGAGCTCGTACTTCACCGGCACCCCGCCCAGCGGGATCTCGATCAGGGCGTTGAGATCCTTCGGCGGATGGCGGCCGACCGGGATTTTCGCGATGTCCATGACGGCCTTACTCGCTTTCGAGTCTGCGTTCCTGTCGTTCCAGCCAGGCGACCACATCGGCCCGGCTGCCCGTCTCGATATGGGCCCATTGCGGCGACTTCATGCTCTCGCCGCTGGCGTCGCGCCAGTACTCCTTGACGATCACCAGCGTCCACCCGGGCTTGGCCGCCCGGGTGCCCGTCGTCACCTCGATGGTGAAGCCATGGCTGTTGCCGGCATAGCTGTGGCGCTCGCGCTGCCAGTGCACGCCGTCGATCGACCAGCGCACGGTCTGCGTCCGGCCGGTGCCGGCCACCAGCAGGCGGTCGATGATGCGGAAAAACGAGGCGGCGCCGATCTTTCTCATGATCGTGACGGCCGCCTGTTCGGAGCGGACGTCACCGGACCGCGGGGCGCCCGGCCCCCC
>JAQSDW010000028.1 GCA_029946105.1 Reyranella sp. | reverse complement strand
GGGCCCGGCTTGGGAATCCCTTCCGATTCAATTAGCCTCGGAAAGACTCTAGGAAGCGCCTACCAGTCGCTCGAGCGGACGATCTTCATGAGGTCGTCCGCCATGGTGAGCGCCGTCAGCACGCCGGTCTTGGGATTGTCCGGCATGGCGCGGCCGAGGCGATGCATGGTCATCTCGCCCGAATCGCTCAGCACTTCCAGGCGACTCGCATTGGTGCCGGGCGGCAGGGTGGGATCGGCCACCAGCTCGATCTCGGTATGCTCCAGCCCGGCCCCGCACAACGCCACCGTCACCGCCAGATTGGCGTTCTTGGGATAGAGACGCCCGGCGTCGGCCGGCTTGCCGCGGAAGATCACCGTCGGTTCCTTGATCGATGGCAGGTCGAACTCGGTCTCGGCAGGCGTGCCTTTCCAGGCATGCGGCGGCTTGATCGAGATGTATTTCACCCGTTCGAGCTTGCCCAGCCGCATGGCGAGCAGGCCGTCGAGGCCGGCGATCGCGCCCGACGGCAGGCGCAGCCGCGCGCCGCTCTTCTCCGCCGCCTTCACATGCTTCTTCCAGAGCTTGGGATCGCCGTAGGCGCCGGTGGCGATCACCATGAAGTCGAAGCCCTTGCGCAGGATCGTCTCGCCCCAGTCGCGCACCGCCTGCTGGCTCGCCGCCTCGACCACGACGTCGGGCTCGAGCTTGAGCAGGCCCTTCAACGTGTCGACGACGGCCACCTTGGCGTCGAGCTTTTTCTGCACCGCCTTGACGCGTCCTTTCCGGACCAGGACGCCGACGATATCGATCGCGGGCTTCCTCGCGCGGAAGACGTCGAACAGCATTTGACTGATGGCGCCATAGCCGATCAGCGCGATTTTCAGCCGCTTCTTCTTCGCCATGTGATCCCCGCGAGGCCCCCGTTTGCCTCGACTATAGCGGCACCGGAGCGACACCGGCAGGCCCTTACGGCCATGTCTGAAACCGACCGGCCGGACCGTTGACCTTCCCGGCGATTGACGGCAGGCTGTTTCGTGCAGCGAGACTGCGATCGGGAGGCTTTGATCGAGTAAGCGTTCATCCAAATAGCCAACTTCGGCCCAAACCAAAAAAATCTGGGAGGCGACGTCATGACCGACGATGCGCGCAACAAGGGTTCCGACAGTACACGGCGTAGTTTCCTCAAGGCGAGCACAGCCCTAACGGGCGCCGCGCTCGCCGGCGTACCAGGTTTGGCCGACGCACAGTCGCCATCGAAGAAACATCCCAAGCGGGGCGGCACGCTGCGCTTTGGCACGCGCGAGGACACGATCGGGCTCGATACCCATCGCAACATCATCTATTTCGTCTCCACGCCGCTGACCGGCATCACTGGCGGGCTTGTCGATTTCGATGACAAGATGCAGCCCAAGCCGGCGGTCGCCGAGTCCTGGGAGGCCTCGAAGGACCTCCAGACCTGGACGTTCAAGCTGCGGCGCGGCGCCGAATACCACAACGGCCAGACGATCGACGCCGAGTCGGTGAAGTGGAACATCGAGCGGATCAAGGATCCCAAGATCGGCCACGCCTTCACGCGCTCGGTCCTGGCGGACGTGGAGAGGGTCACGGTCGACGACAAGCACACCGTGCAGTTCCACCTCAAGGACCCGCACGCCGCGCTCGACATCAACCTGATCTACTATCCCGTGAACCTGATGTCGCCCGGCGCCGTCGACACCGCCGACACGCATCCGGTCAATTGCGGGCCGTTCAAGTTCAAGACGTGGCGCCGGCTCGACGTCACCGAGCTGGTGCGATTCGAGAACTTCTGGGAGACGGACTCCGAAGGCAACAACCTGCCCTATCTCGACGGGCTGGTCGGGCGGCCCAAGAAGGAGGACCGCGTCCGTCTCACGGCACTGCGCACCAACGAGGTCGACCTGATCGACAACGTCGCCTACGCCGACGCGCCGGCCTTCAAGAAGGACCACGGCCGGACGTTCGATACCTGGCCGGTGCCGCAGGTCGGCACGGCGATGATGTACTTCAACCTCAAGAACGGGCTCTTGTCGGAAAAGGACAACCCCGACGCCCACCTGCTGCGGCAGGCGATCGCCCACGCGATCGACCACGAGGGCATCCACCAGGCGGTGTTCAACGGCATCGGCGAGATCTCCAAGGGCTTCTACAGCAGCGCGAGCCCGTGGCACGTGAAGGACATCGAGGGCTGGCCGAAGTTCGATCTCGACAAGGCCAAGGCGTTGCGCAAGAAGGCCAAGGGCGGCGACGAGAAATTCACCATCATCGCGAACGACACTTTCCCCTACATGCAGCAGTCGGGCGAACTCGTGCACGCCATGCTGAAGGACGCGGGCTTCAACGCCGTGCTCGAGATCCTGCCGGGGCCGGTCATGCTCGAGAAGCAGAACAAGGGCGACTACAACATCGACTCGACGGCCAACTCCTACCGCCTCGACCCGGACGGCTGGTACGGCCGCAACATCCTGTCGACCGCGCCGGAGACCCGCCGCCGCAACGGCTACAAGAACGAGAAGGCGGACCAGATCATCCTGGCCGCGCGCAAGGAGGGCGACCGGGCCAAGCGCCGGCAGATGTACGCCGACGTCGAGACTCTGGTGAACCGCGACCTGCCGATGCTCTACACGCACTTCGTGCCGCTGATGATGGCGAGCAACAAGGCGAGGGTGAAGGGCTACAACGTCTCCTACTCGGGACCGTGGAGCTACACGGGCGCCGGCATGCGACGGACCTGGATCGAGGGCTGAGGCGAAGGGCAAGGCGATGCTCGCCTACACGCTCCGCCGCATCGCCCAGCTCGTGCCCGTGCTGCTGGTGCTCACGGTCGCGGTGTTCGGCTTCGTCGAAGCGCTGCCGGGCTCTGTCCTCGACACGCTGATCGGCACCGAGGGCGGCGACGACGCCGAGACCCGCGAGATCCTGGCCAAGGAGTACGGGCTCGACCGGCCTGTCCACGAGCGCTACGCTAAGTGGCTGGTGCGTACCGTGCAGTTCGATTTCGGCAACTCGCTGGTGACGCGGCGGCCGATATCGCTCGAACTGATGAGCCGCATCCCAGCGACGGTCTATCTCGCCACCGTGGGCATCATGCTGTCGATGATGATCGCGATACCGCTCGGCACGCTCGCGGCAGTGCGGCGCAACTCGGCGATCGACTACACCGCGCAGGTGACGTCGCTCGCCGGCATCTCGATCCCCGAGTTCTGGTTCGCGATCCTCTGCGTACTGCTGTTCTCGCTCTACCTCGGCTGGCTGCCGTCCTCCGGCTATGTCAGCCCGTTCGAGGATTTCTGGGGTAGCCTGCAGTTCCTGATCCTTCCGGCGGCGGCCATCGGCTTCCGGCAGGCGGCGTTCACGACGCGGTTGACGCGGTCTTCCATGCTCGACGAGCTCAGCAAGGAGTACGTCGATACCGCGCGCGCGCTCGGCCACAGCGAGCGCAAGGTGATTTTCAAATACACGCTGCGCAACGCCATGATCCCGACCATCACCATCTCGGGCCTGCAGCTCGCCAACCTGCTCGGCGGCACGGTGGTGCTGGAGTCGATCTTCGCCTGGCCGGGCATCGGCCGCGCCATCTTCGAGGCGATCCTGCAGCGCGACTATCCGCTGATCCAAGCGGGCGTGCTGGTCCTGGGCTGCATCGTCGTCGTCATGAACCTGCTGGTCGACCTGACCTACAGGCTCCTCAACCCGCGCGTCAAATTCGCCTAGAGGACCGGCCATGTCCGAACTGGAAGCCGACAAGCTGGTCGATGCTGCGATCGTCTGGCGCGCACCGCCGGCGCCGCCGCGGAGCAGACGGTTCGCCACCGCGCTCTCGAACGCCTGGCACGAACTGCGCAAGAGCCGCACCGCCTCGATCGGCGCGGTCATGCTGGTGCTGCTGTTCGGCGCCTGCATCGGGACGCCGTGGCTCGCTACGCACGATCCGATCAAGCAGAACTACCGCGAGCGCCTGCAGCCGCCCTCCGAGAAGCACCTGCTGGGAACCGACCGCCTGGGTCGCGACATCTACTCGCGGCTGCTCTATGGCGGGAGGCGGTTGGTGACCATCGCCGTCGTGGCCGTCGCGCTCTCACTGGTGGTGGGCGTGCCGTTCGGCGTGCTGACCGGCTACTTCGGCGGGCTCGCCGACACCATAGGCATGCGCATCGTCGACGGGCTGCTCGCTTTCCCGGGGTTGCTGCTTTATCTCCTGTTCGTGACGGTCGCCCAGGCTTGGAAACTCGAGGGAGTGATGACCGACCTCGTGCTGGTGAGTGCGCTTGCTCTTGCCGGCATGCCTGAGAAGGCGCGGCTCGCGCGAGGCTCGGTGCTGGCCGAGAAGCAGAAGGAGTACGTCGAGGCGTCCCGTGCGGTGGGCGATTCCTCGGTCAGCATCGCGCTTAGCCAGATCCTGCCCAACATCATCTCGCCGCTGATCGTGACCTCCACGGTGCGGCTGGGCCTCGTTATCCTGATCGTGGCGGCGCTGTCGTTCCTCGGGCTCGGTACGCCGCCGCCGACGCCGGACTGGGGCTCCGACCTCAGCGCCGCACGCGACTACATGGAGACCCATCCGCTGATCGCCGCCTTCCCGGGACTCGCCATCTGCTACACGGTGCTGGCCTTCAACCTGTTCGGCGACGGCCTGCGCGACATCCTCGACCCGCGGCTGGCCGAGCGTTGATCGTCACAAATTGTGGCAGGCGACCTGGCGGCCGCCGCCGACGTCGACCAGCGGCGGCTCGATCTCGGCGCACACCGGCAACTCGCGCGGACAGCGGCCGCACAGCCGGCAGCCCGGCGGCGGATCGATCGGCGTCGACACCTCGCCCTTGAGCGTGAGTCGGGGCGGCGGCTTGGCCGGGTCGGCCTCGGGCACCGCCGCCAGCAGGGCCTTGGTATAGGGATGCAGCGGTTCCTCGAAGATCGCCGCGGCGGGCCCGGTCTCGACGATCTTGCCGACATACATCACCGCCACCCGGTCGCTGATGTGACGGATGACGCTGAGGTCGTGGGCGATGAAGAGGTAGGTGAGCCCGAACTCCTCCTGGAGGTCGCGGAACAGGTTCAGGATCTGCGCCTGGATCGAGACGTCGAGCGCCGACACCGGCTCGTCGCCGATCACCAGCTCGGGCTCGACCGAGAGCGCGCGGGCGATGGCGATGCGCTGGCGCTGGCCGCCCGAGAACTCGTGCGGATAGCGGTCGATGTGCTCGACGCTCAGCCCTACGCGGTGCAGCAGGTGCAGCACGCGCTCGCGCTTCTCGTTCCAGCTGCGCGCCAGACCGTGGATCTCCATCGGCCGGCTAAGAATATGCATGATCGTCTTGCGCGGATTTAGAGAGCTGTAGGGATCCTGGAACACCAGCTGAACGTCCTTGCGCGTCTCCTTCATCCGCCGAGGCGAGAACGCCAGCAGGTCCTCGTCCTTCAGCCTCACTTCCCCAGAGGTCGGCTCGATCAGCCGCGTCACCAGCCGCGCCGTCGTCGACTTGCCGCAGCCGCTTTCTCCCACCAGGCCCAGCGTCTCGCCGCGGCGGATGTGGAAGTCGATGCCATCGACTGCCTTCAGGACCTGGGCCTTCTCGCCGGCCAGCTTCGAATAGATGTCGCCATGCAGCGTGAAATGCTTGGTGAGTCCCCTCACCTCCAACAGCATGTCGTCGGTCGCACCTTGCGCCGTCATGCGGCAGCCCCGCGATCGTGCAGATGGCACGCCGCAAGATGGCCCGGCGCCACCTCCTTGAGCCGGGGCACCTCACGGCGGCAGATATCCATCGCATGCGCGCACCGGGGATGGAATTTACAGCCCGACGGCGGCTCCATCATGTTGCAGACAGATCCGGCGATCGGCGTGAGGTGCCGTGCCTGGATGTCGAGACGCGGGATCGAGTTCAGCAGGCCCACGGTGTAGGGGTGCTGCGGATTGGCGAAGATCTCGCGCTTCTCGCCGAGTTCGACCATGTGCGAGGCATACATCACGCCGATCTTGTCGCAGGAGTGGGCGACGACGCCGAGATTGTGAGTGATGAACAGCAACGACATGCCGAGCCGCTCGATCATGCCGGTGATCAGTTCCAGGATGGTGGCCTGGATGGTGACGTCGAGCGCCGTGGTCGGCTCGTCGGCGATGAGGAAGCCCGGATTGCAGCTCAAGGCCATCGCCAGCATCACGCGCTGGCGCATGCCGCCGGAGAACTCGTGGACGTAGCTGTCGAGCCGCTTCTGCGGCGACGGGATGCCGACCAGGGCCAGCAGCTCGACCACGCGCTCACGCGCCTCCCGCCGCGACAGTCCGAGGTTCGTGCGCAGCGCATCGGATATCTGTTCGCACACGGTGAACACCGGATTGAGCGCGCTCATCGGTTCCTGGAACACCATGGCGATATGGCTGCCGCGCAGCGCGCGCATCTCGGCGTCGCTCTTGTCGAGGACATTGTCGCCGCCGAACAGGATGCGGCCGCGTTGGATCTCGCCCGGCGGATCGGGGATCAGCCGCATGATCGCCCGCGCCGTCACCGACTTGCCCGACCCCGATTCGCCCACCAGCCCGAAGGTCTCGCCGCGGCCGATGGCAAAGGACACGCCGTTCACGGCCGTGAGATCGCCCCGCCTCAGGCGGAACCGCACAGTCAAGTCGTCCAGCTCGAGGACCGTCTCGGGCATGATGTTTCGCTCTCGTCGCGGTTTATTGTCCGGCTTGCCTCCACCAGCGGGCGAGCGACAGGCCGATTTATTCAGTACGCGCGAATGACAGCTACTCTGTTTTCTTCCCTGTTGGTCCCGAGCCTAGGGGAGGCCGGCAGGCGGGGCAACCCGCCACAAGGCGCGGTTTTAGAGGATCGGACCGCCCTCGCGCCCCCGGCTGGGGACCATACTTGCGACCTCGGTAGGCCACGGCTATAACCCCGCCTCCCGAGCGGGCCGGAGTCCGTAAACCTGACGGAGCGTAGCTCAGCCTGGTAGAGCACTAGCTTCGGGAGCTAGGGGCCGGAGGTTCGAATCCTCTCGCTCCGACCAATCGGGA
>JAQSDW010000027.1 GCA_029946105.1 Reyranella sp. | reverse complement strand
TCGGCGGCTTCCTCGGCATCGGCGACCGCCACCATCCGCTGCCGTGGGCCAGCCTTAAATACGACACGTCCAAGGAAGGCTACGTCGTCAACCTCGACAAGAAGATGCTGACGGACGCGCCCAGCTACGACGCGCGCGACGACAACTTCACCTGGACGCCCGATTATGGCCGTCGCATCGACAAGTACTACGGCGTGCCGACCTACTGGCTGTAGGCTTTCTATCGTCGTCCCTCTCATGCTCTTCTCCCGCTCGCGGGAAGGGAGCATGGGAGGGGTCAGCGCATCACCGCGGCGACGGCGGCGGCGAGATGTTGCTGGCTGAAGGGCTTGGAGAGCTTCGGAACGCCCAACCCCATGCCCGGGGGCAATTCGGCGTAGCCTGTCGCCAGGAGGATGGGCAGCTCCGGCCGATCGACCCTGATCGCCTCGATCAGTTGGGTGCCGGTCATCTGCGGCATGGCCTGGTCGGCGATCACCAGGTCGACGTGCTGCTCCCGATCGAGGATCTCGAGCGCCTTCTTGGCGGAATTGGCCTGGAAGACCTTGTGGCCGAGTTCTTCCAGCATGGCGGCCGTGTTCATGAGAACGAGCACATCGTCGTCGACGGCCAGCACGACCAGCGGCCGCATCGCCGCGGCGGCGGCCGGTACGTCCGGCTGCCGGTCGCGGTCGATGGCTTCGTCGGTGGCTTCGACATCGGTCGTCACCGCCGGCAGCCAAAGCTCAGCCGTCGTGCCCTCGCCCTTACGGCTTTTCAGGACGAGCTGCCCGCCCGATTGCGCCGCCATGCCGTGGATCATCGACAGGCCGAGGCCGGTGCCCTTGCCGACGCCCTTGGTGGTGAAGAACGGCTCCATGGCACGCGCGAGCGTGGCTTCGTCCATGCCTTCGCCTGAATCGGCCACCGACAGGCGGACATAGTGTCCCGGCTTCAGGCCGGCTGTTTCTTCGGTGACGGTTTCCTCGTGCGCCGCCACGATGATCCGGCCACTGCCCACCATCGCGTCGCGTGCATTCACCGCGAGGTTGAGCAGCGCCATTTCGAGCTGGTTGGCGTCGACCTGCGCGCGGGCAAGCACGAGCGGGAAGCGGGTTTCGATGTCGATCGAGGGCCCGAGTGAGCGCCGCAGCAGATCGGTCATGCCGCGCACCAGGCCGGGAACGTCGATCGGCTCGGGTTTGAGATCCTGGCGGCGGGCGAAGGCCAGCATGCGCTGGGTGAGCGACGCGCCGCGCTGGGCGGCCTGGACGGCGTTGTCGACGAGACCGGTGATCCGGGAATCTTCGGGCACGCGGCGGCGCACCAGCTCGAGGCTGCCCAGGATCACCGTCAGCAGGTTGTTGAAATCGTGGGCGATGCCGCCCGTGAGCTGGCCGATGGCGTCCATCTTCTGCGACTGGATCAGTGCCTCTTGCGCCAGTTCGAGCGCGCGCTGGCCCTCGCGCCGTTCGGTGAGATCGCGCGTGATCTTGGCGAAGCCGATGAGGTTGCCCGCCGGATCGCGGATCGCATCGATGACGACATGGGCCCAGAAGCGGTTGCCGTCCTTGCGGACACGCCAGCTTTCCTTCTCGAACTTTCCTTCCCGGACGGCTGTATCGAGCGCCCGGCGCGGCTCGCCATTTGCCCTGTCCTCCGCGGTGTAGAAACGCGAGAAGTGATGGCCAACGATCTCTTCGGGAAGGTAGCCCTTGATTCGCCGGGCGCCGGCGTTCCAGCTCGAGACCCGACCTTCGGGATCGAGCAGGTAGATGGCGTAGTCGGTGACGCCCTCGACCAGGATGCGGAACTGCTCCTGGCTGCGCCGCAGCGTCTCCTCTGCCTCTCTGCGCTCGGTAAGATCGCGCGTGATCTTGGCATAGCCCATGATCTCGCCCGAGGGATGGCGGATGGGATCGATCACGACATGGGCCCAGAAGCGGCTGCCGTCCTTGCGGACACGCCAACCTTCCTTCTCGAACCTGCCTTCGCGCGCCGCCGTTTCGAGGGCCTGTTCCGGCACGCCGGCCCGACGATCCTCCTCGCCATAGAAGCGCGAGAAATGGCTGCCCAGGATTTCCGACTCGGTATAGCCCTTGAACCGTTGCGCGCCGGGGTTCCAACTCGTCACCAGACCCTCGGGATCGAGCATGTAGATCGCATAGTCGGTCACAGAATCGATCAGGAGGCGATATCGCCCGTCGTCCATCGAAGGAGGCGCGACACGCCCGGTTTGCTTCAAAATACCTCGCCCTCTGGTCCGCGCGCCGCTCGACCAGCGTACGACCAATCAACCACAACGGGCAATCGGACCAAGAGGTTGCAGGGTTTCTACAGATCGATCGCGAAGCGGGCTTTCAGGAGCTGGATCTCGAAGTCCGTGAGATCGAGGGTCGAGGCGGCGCCGGTGCCCTGGCCCCAGGCCTGGAGGTTCCAGGCGCCTGACAGCGACATGCCCTTGGCGAAGGGCAGATAGAAGGTGGGACCGACGTAGAGCGCCCGACCCGCCAGGGTGTCCAGCGCCATGCCGTCGAAGTGGCATAGGGCGACCGTCGAAAGGTGCTGCGACAATGGTGATGCCGACCGGCGAGGTCTCGCGATCGAGCGCGAAGGCATTGATATTGTCGATGCCGCTCACGCCGAAACTGTCGAAGCGCGTCACGGTGACTCCGCCGGTGATGCGGAAATAATCGGTCAGCGGATACTTCAGATTCATGTTGGTCGAAAACGCGCTGTAGGTACCGGCCTCGCGCGCCCAGCGGCGCTGCCCTCGGTGAAGCCGAACATGTGCTCGCTGTCGACCTCGGCGCGGGCAGGATGCGCGGCGGGGCCGAACAAGGCCGCAAGAACGAAACCTGCGGCGGCAAGACTTCGTACGGAAAGGGCAACCATGGTCGGACCCTAGAGAAAGCGACGGCGAAGGCCACGCCACCTGCAGGGCGAAAAAGAGTGGCGCGGGTTTTGCTGCGTTGCCGGATGCGCGTGTTAACCTCGCAGACGCATTCCAGGATCGACCCATGCAGCCCGACCTCCATCGACCCGCTCCCTCCCTCGCACCGCCGACGATGATCGGCGGCGAGATCCCGCTGATCGATGTGGCGGACTATCTCGCCGGCAAGCCGGGAGCCGCGGAACGGGCGGCAGCGGAGCTGCGCTACGCCTTCGAGCACGTGGGCTTCTATTATCTCGCAGGCCACGGCGTTTCGCAGAAGATGATCGACGACACCTACGCGGCGGCCGCGCGCTTCCACGCCCAGCCGATGGAGGCGAAGCTCGCGGTCAAGGTCGACGAGCACAACATCGGCTACATGCCGATCGCTACCAAGGCGCCGCCCAATGCCGTTGCCCAGGGCAAGAAGCCGAGCCAGAACGAGGCCTACTTCCTGCGCCGCGAGCGCGACGCCAGCGATGCCGACGTACTGTCGGGCCGCCGCTTCCATGCCCCGAACAAGTGGCCGCACGACCTGCCCGGCTTTCGCGAAACGACGCTTTCCTACATCGCCACGCTGGAGGCGCTCTGCCGGAGGCTGGTGAAGCTCTATGCGCTGGCGCTCGACCTGCCGGAGACCTTCTTCGACAAGTGCTTCGCGACGCCACACATGATCCTGCGCATGTCGCGCTATCCCAGGATCGACGGCGCAGATGAGAGCGTCGAGAGCCTGGTGCCGCACACCGACTCCGGCTTCATGACGCTGCTGCCGCCCAACAAGGTGCAAGGCCTTTCCATCCTGCTGCCCGACGGCCGCTGGATGGAAGCGCCGGGCGTGGAAGGCGCCTTCGTGGTCAACGGCGGCGATATCCTCCACCGCTGGACCAACGAGCGGTTCCTGTCGACGCCGCACCGCGTGCGCAACGTCTCGGGCCAGATCCGCTACGCCATCCCCTTCTTCTGCGACCCCGACCACGACACGATGATCCAGTGCCTGCCCTCGTGCCAGTCGGTGGCGCGGCCGGCGAAATATCCGCCGATCAAGTTCGGCGACTACGCGCTGTGGTTTGCAGCCCAACGCTATGGCCACATGGCCAAGGTCGCCGTGCCCTCCGAGGCCGAAATCGCTCCCGGCGAACGCGCCACCTCGCACTGGAAGAGCTGATCCGATGAAGCTCCGTCTCCTGGCGGCCGCTGCTGCGGCCGCTGTCATCGCCTCGCTCGCAGTCTCCGTTCCGGGTTGGGCCCAGACCAAGACCCTCAAGGCGGTAATGCATTCCGACCTGAAGGTGCTGGATCCAATCTGGACCACCGCCAACATCGTGCGCAACCACGGCTACATGGTGTGGGACACGCTGTTTGCCATGGACGAGAAGCTCGTGGCCCAGCCGCAGATGGTCGACACGTGGAGCCTGAGTGATGACAAGCTCACTTATACCTTCACGCTACGCGACGGCCTCAAGTGGCACGACGGCAAGCCCGTCACCTCGGAGGACTGCATCGCCTCACTCAGGCGCTGGGGCGCACGCGACTCCACCGGCATAAAGCTGCTGGGCTTCGTGGCCAGCCTCGAGCCGGTCAACGACAAGACATTCAAGGTCGTGCTGAAGGAGCCCTACGGCCTGGTCATCGATTCGCTGGCGAAGCCCGGCGGTTCGACGCCGTTGATGATGCCCAAGCGCATCGCGGACACCGACCCTGGCAAGCAGATCAGCGAGTTCGTGGGTTCCGGTCCCTTCATCTTCAAGGCCGACGAATGGAAGCCGGGCGACAAGACCGTCTACGTGAAGAGCCCCGACTACAAACCGCGCCCGGAGCCTGCCTCGGGCCTGGCCGGCGGCAAGATCGCCAAGGTCGATCGCGTGGAATGGCTGGCTATTCCCGACCACCAGACGGCGGTGAATGCGCTGCTGGCTGGCGAGATCGACTATATCGAGGCGCCGCCGCATGACCTGAAAGCATTGTTGCTCGCCGACAGGAACGTGAAGCTCGAGGTCTACAACAAGATCGGCGCGCAATACGTCTTCCGCTGGAACACCGTGGTGCCGCCTTTCGACAACGAGAAGGTGCGGCGCGCCGCCATGTACGCCTTCGACCAGAAGGACTTCCTCCAGGGCGTGATCGGCGACGAGCGCTACTACCAGACCTGTGATGCCATGTTCGTTTGCGGCACGCCGTTCGAGAACAAGGCCGGCATGGAGGGCCTCGTGCGCGGCAACTTCGCCAAGTCGAAGGAGCTCTTGAAGGAAGCGGGCTATGACGGCACGCCGATCGTGATGCTGCACACCACCGATATCGCCGTGCTGACCAATGCCGGGCCGATCGCCAAGGACCTGCTGGAGAAAGGCGGCTTCAAGGTCCAGATGGTGCCGCTCGACTTCCAGGCGATCGTGGCGCGCCGGCTGCGCAAGACACCGCCCGCCGACGGTGGCTGGAACGGCTTCATGACGGCGTGGCTGTCGGTCGACATGATGAATCCGCTGACCAACAGCATGCTCACCGCCTCGTGCGACAAGGCCAATTTCGGCTGGCCGTGCGACGCCGAGGTCGAGCGGCTGCGCGACGCCTTCGCTCGCGCACCCGACCTCGCGAGCCGCCAGAAGATCGCCGCCGAACTGCAGGCGCGCGCGGTGCAATACGGCACCCACATCCATCTCGGCCAGTACACGCTGCCCACGGCCACCCGCGCCGACCGCTTGAGCGGCGTCGTCACGAGCCCGATCCCGGTGTTCTGGAACATCGAGAAGAAGTAGCGCTTCTGCCATAATCCGGAGCAATGAAGGCCCCAAGCTCCCGCCGTACGATCGCTGCCGGCATGATCGGCAATCTGCTCGAATGGTACGATTTCGCGATCTACGGCTACTTTGCCGCCACGATCGGCCGCGTGTTCTTTCCAGCCCAGGATCCCGTGGCGCAGGTGCTGTCGGCCTTCGGCATCTTCGCGTTGGGCTATCTTATGCGCCCTTTCGGCGGCATCGTCGTCGGCCACATCGGCGACCGTTACGGCCGCCGCGCCGCCCTCACCTTCTCCATCACCGCTATGGCACTGCCGACGTTCCTGGTGGGCGTGCTGCCGGGCCACGCCACGCTGGGCATCGCGGCACCGATCCTGCTCACGCTGCTGCGCATGATCCAGGGCCTGTCGGTCGGCGGCGAGGCCACCATGTCGATGATCTTCCTGGTCGAGCGTGCCCCGCCGGGCCGCCGCGGCCTGGTGGGCAGCCTGGCGTCGCTCGCCGCCAACGGCGGCTTCCTGATGGGCTCGGCGGTCGGCGCGGCCTTCGCCGCTCTCCTGCCGGCCGACGCGCTCGCCGAGTGGGGTTGGCGCATCCCCTTCCTGCTCGGCCTGCTGGTCGGCATCGTCGGATGGTGGATCCGGCACCTGCTCGAGGATGATCCGCCGCTGCCGGCTCCGGCCACATCGCCGCTCGCCGACACGCTGCGTTATCACGGCAGGCTGGTGGCACGCGTCGCCGGCGTCGCGATCTTCAACGCCGTCGGCTTCTACCTGATGTTCCTCTACATCGTGACCTGGCTGCAGACCGTCGACGGAGTGGCACCCGCGCGGGCGCTGGAGATCAATACCGTGAGCATGCTCGCGCTGCTGCCCGTGATGATCACCGCCGGCTGGCTCAGCGATCGCATCGGTCGTCGACCGCTGATGTTCGGCGCGCTGATCGTGGGCTTCCTCGGCGCCATTCCCTTCCTCTGGCTGATGCACCATTCCCACCCTACGCTGATGCTGGCAGGCCAGCTCGCCTTCGTGATTCCCGCCGGCATCTGCCTCGGCGTCATGCCGGCAGTCCTGACCGAAGCCGTGCCAGCCAGCGTGCGCTGCACCGCCGTGTCGCTGGGCTACAACATCGCCTTTGGCATCATCGGTGGCCTGACCCCGCTCACCGCAGCCTGGCTGGTCGACCGCACCGACATGGACCTGAGCCCAGCCTGGCTCATCATGGCGGCCGCTGCCGTGACATTCACGGCCCTGCTCGCGTCGCGCGAAACGTCGCGCGACGCGACGCTGCCGGCCTGAAGACCGCGCGGCGGGGGTCCGTCGGCAGAAGCAACTAGAGTCTTTTCGGTTCATATCGAAGCATATCCAGCGTTAGCGATGTATCGAG
>JAQSDW010000026.1 GCA_029946105.1 Reyranella sp. | reverse complement strand
ACCGTTACCATTGTTGTTGATCGCGCCCATCCACATGAAGGACATCTGCCACGGACCGGTCTCGTACATGATACCGGCTGTAGCGAAGCGCGTGGCATTGTCCTGCCCGGTGTAGTAGTTCGCGCCCATGCCCTGGTTGTCGTAGCCGATCGAGCCACCGAGGGTGATGCCCTTGTAGCCGAACTGCAGACCAGCGGTCCACATCACCCACGTGCCGAGGTTGCTGCCGGTGATCTGGCTTGAAGCCGTGGACAACGCAGAATAGCCCGGATTGAAGGCGGCATAGGCCCACGAACCGTAGGCAGCCACCGTGACATCGCCGAACTTGTTCAGATAGTTAGCCGAGATGTCGAACCCGTTCGTCCAAGCGTAGTCGTTGTTCGGACAGCTGGTGACGTTGGTCGCGTTGGCATAGCCGCACTGGCCACCGCCACCGCCCGGACCCGAAGCGAGGCCCGTGCTGCCGAGGATCGCACCCTGCGGGGTGTTGATCTTCGGAGCCCAGCCGACACCGAGCTGGAAGCCCGAGAAGCGCGGCGTGAACACGTTGATACGGTTCACGTCCTGCCAGGCCGCCGTATTGGTGGCAGAGGTGGTGTGGAAGTAGGCCTTGTTGAAGGCCGAGGCCGCGTTGTTGATGATCGCGTGGTTGTGCTGAATGGCGCCGTAGCCGATCAGCGCCGACGGCGAGCCGTAATACATACGGTAGGAAGCAGCGTCGCGAGAGCCTACCTCGACGCGGCCCCAGTCGCCGAAGGCGAACAGGAAGGCTTCGTCGATCTGACCATTGGCGGTCGCTGAGGACGGGTTCCAGCCTTCGAGTTCGACGTTCACGCCGACCGAAGTGCCATTGTCCAGTTTGGTCTGGCCAATGAAGTGGATTTCACCTTCCTGCTGCAAGAAAACCGGATTGTAGCTCGTGAAGGTGCCGTTCGTCGCGTATGTGGAACTGATCCCACCCGCCACGGCGTAAAAGGTGTAGTAGCCGCCGACGCCGATCTTGATCGGATCGGCTGCCATGGCCGGAGCGGCCATAAGCCCACCGACGACCAAGGCGGTCGAGCCCAGTAGAAGCTTCTTCATCATTCTCCCTCTCTCATTGAACAGAGACTGGTACGTACCAAAAGGCCTGTCCGGACCGGTGGAGTGAGCCCCACCAATGCGGCCAAGCCAATAGAACACAGGGCGGAAAGAAGGGTCAACAAATGGTCGCTATGTTGCCTGATTCTTCCCCTGACCTGTGGCGTCTTTGTCACAATTTGGCGCGTTTCTGAGTATCGTGCCGGCTTTGCTACCGTATCTAGTCACTGCCAGAACTGGGCTCGTCAGTTTTATGATGGGATGCTGCAGCCTCTAGTTGGTGTCTCAATAAAACCATCTGTTGGGCTACTCCCCCGCTTGAAGTCCCGGGGGCCGGCGTTTATGGTTGAAAAGCCATCTCGCCTGCCGATTCGGGCGCGCGTTTTACTGTGCGCAAGCAGTATCTGGTACAGTATTTAGGCCAATTCGGACAAAGGCGCCAATATGTCGGGCTCGTTGCTATCCCTTCGCGTTCTGGTCGTTCTGGCGGGCGTCCTGTCCCTCGGACTTGCCTCCTGCGGCGGAAACGACGTCAGCGAGACGCGAACCGGCCAATCCGGCGACCGCTCGTCGCGCGACGTGCGCCAGGGCGTCGGCGGGCGCAACCAGGATCAAGGCACCCTGTTCGGACCAGGCGGTCTCTTCGGCTCCAAGGCCGAGAAGAACGACAGCGGCGGCGGCACCGGCGTAGCGGTGAACGCCTACCTGTGGCGCGCCTCGCTCGACACCATCAATTTCATTCCCCTCGTCTCGGCCGATCCGTTCGGCGGGGTCATCATCACCGACTGGTACACGCCGGCCGAAACGCCCAACGAGCGCATGAAGGTCCAGGTCACCATCCTCGACCGCGAACTCAGGGCCGACGGCGTCCGGGTATCGGTGTTCAAACAGCAGACCGCGCCCAAGGGCGGGGCCTGGGTCGACGCTCAGGTCGATCCGCGCACCCAGATCGACATCGAAAACGCCATCCTGACGCGCGCGCGCCAGCTTCGCATCGCAGGCGGCTCCTGACGGCCCTCTCACATCGCCAAAAACTTGACGTGAGAGGCCGTCGCGGGCATCCGCTGCGGCCTCAGTCTTTTTCGGGATCGCTCTCTCTCCAGGAAGTAAGCCGTGTCGTCGACGCCAGCGCGCTATAATTTCCACGAAACCGAAGCCAGGTGGCAGAAAGTCTGGGACGAGCGCCAGACCTTCCGCGCCGTCATGGATCGCGCCAAGCCCAAATACTACGTGCTGGAGATGTTCCCCTATCCATCGGGGCGCATCCACATGGGCCACGTACGTAACTACACGCAGGGCGACGTGATCGCCCGCTACAAGCGCGCCCGGGGCTTCAACGTGCTGCATCCCATGGGTTGGGATGCCTTCGGCCTGCCGGCCGAGAACGCCGCCATGGAAAAGAAGGTCCATCCCAAGAAGTGGACCTACGAGAACATCGCGACCATGAAGGTGCAGCTGAAGTCGATGGGCCTGTCGCTCGACTGGAGCCGCGAGCTCGCGACCTGCGATCCCTCCTACTACCGCCACCAGCAGAAAATGTTCCTCGATTTCTGGAACGCGGGCCTCGCCTACCGCAAGGAAGCCTGGGTCAACTGGGATCCGGTCGACAACACGGTGCTGGCCAACGAGCAGGTGATCGAGGGCAAGGGCTGGCGCACCGGCGCAGCCGTCGAGCGCCGCAAGCTCACGCAGTGGAACCTCAAGATCACGCATTTCGCCGATGAGATGCTGGAGCGTCTCGACACGCTGAAGCGCTGGCCGGAGAAGGTGCGCCTGATGCAGGCGAACTGGATCGGCAAGAGCCGCGGCGCCCGCGTGTTCTGGGATCTCACCGATGCTTCAGGCGCCGCCCCGTCGAAGAATGGGCGCGGAAAACTCGAGATCTTCACGACGCGGCCCGACACGCTCTACGGTGCCTCGTTCATGGCGCTGTCGCCCGAGCATCCGCTGACCGCCGAACTGGCGGCCGACGATCCGGGCCTGCAGCGCTTCGTCGCCGAATGCCGCAAGACCGGCACGGCGGCAGCCGAGGTCGAGACCGCGGAGAAGGTCGGCTACAAGCTGCCGCTGCTGGCCCGGCATCCGTTGATGCCCGGCAAGACGGTGCCGGTCTACGCCGCCAACTTCGTGCTGATGGAATACGGCACCGGCGCCATCTTCGGCTGCCCCGGCCACGACGAGCGCGACCACGAGTTCGCGACCAAATATGGCCTGCCGATCCTGCCGGTCGTGGCGCCGGCCGGCGTCGACACCAAGGCTTTCAGCGTCGCCGATGCGCCGTTCGTCGAGGACGGCGTCATCATCAATTCCGATTTCCTGAACGGCCTCGGCGTCGAGGACGCCAAGGCCCGGGTCATCGCCCGTCTCGAAGAGATGGGCGTCGGCAAGGGCACGACGCAGTATCGCCTGCGCGACTGGCTGGTGTCGCGCCAGCGCTACTGGGGCTGCCCGATCCCGGCGATCCATTGCGAGAAATGTGGCATCGTGCCAGTGCCGGTGAAGGACCTGCCGGTGAAGCTGCCGGACGACGTCACCTTCGACCGCCCCGGCAATCCGCTCGACCGACACCCGACCTGGAAGCACGTCGACTGCCCCAAGTGCGGCGGCAAGGCGCAGCGCGAGACCGACACGTTCGACACCTTCATCGATTCGAGCTGGTACTTCGACCGGTTTACGTCACCGGGACTGGAAACAGCACCGTTCGACCGCGAGGAGAACCAGTACTGGATGCCGGTCGACCAGTATATCGGCGGCGTCGAGCACGCGATCCTGCACCTGCTCTATTCGCGCTTCTGGACGCGCGCCATGCGCGAAGTCCAGATGACCAGCCGCGACGAGCCGTTCGACGGTCTGTTCACCCAGGGCATGGTCTGCCACGAGACCTACAAGTCGAGCGACGGCCAGTGGCTGCTGCCCGAGGAAGTGATTCGCGACGGCGGCAAGACGCTGCGCGTCTCCGATCGCCGCCCGGTCGAGGTCGGCCGCTCCGAGAAGATGTCCAAGTCGAAGAAGAACGTCGTCGACCCGGACCAGATCATCCGCGACTACGGCGCCGACACGGCGCGCTGGTTCATGCTCTCGGACAGCCCGCCCGAACGCGACCTCGAATGGACCGAGGCGGGCGTGACCGGTGCCTGGCGCTTCCAGCAGCGCCTGTTCCGCATCGCCTCGACGGCCCTCGAACAGGTCCCGCCGGCCGGCACACCGAAGCCAGCGTCGTTCTCGGAGGCCGCCATTACGCTCCGCCGCGCCGCCCACAAGACCATCGCCGGCCTGTCGGCCGACATCGAGGCCTTCCACTTCAACAAGGCCGTGGCCCGCCTGTACGAACTCGCCAACAGCATCGACTCCGTCAAGGCGGCGGGCGACGACTCGGCCACATGGGCGCTGCGCGAGGCGCTGGAGATCTTCGTGCGGCTGATCGGCCCGATGACGCCGCATCTCGCCGAGGAGCTGTGGCAGGCGCTAGGCCATCGCTCGCTACTGGCCGACTCGCCCTGGCCGCTGCCTGAGGATGCCTTGCTGGTCGACGACACCGTCACCGTCGCGGTACAGCTCAACGGCAAACTGCGCGGCACCATCGCCCTGCCCAAGGACGCCCCGAAAGAGGCGGCCGAGAAAGCCGCCCTCGCCCATCCCGACCTCGTGCGCGGGCTGGAGGGGCGAACGCCCAAACGGGTGATCGTGGTGCCGAACCGGATCGTAAACGTCGTGGTGTAGATACACCCACGCTCTTACTACAAGGCCAGGAGGCCATCACCATGGCACGCAAACCGAACTACGACTTCGAACGGCGCGAGCGCGAGCGGCTCAAGTCCATCAAGGTCGCCGAAAAGGCCGAGGCCAAGCGCGCCGCGCGCGAGAAGGCCAGAGCTGAAAATTCGGGGGCTGAAAATGCCGGGGCCGAGAATGCTGGGACCGAGAATGCCGGCGCGGCCTCCCCGGTCGAAGCCGAGCCGACCGACAAGAGCTGATCGCGCCCTTCCCCGGGTGAGATCCAGATGAAGATCGAGCCACGCCAGGTCGAAGCGTTCCTCAAGAAGCCGGATGCCAGGATTCGCGGCGTGGTCATCTACGGCAACGACGACGGCCTCGTCGCCGAGCGTGCCGTGGCACTTGCCAAGGCCGTCTGCGAGGATCTCAACGATCCCTTCCGCGTCGTCGACATCTCGGGCGACGTGCTCAAGGGCGATCCGGCGCGGCTGGCCGACGAATTCGGCGCCCTGTCGATGATGGGGGGTCGCCGTGTCATCCGCGTGCGGCCCGCCGGCGAGGAATCTGTCGCGGCGCTGGAGAATCTCGTGGCCGCCACGGCGGGCGACGCCCTGGTCGTGGTCGAAGGCGGCAACCTGACACCGCGCTCCGGCCTCAGGGCGTTGGCCGAGACCGAGGCCTGCCTGGCGGCGATGCCCTGCTACATGGACAACGAGGCGGCGCTGGAAGGCCTGGTCGAGAGCGCGGCGCGCGCCCAGGGCCTCGCCGTCGAGTCCGATGCGCTGCAATGGATCGTCGAGCGGCTGGGCGGCGACCGCGGCCAGACCCGGAGCGAGATCGACAAGCTGCTGCTCTACAAGGCGAGCGACGTGACACCCGATTCCGGCAAGACGGTCACGCTCCAGGACGCCGTCGACATCCTGGGCGATACCGCCGCGATCGGCATCGACGACGTGATCGCCGCCACCTTCGACGGCGAGCTGGTGGCGCTCGACCGCGCGCTCGACCGCGTCTTCTCCGAGGGCGGCCATCCGGTCCAGCTCGTGCGCTCGCTGCAGCGCCACGCCGACCAGCTTCATCTCGTCTCGGCCCATGCCGGCAAGGGTGGCAATCTGGAAGCCGCAATGTTCAAGGCCCGCGGCCTGCCGCGCGGTGGGCCGGTGCGCCAGCGCTTCGAGCGCCACCTGCGCGCCTGGACGCTGCCGCGCCTCAATCATGTTCTCAGCCGCCTGCTCGACGCCGAGATCGAGTGCAAGCGTACAGGATTGCCCGACGACGCGATTGCCAGACGGGTCTGCCTCGGACTTGCGAAAGCGGAGGCCGACAGGAAGGCCCGCCAGCGGCGCTAGCGCTTCTTGCTGTTTGCCTGGCCGCCCGACGTGAGGGGAATGGCGGCCTGCTGCGACAGGTTCAGGAAGGTGAAGCTTTCCTCGATGTAGAGCCGGACCCGCTCGGCATTGTGGTCGAGATAACCGATCGAGAAATCCTGTCCGACGCTCAGCTCGAAATCGCCGCCGCGCCGCGAGATCACCACGCCGCCGTCGAGGCCCGGCGCCCAGACGACTTCGCCGTCGATCAGGCGCTGGACGTGGTTCAGGATCGGATAGCCCTGGTCGGTGCTCGCTGAGAGATCCTTGTAGAGCTGTTCGCTCAGCACCACGGCGAAGGGACCTTCGACACCGTCGTCGCGCAGCTTGGTGAGGGCGGCGGAGACCGCGCCGGGATAGTCGGCGTGGCTCGCACCCAGCGGCACGGCGGTCCCTGCCTGGGCCTCGCAGATGCCGGTGATGCGGGCCGCGGCATAGCCGTGGAAGATCGCGCGGTCCTCGGCGATGGCGATCTCGCGCGCCGCCGCGGTCACCGTGTCGAGATCGGGATCGCGGGCGCCGCGGTCGATGGCATCGAGTTCGGCGCGGGCAACCTCGAAGGCGATGCGCAGCTCGACCAGCGGCTGGATGCGACGCAGCCGCGCCTGCACGCTCTTGGCATTGGCCGGCGAGGCGATCGGGTCGGCACGACCCATCTCGACGTCGGACGCGCCCCAGCCCAGCGGGCCCTTGAAATCGACGACGCGGCGAGCGGCCAGGAGCGCGCGCAAGGTTCGCCTGGCCTCGTTCTCGATTTCTTTCCAGCCGGCCTCGGTGATCGGCGCGCGGTCGCGAAACAGATGGTCGCGGAACAGATGGTTGGTCATGTCGTCACCTTTTCCGCGCTGGCGTGGTCGTCGGCCGGAGGCTGCCGATACCGAGGCTGCCATCGGGCGGTGCTGTGCTTTCTTCTCCGCCCGCTTCATCTCCCGCCACCATCTCCTTCTCGATCGCGGTGATCGGGCCGTCGGTGAACAGGAACGTCTTCAG
>JAQSDW010000025.1 GCA_029946105.1 Reyranella sp. | reverse complement strand
CTAGGGCCTCAGACCAGCGCCTTCCAGTCTTCGATCCAGGTGAGCGCTTCCTCGTCGGGCAGCGGCTGCTCCGAAGCGTCGACTTCTAGGCGCTCGCCGATGCGCTTGGCGCCGCACGAGGCAAAGATGCCGTCGAGCTTCTTGCCGGCGCCGCAGAACGTGTCCTGGTAGGTCATGTCGCCCAGCGCGATGATGCCGTAGCGATGGCCCGACAGATCCGGATGGTCGCGCTCCAGCGCCTCGGCCAGCGGCAGGATGTTGGTCGGGATGTCGCCCGAGCCGTGCGTGGCGCAGACCACCAGCAGCACGTCGTTGCCGAGGAAGTCGGCGGCGCTGGCGGCCGCGTCGCTGACAGTGACCGCATGGCCCGCGCCCTTGAGCACCGGTTGCAGCGCATCGGCCACCATCTGGGCATTGCCCGACTCGGTGCCGACCAGGATCAGGATACTGGCCATCGCCCTTGGACATACGAGACCTCGTGCCGCCCTGCGACGCGACCGGTTGGCGCGGCCCCAACACATGGACCCAGTAGTGATAGCCCGTGGTTGGCGTGGGGTTGGGCGCATGCCAGTCTGGACGTCATGGAAGAAACGCCCTTGTTGGCCGCTCTCGAGAGCGGCGTCCTCACCCTGACCCTCAACCGGCCGCAGCGCTTGAACGCCATGAGCCAGCCGCTGATCGCGGCGGTGATCGCCGAGATCGCCCGCGCCCGCACCGACGATTCAGTGCGCTGCGTGCTGCTGACCGGCACCGGCCGCGGCTTTTGCGCCGGCGCCGACCTCGCCGGTTCCGGCACGGGCGCACTCGATGCCGATGGCAAGCCCGATCTCGGCGTGGTCATGGACCGCCTCTACAATCCGATGATCCGCGCCATCCGTGACCTGCCCAAGCCGGTGGTGGCGGCCGTGAACGGCGTCGCGGCCGGTGGCGGCGCCAATCTGGCGCTGGCCTGCGACATCGTTCTCGCGGCGCGCTCGGCCCGCTTCGACCAGGCCTTCGTGCGCATCTCGCTGATCCCCGATCTCGGCGGCACATGGTTCCTGCCGCACACCGTGGGCGACGCCCGCGCCCGCGCGCTTGCCATGCTGGGCACCTCGGTGCCGGCCGAGGAGGCCGAGCGCATAGGCATGGTGTGGCAGGTGGTCGACGATGCCGCCCTGATGGAGGAGGCCACCAAGGTCGCCGCTAAGCTCGCCGCAGGTCCGACGCGCTCCTACGCCGCTATCAAGGACGCCATGAATCGCGCCGGCACCAACTCGCTCGATCAGCAGCTCGACCTCGAGCGCGACGCGCAGCGCGCGCTCGGCCGCAGCGAGGATTTCAAGGAAGGCGTGGCCGCGTTCCTGGCCAAGCGGCCGGCCAATTTCACGGGACGCTGAGGACATCATGGCTTACAAGAATATCCTGGTCGCGCGCGACAACGGCCTCGCCACGCTCACCTTCAACGCGCCCGATCGGCTGAACGCCGTGTCGCGCAAGATGATCGCCGAGATCAAGGACTGCTGGGAGGAACTGGCGGCCGACGATTCGGTGCGCGCCGTGCTGATCACCGGCGCAGGCCGCGGCTTCTGCGCCGGCGCCGATCTCGCCGATCCCGACCGTGCGGCGAGCGCCACCGCCGACTCGGGCGCCGCCCTCGATAAATTCTTCAATCCGGTGATCCGCCTCATGCGCACCATTCCCAAGCCGATCGTGGCGGCGGTGAACGGCGTGGCGGCGGGCGTCGGCATGAGCTTCGCGCTCGCCTCCGACATCGCCATTGCCGGAAAGTCGGCGTCGTTCCTGCAAGCCTTCGCCCGTATCGGCCTGCTGCCCGACGGCGGCAGCACCTGGTTCCTGCCGCGTCTCGTCGGCGACCAGCGTGCCCGCGCGCTCGCCATGCTGGCGCCGCAGATCCCGGCCGAGAAGGCCAAGGAGTGGGGCCTGATCTGGGACGTCGTCGACGATGCCGCCCTGATGGCGACCGCCACCGAGATCGCGCGCAAGCTCGCCGACGGTCCGACGCTGGCGCTGGCGCGCATCAAGGGCGCGCTCGACCAGGCCGGCGGCAACGACCTCTCGGCGCAGCTCGATGTCGAGCGCGACTTCCAGCGCGAACTGGGGCGCAGCGACGATTTCAGGGAGGGCGTCGGCGCCTTCCTCGCCAAGCGCAAGCCGGACTTCAAGGGAAAATAGGGGGGAAACGACGATGACGACGCCGCACAAGGAAATCACCTCGGGCCTGCAATTCCCCGAAGGCCCGATCGCCATGCCCGACGGCTCGGTGATCCTGGTCGAGATCGCGCGCGAGACGCTGACCCGCGTGGCGCCCGACGGCAAGCAGCACATCGTGGCCAAGATGCCCGGCGGCCCCAACGGCGCCGCGGTCGGCCCCGGCGGCAAGATCTACGTCTGCAACAACGGCGGCTTCAACTGGATCAAGCGGCCTGATGGCCGTCTGTTTCCCGGCACCCAGCCCGCCTCCTACAAGGGCGGCTCGATCCAGACCGTCGAGCCCGAGAGCGGCAAGGTCGAGACGCTTTATGATTCGTGCGACGGCCGCAAGCTGAACGGCCCCAACGACATCGTGTTCGACAATGCCGGCGGCTTCTGGTTCACCGACCTGGGCAAGACGCGCGAATACGACAACGATCGTGGCGCGGTCTACTACGCCCGCGCCGACGGCTCGAAGATCGAGCAGAAGGTCTTCCCGTTGGAGCGCCCCAACGGCTGCGGCCTCTCGCCGGACGAAAAGACGCTCTATGTCGTGGAGACGCCGACGGCACGCTGCTGGGCCTTCGACCTCTCCGCCCCCGGCACCATCAAGGATGCCAACGGCCCCTACCGCGGCGAGAAGGGCCGCGTGATCGCGGGTCTCGGCGGCTACCAGATGTTCGATTCGCTCGCCGTCGATTCGGCCGGCCACATCTGCGTCGCCACGCTGATCACCGGCGCCGTCTCCGACATCTCGCCCGACGGCGCATCGGTGACGCAGTACAAGCTGCCCGACCCGATGGTCACCAACGTCTGCTTCGGCGGCAAGGACCTGCGCACCGCCTTCGCCACGTTGTCGATGACCGGCAAGCTGGTGAGCTTCGAATGGCCGCGGCCGGGCCTGAAGCTCAACTACCTGAACAAGTAACGCTTTCTGGTCGAGACGATAGAAACGGAATTCCGTCGTCTCAGGGCGAAGGTTACTTCGCCCGAACCGGAGCGAAGCGGAGTGGAGAGACCTTGTCGATAAAGGACTAGTCCTCGCAGAATGGGCACCCCATGGCCCGTCAGCCCGTCGTCTATATTCTCGCCAGTCCGAATCATCGCGCACTCTACGTCGGGATCACCACCGACATGGGCCGTCGGCTGGACGAGCATCGCCGGTGACTCTCCGAGCATACGTCTCGTTACAACATCACCAAGCTCGTCTATCTCGAGTCGCATGAAACCGCGCCACAGGCGATCGAGCGTGAGAAGCAGATCAAACGGTGGCGTCGCGAGAAGAAGATCAGTTTGATAGAGCGTACCAACCCCGAGTGGCTGGATCTATCGAGCGAGATCTTCTAGCGGCTAACTGGAGCTAGCAAGGTCTCTCCACTTCGCCTCGCGGAGTTTACCCCGAGGTATTCGAGGGGCTCGGCTCCGGTCGAGACGACGGGATTCCATTTGTCACCCCGCCTCTACCCCTTCGCCAGCGTGCGGACCTCGCGGCTGGCGACGATCTTGCCGTTCGAATAGGCCTCGTGGTTGGCATCGACCTCGGAGAGCTTGTAGCGGTAGTTCACCATCATGGCGTAGGACTGCTTGAAACCGTTGCTGCTGGTATCGGCCAGCCAGTTCAGCCGCTCGACGATGGCGCCGTTGCCGAGATGGAAATGCGCCACGCGGTCGAGCGCACGACCCTTGCCGTCGGCCGTCGTAAGAAAATGCGCCGCGAGACGCGAGAGGATGGGACGCAGTGCCTTGTCGATCGCCGGCACTTCCCACCAGACCGGACGGTCGAGGAGCTGGCGTACGGCGGCCGCCCCTTCGGCCTTGTCGATCACCGGCCGCAGCGAGGCGATCTCCGACGGCGTGAGCGCGCTGTCGCCCTCGTTCTTGAGCCGGGAGTCGATGTGCTGGCGCAGGCCGGGGACCGGCGACAGCGTCGCGAAATCCTTGATCCGCGGCAGCTCGGTGGCGAGCCGGTCGGCCACGCGCTTGATCAGGAAGTTGCCGAAGCTGATGCCGGCCAAGCCCTGCTGGCAGTTCGAGATGGAATAGAAGATCGCCGTGTTGGCCTGTTCGGCGTCGCGCGTCTCGGCCTTGGCGTCGAGCAGGCGCTGCACATTGCCGGAGAGGCCCGCGACCAGCGCCACCTCGACGAAGATCAACGGCTCGTCCGGCATGCGCGGATGGAAGAAGGCAAAGCAGCGCCGGTCCGAATCGAGCCGGTTCTTGAGGTCGCGCCACGAGCGGATGGCGTGAACCGCCTCGTAGGCCGTCAGCTTTTCCAGCAAGGCGGCCGGCGAACTCCAGTCGATGCGCACCAGGTCGAGAAAGCCGACGTCGAACCAGGCGCCGAGCAGGGGGCGCAGATCTTCGCTCAGCGCCCGTGCCGCCGCATCGCTGCGCCCCAGCGTCAGCAGCTCGGCGCGCAGATCGACCACGAACTTCACGCCCTGCGGCACGCCCACGAACTCGTGCAGCAGCCGCACCGCCGGTGGCTCGAGCGCCCGGCGCAGCGCCCGCGCCGGCTCCTTGGAGGCGCGCCAGCGCTCGACGGTGGCCATCGCCGCCTCGCGCGGCAGGCCGTAGTCGTGGGCGAGCGTCAGCAGGAACTTCTTCCGGCCCGCGGCCGAGAGCGAGAGATAGGCCTGGCCCAGGTCGGCGGCCCGGACGCGCCGCGACGTCTCGCCCCCCTTGCCTGCCAGGCAGGCATCGATGCGGCTCTTCAGCCGTGGAATGTCGTCGTCGGGCAAGTCGGGGCGGAGCGGGGCGCCCACCACCTCGCGCGCGCCGCGGGCGGTGTCAATGAAAGCCGTGCGCAGGCGTTCCAGCGTGCGGCCGGCGGTATTGGAGAACGGAAGAGCCATGCACCGATTATGTCACGGCAACCGTGTCACTCCAGTGGCACGGATGAACGATCCTTTATCCCAGATGCCGCAGGCCGGCGTCGGTCGCCGGCGTCGCGCAGGGGAAGGTGACGGTGAAGCAGGCCCCTCGACCGGCGGGATTGGCGCCGGCGGAAAGATGCCCCTCGAGTTGCGCCACCAGGGCTCTCACCACCTGGATGCCGAGACCAATGCCCTTGTGCCGGCTCACATCGAAGCCGTCCGGCAGGCCTGGACCTTCGTCGAGGACGCAAAGTTCATACTGTCCTGCGGCTGCCGGCATGAAGGTGATCTTCAGCGGTCCGGCACCATGTTTCGTGGCGTTGGTCGCGAGTTCGTTCACCACGAGGCCGATCGCCAGGAGTTGTTTCGTGGGCACGCTGGTTTCCGTGCCCTCGACGTCGATGACGACGCCGAGAACGTCCGCAAGTTCGCCGCCGAGCCTGCGCAGATAGGCCACGACCGGCACGCTCTCGATGGATTCGTTGGCGGAGAAATTCCGGTGGACGCGCGCCACGGCCATGACGCGATTGGCCGCGATGGCGAGTTGCTGGGCCGCTTCGGGCGTTGGTGCGGCCCGGCTTTGCAGATGCAGCAGGCTGGCGACGAGCTGCAGGCTGTTCATCGCGCGGTGATCGATTTCGGCGGCCAGGATCTCGGCCCGCGCGGCGGCGTTGTGGGCGATCAGGCGCAATTCGAGCCGGTCGGTGACAAGCGCGGCCAGTGTCGCGAGATGGCGAAGCTGCCGCTCGTCGGCTTCGCGCGGGTGGTGGTCGATCACGCAGAGCGCACCCAGGTAATGTCCCTCGTGCGTAATCAGGGGGGCGCTGACAAAGAAGCCCACGCCGAGTTCGCCCCGGATCATCGTCTCCATGGTCGAGACGGCAGCCTCCGGACCCCATCTGACTTCCGTATCGTCGAGACCATGGTGTGACTTGAACCACAGGCGGTGGCCGTCGAGGAAGCTGACGATCGCGATGGGAGCGTCGAAGAGGTCGGCCGCCAGGGCCGTGATGCGGTCGAACGCGGCCTCGGGCGGCGTGTCGAGGATCTCGTAGCGCTTCAGCAATTCGAGACGATGGATTTCCCCGTCCGGTCCAAGGCTTATCGGTGGGGCCGAGGGTTTGACGAGATGCAGCATGACCAGTCCCCCTTGATCGGGCACCGCGAAGCTTTCCCTCTCTCTATGTTCGGTACCCGACTCACAGTGCCCACCGGGCGGTATAGGAGTCTGTCCTCTATTGACCACTTCGCCATATGCCGCGGCGGCGGACGTCAGGCGTCGTCGCGCAGCACGACACTCAGCAGGGAACTGTGGATCTGCAGGTGGCCGTTGTAGGTGATGAATCCCAACTTTCTGAATTTGTTCATGAAATGGCTGACCCGCGGGCGCGTGGTGCCGATGATCTCGGCCAGCGTTTCCTGGCTGATGGGGGTCGTGATGGGTTGTGGGCCGCCTTCCTTGCCGAAGTTCGCCAGCAACAGAAGCGTCCGGGCCAGCCGCTTTTCGCTCGAGTTGAAAAGCTGATCGACCAGATCCTCCTCGACACGGCTGTTGCGGGTCAGCAGATGGGCGATGAACAGCTCGCCGAAGGTAGGCTCGGCATGGAGCACCCGTATCATTTCGGCCTTGCCGACTCGCGTGACCTCGCTCTCCAACAGCGCCTTGGCCGTCGACAGGCGCAGCGGCTGGCCGATCAGGCAGCCTTCCCCGAAGAAGTCTCCCGGGCCCAGCAGTGCCACCACCGCTTCCTTGCCCTGCTTGGAGGCAACCACGATCTTGATCTTGCCCGTCTGGATGTAGAAGACGGCATCGGACGGGCTCGCCTGCTGGAAGACGACGCCGTTCTTTCGATAGGTCGCAACGCTGCGGCCGTGACTAACGGTGGCGAGAAATGCCTGGGGATCGAAGGCGAGTTGAGCTTTCTTCTTGGCCACGACTACCCTTTCGGCGCGAACGTGCGCGTAGGGAGTATACGCCATAAGACGGTCGTCTGTCCGATAACGGACACTGTTCAAAAGGAGACAGTCCCTAAGGTAATTCCAGCGCCCGCCACAGATACCAGCTCGCCACGGTGCGGTAGGGCCGCCATTTCTCGCCGGCCTTCTC
>JAQSDW010000024.1 GCA_029946105.1 Reyranella sp. | reverse complement strand
TGGCGTTAGATCCTTCGGCTCGGCCTCAGGATGACAAAACCCTCAGACGCGCTCGATGATGGTGGCCGTGCCCATGCCGCCGCCGACGCACAGCGTGGCGAGGCCGGTCGAGAGGTTGCGGCGCTCGAGCTCGTCGAGCAGCGTTCCCAGGATCATGGCGCCTGTCGCGCCCAGCGGATGGCCCATGGCGATCGAGCCGCCGTTCACGTTCATCTTGTCGTGCGGCATCTTCAGGATCTGCATGTAGCGCAGCACGACGGCGGCGAAGGCCTCGTTGAGCTCGAACAGGTCGATGTCGCCCACCTTCATGCCGGCGCGCTTCAGCGCCTTCTCCGATGCCGGTGCCGGGCCGGTCAGCATGATCGCCGGCTCCGAGCCGATCGAGGCGAAGGAGCGGATGCGGGCGCGGGCTTTCAGGCCGGCGCGCTCGCCGAATTCCTTGCTGCCGACCAGGATGGCGGCGGCGCCATCGACGATGCCCGACGAATTGCCGGCGTGATGGACGTGGATCAGCTTCTCGATCTCGGGATAGCGTTGCTGCGCTACCGCGTCGAAGCCCGGCATCACCTCGCCCTGCATCTTGAAGCTGGGCTCGAGTGCGGCCAGCGTCTGCATCGTGGTGGCCGGGCGCATGTATTCGTCGTGCGCCAAGAGCTCAACGCCGTTCTGGTCGCGCACCGGGATGATCGACTTCTTGAAGTAGCCGTTGTCCCAGGCGGCCTTGGCGCGCTTCTGCGATTCGACGGCATAGGCGTCGACGTCGTCGCGACTGATGCCGTACTTGGTGGCGATCAGGTCGGCCGACACGCCCTGCGGCACGAAGTACATCGGGATCGCCACGGCCGGGTCGATCGCCCACGAGCCGCCGTCGGAGCCCATCGGCACGCGGCTCATCGACTCGACGCCGCCGCCGATCATAGCTTGCGACTGACCCGACATGACCTGGGCCGCCGCGATGTTGGTGGCTTCGAGGCCCGAGGCGCAGAAGCGGTTGACCTGCACGCCCGAAACAGTCTCGGCGTAACCCGC
Organism: Reyranella sp.; assembly: GCA_029946105.1. Taxonomy (GTDB): domain Bacteria; phylum Pseudomonadota; class Alphaproteobacteria; order Reyranellales; family Reyranellaceae; genus Reyranella. Next base: position 6,283 of record JAQSDW010000024.1, on the reverse strand, counting down.
CATGACAGCCGCGGTGCGCGCGATGTCGGCGCCCTGCTCGCCGATCGGCATCACGCAGCCCAGCACCACGTCGTCGACCAGGTGGGTGTCGAGCTTGTTGCGGTCGCGGATCGCGGCCAAGGCCGTGACGGCAAGACGCGTCGGCGTCACTTCATGCAGGGCGCCGTCCTTGCGGCCCTTGCCGCGCGGCGTGCGGACAGCGTCGAAAATATATGCGTCGGTCATAGCAGGTCTCCTTCAACTCGAATTCTCATGCTCCTCTCCCCCGCTAGGGGGAGAGGACGGGTGAAGGGGTGGCGCACACCCCCTACAACCCCCTCACCTAACCTCTCCCCCTAACAGGGGAGAGGAATCACAATGTTCTTCCGATCAGCTCTTTCATGATCTCGTTGGTGCCGCCGTAGATCTTCTGGACGCGCGCGTCGGCATAGAGGCGCGCGATCGGGTATTCCCACATGTAGCCGTAGCCGCCAAAGAATTGCAGGCACTGGTCGACGACCTCGCACTGCAGGTCGGTGGTCCAGTACTTGGCCATGGCGGCGGTGGCGACGTCGAGCTCGCCCTTGAGATGGCGCGCCACGCAATCGTCGACGAAGACGCGCGCGACATGGGCCTTGGTCTTGAGTTCGGCCAGCTTGAAGCGCGTGTTCTGGAAATCGACGATCGCCTTGCCGAAGGCCTTGCGCTCCTTCACGTAGGCGATGGTGTGCGTCATCGCCGCCTCGATGGCGGCAATCGCCTGGATGGCGATGACCAGCCGCTCCTGCGGCAACTGCTGCATCAACTGGGCGAAGCCCATGCCGGGACCGCCCAGCAGATTGTCGGCCGGCACCCGGACATTGTCGAAGAACAGTTCCGACGTGTCCTGCGCCTTCATGCCGATCTTCTCGAGATTGCGGCCGCGCTTGAAACCCTCGCTGTTGGTCTCGACGGCGATCAGCGACGTGCCTTTCGCCCCCAGCTTGGCGTCGGTCTTGGCGACCACGACGACGAGGTCGGCGAGCTGGCCGTTCGAGATGAAGGTCTTGGAGCCGTTGATGACCCAGTGGTTACCGTCCATGACCGCGGTGGTCTTGACCGACTGCAGGTCGGAGCCCGTGCCCGGTTCGGTCATGGCGATGGCCGTCACCAGTTCGCCGGCGCAGGCCTTGGGGATCCACTTCTTCTTCTGCTCCTCGGAGCCGTAGTGGAGCAGATAGGGAACCACGATGTCGTTGTGCAACGAGAAGGCCGGACCCGAGGCGAGTGCCCGGCCCTGCTCCTCGATCAGGATGGCGCTGTAGAGAAAGTCGGCGCCGGCGCCGCCATATTCCTCGGGCATGGTCATGCCCAGCAGCCCCTGCTCGCCCGCCTTGCGCCACAGCTCGCGCGGCACGACGCCGTCCTCCTCCCACTTCATGTGGAAGGGCATGACTTCCTTCTCGAAGAACCGCCGGCAGGTGTCGCGGAACATCTCGTGTTCGGGCGTGGTATGCGCGGCGAGGGCAGTCACAGGCATCGTCCTCCAACGATCGATGGTCAGTCTTCTTATAAGGACTGTGGGCCGCCGACGGTTGGTCCGCCAGCACCGGGTAGGTAGTTTACCTTTACGTAAACGTCAACCCGGCGGCGATCGCTCGTCAAGGTCTTCTGCCATAGCCCGCTCGTCTTGACTTCGATCGCGCCTAGATATACGTCGAAGAAAATGTATATCTAAGGAATATGGCATGCAGGTCGCCAAATGGGGCAACAGCCTCGCCATCCGCCTTCCCGCCGCCGTGGTCGAAGTGCTGAAGCTCAAAAAAGGCGATGAAATCGAAGTCCATGTCGCCGATGCCCGCGAATTCGCCATCGCCCGCAAGCCCGGCCGCGCAGAATTGCTGAAGCAGCTTCATGCGTTCCGAGGACGGCTTCCTTCCGATTTCAAGTTCGATCGGGAAGAGGCGAATGCCCGGTAGCTTCATCGATACCAATGTTTTGCTCTGCGCCGCATCCGGTGATTCGGCAAAGGCCGAGCGGGCGGAGGCGATCATCGACAGTGGCGGCACGATCAGCGTGCAGGTTCTCAACGAGATCGCCAATGTCGCTCGCCGCAAGATGCGGATGTCGTGGCAGGACACCCATGCGTTTCTCTCCCTGCTACGCAGGCTGCTAATGGTCCAATCCGTCACGGTCGAAACGCACGAGACCGGGCTGGCACTGGCCGAGCGCTACAACCTCTCGATCTATGACGCCATGATCGCCGCCTCTGCGCTCCACGCCGATTGCGACACGCTTTGGTCGCAGGACATGCAGCACGGGATGGCGGTCGACGGACGGCTGCGCATCGCCAATCCGTTTCACGCGACGCGTTGACCGATCGTCGATCGGCTATTTCAGCTTGAGGCCGATCACGCGCACCAGCCCGTCGGGCATCTGGGTAAAGCCTTCCAGCCGGTCGGTGTAGGCGATCAGGATCTGCGGGTGATAGAGATAGACGATCCAACCTTCGGCGAGAAACTTGGCGACGATCTTGGCGTAGGCCGCCTTGCGCGCCGCCGGATCGGTGGCGATGCGCGCCTCCTGGTGCCAGGCGTCGATCTCCTTATCGCAGTAGTGACCCATGTTCTGCGGCGCGCCGCAGGTCTGATAGATGACCGAATTGCCGTCGGGGTCCGAGCGGCCGCTCCAGTTGTTCTTGTAGAGCTGGAAGTTGCCTTCCTCGCCCTGCTTCAGCGCGGTGGCGACCTCGGTGACGCGAATCTTGAGGTCGAAGCCCGCCTCGGCCGTCATCGACTGCACCACTTCGGCGACGGCACGCGATTCAGGCGTGTTGCTCACCATGAAGTCGATCGCCACGGGACCGGTGACACCGGCCTCCTTCATCAGCTCCTTGGCCTTGACGATGTCGCGCTTGGGCACCGCAAATGCCGCCTGATAGTAGGGGTTCTGCGGGCTGACCCACTGGTTGCCCGGCACGAACTCGCCGTTGAACACGACCTGGTTGAGCGCCTCGCGGTCGATCGAGAGCTCGAAGGCGCGACGGACGCGGGCGTCCTTGCCGAGCGGATTGTTCGACTTGGGCCCGTTGTCGACATTGACCAGCAGGCCGAACCAGCCGAGCGACACCGCCTTGGTGAGCTTGAGCCTGGGATTGTCGCGCACCGTCTTGATGTCGGTCGCCAGCACGCGCTCGATCAGATCGAGCCCGCCCGAGCGCAGATTGGCCAGACGCACCGTGGCGTCGACGATCGGCAGGTAGGGTGATCTTGTCAATGAAGACGCGGTCCTTGTTCCAGTAGTCGGCGAACTTCTCGACGACGATGCGGTCCTGCTGGACGCGCTCGACGAACTTGTAAGGGCCGGCGCATACGGGCTTGAGACCATATTTCTCGCCGGCCGCTTCGGCGGCCTTGGGCGACACCATCATGCCGGCGCGATCGGTGAGCTGGGCGAGCAGCGGCGAGAACGGCGCCTTGAGATTCAGGCGGATGGCGAGAGGATCGACGACGTCGACGCTCTCGACCGAGGCGAGTTCGGGCCGGCGGAACGAGCCCTTCATGGTGAGGTGGCGATCGAGGCTGTATTTTGCGGCGGCAGCGTCGAAGATCTCGCCGTCGTGGAATTTCACGCCGGGGCGGAGCTTGATCGTCACCGCCTTGCCGTCGGCCGAGGTCTCGTGGCCGAGCGCCAGCTGCGGCACGACGTTGAGCTTCTCGTCGATGTCGAACAGCTTGTCGCACAGCGAGGCGAAAACGATGCGGGCGGTGTAGGTGCGCGACGTCGTCGGGTCGAGGGCGTCCGGGTCGTCACCCAGCCCGATGCGCAGCGTGCCCTGGGCGAAGGCGCCGCCGGCTGCAACAAAAAGGGCGAATGCCAGGAACGCGCCGCGGGCGATCTGTCTCATGTTCCCTCCGTCAATACCGGTCGTGGCCCGGTCGCGGGCCGGTCGAGCATGCCGTTGCATGCGCCATGCCACAATCGGGGCCATAGTCGGCTAGTATGCTGAAGGAATCGGGACAGGGGAGGCGTCGGCTTTGAAGAGGCTCAGAATTACCGCAGCGACGGTCTACGTCACGGACATACCGGTGCGCTTGGTGCGCCGCCACGGCTCGGGCGATGTCGCGGGCTCGGTCAAGAACGCCATCCTCAAGCTCGAGACCGACGCCGGCATCACCGGCTGGGGCGATGCCGCCCCCTGGGCGGTCTTCACCGGCACGATCGAGGCCAATGTCGCCGCCCTTCACGTCTATCTGCGCCCGCTGCTGATCGGCGCCGACCCGTTTCCCATCGAAGCCCTCATGGTGGCCGCCGACCATGCCGTGGTCGGCCATCCCGAAGCGAAGGCGGCGATGGAAATGGCGCTGTTCGACATCGTGGGCCAGGCCTCGGGCCTGCCGGTGGCCGAGCTTCTGGGCGGCCGCTGCCGCGACGACATCCCCCTCTCCTTCTCCGTCGCCGATCCCGACATCGATCGCGACATGGAGATGGTGCAGCGCCTCTACGGCGAGGGTCTGCGCCTGTTCAAGATGAAGACGGGCTTCGCCGGCCATGCCGCCGACCTCAAGCGCATGGAACGGTTCCGCAAGGAGCTGCCGGCCGACGCCGACCTGCGCATCGACTACAACCAGGGCATGGTCACGCACGACGCCATCCGCCAGCTGCGCGACGTCGAGGCTTTCAAGCCGACCTTCATCGAGCAGCCGGTGCCGGGCAATCAGCGCGCCGCGCTGGCCGAGATCACCCGCGCGCTCGACACGCCGGTGCTGGCCGACGAGAGCGTCTTCACACCGACTGACGCCCTGCAGGTCGCGGCCGGGCGCATGGCCGACCTCGTCAGCATCAAAATCATGAAGCACGGCGGTATGCTGGCGGCGCGCAAGATCTCGGCGATCTGCGAGGCGGCCGGCATCGCCTGCTACGGCGGCGACATGTTCGAGACCGGCATTGCCCATCTTGCCGGCACCCACGTGATCGCGGCCACGCCCAACATCTCGCTGGGCTGCGAGTTCTACCAGGCCAAGTATTTCCTCGAGCGCGACCTGCTGGCCGAACCCTTCCCGATCGAAAACGGCCGGGTCATCGTGCCCCGGACGCCGGGCCTCGGCGTCAGGGTCGACGAGGATCGCGTCAGGCACTACGCCATCGAAACACTTAAATAGGCGTCTGGCGCATATCTTGCGTCTTTGTCGGCACGGATTTCGGGGTTACGCTTTGGCGGGGAAAACAAGGGGGCCAACATGACTATTCGTCGTCGTGACATCGCGGCAGTCGGCATCACTGCCGCTGCACTCGTGGGTATCGGTGCCGCCGTTCCGGCACGCGCGCAATCGAAGACCGACTCGACCTGGGACCTGATCAAGAAGAACGGCAAGGTCCGCATGGGCGTGTTCGAATATCCGCCCTACTTCCTGCGCGACAAGGCGAGCGGCGAATGGGTCGGCGCCATGGTCGAGATGGGCAAGGACATCGCCAAGGAGCTCAAGGTCACCTTCGAGCCGGTCGAGGTCGGCGGCTTTGCCGAGGCGGTGCTGTCGCTGCAGGCCGGCAAGGTCGACATGAACTTTGGCCTCCAAGCGACGCCGCTCCGCGCCACGGCCATCGACTTCGCGGGGCCAATCTACTGGATCGAGTGGGTGACGGTGAACAACCCGAAATTCCACGGCAAGGTGTGGGCCGACTACAACAAGCCCGACGTCAAGGTCGCGGTCATGACCGGCACGTCTGATTCGCTGCTGCTGAGCAAGATGGCGCCCAAGGCCACCAAGATCGAAATGCAGGACATCTCCCAGGTGGCGCTCGCGGTGTCCTCGGGCCGTGCCGATGCCTTCACCACGACGGTGCTGGCCAGCATGGTGATGAAGACCAAGAACCCCGGCCTCGGCGACTTCGTCAATCCCACGCCGCGCGTGGCCCTGCCCGGCTATATCGGCCTGCGCCTGGAGGAAGACCAGCGCTGGTCGAAGTTCCTCAACCGCTGGGCGGAGTGGAACATCCTGCTCGGCCACAATGAGACGCGCATGCGGGCCTCGCTCAAGACCATGGGCATCGAGGAGATCCCCTCGACCGTCTCGTTCTCGCCGAACTGAACCGAACCGAACGGGTAGGTTGTCATCCTGAGCGGAGCGAAGGATCTCACGCCCGATGCAGACGTAGCACGTCCCGCATCTAGTCGATCGGCGAGGTCCTTCGCTTCGCTCAGGACGACACAACAGGATAGTCTCGAATGGAAAGCGGACGCAGTGTCACTGTCATAGGCGCCGGCCTGGTCGGCGTCTGTTGCGCGCTTCATCTGCAACGCGAAGCCTTCAAGGTCCGGCTCATC
>JAQSDW010000023.1:59214-73605 GCA_029946105.1 Reyranella sp. | reverse complement strand
GGGCCGGGCACGGCGACCCATTCGTGGGTCGAGTCCTCGAACAGGCGATAGTCGCAGGGGCCGCCCGCCGCCCGGTAGGCTGCGACGAACTTCTCTTGCATTGCGGGCAGGACATTGTCGTCGAGCGCGCCCTGCATGACGAGGAACGGCACCAGCGCGACCTTTTCGCCGCGCTCTAGGATTTCCTGCGGGTTGCCTTCGTGGATCGTCTCCCACGGCGAGAAGAAAATCCTGTTGCTCTCGATCATGGTCTCGTTCTTGCGACGCTCCGCATTCTCGTAGCGGGCGATGGTGTTGCTGGGCGGCGAGCGCATCGCGACCCAGGCGACGGTAGCGTCGACGGCTGGCGTGCCGGCGAGGGGGATGGCGCTGTAGCGCGGATCGTGCGGTCGCATCGCCAGCAGTTCGGCGACATGGCCGCCGCTCGACGAGCCGTAGACGCCGAGTCTGGAGGTGTCGGCGTTCCATTTGGCGGCGTTCGCCTTGATCCAGCGTACGGCGTAATTGGCGTCCTGCACGCAGGCCGGATAGGGCGCCTCTGACGCGAGCGTGAGATCGACGGCCACGACCACCAGACCGCTCGACGCCAGGGCGCGGTCCATCGGCTCTTCGGCCAGGCGGTCCTTCCGGGTCCACGCCCCGCCGTGCAGATCGAGAACGGTCGGGAAGGGACCTTTGCCTTTGGGCTGGTAGATCCGCGCCATCAGCATGCGACCGGCGGCGTTGCGGCGAAACTCGACGTCGCTGACGACAATATCGAAGCGGGCACCAGGATCGTAGGTGGGGGGGTCGTAAGCGGGCGCAGCGGTCGTCCGGGACACTCCATCCATGGTCATCTCCTCCGGTTATTCGGCGACGGCGCAAATCAACGGAATACGGTAGGCGTCTTGCCCGGGGTGCGCCAAGCGCTGAATGAGGCGCTGGACCTATCGGGCGCTTTGTCGGGGCCGTCGGACGGCGCGCACCTTGCCGCTGCTACCGCCGCCACAGAAGAGCCGATCGCCGCCATCGGATTCGAGCCCCGACACGCCCGTTCCGGCCGGCATCCCGAGACTCTCCAGGACCTCGCCCGTTCGGGGATCGATCCGCCGCAGGTCGCTCTCGTCGCCTTCCCAGGTGCCGTGCCAGAGCTCGCCGTCGACCCAGGTGACGCCGGTGACGACGCGGTTGGACTCTATCGTGCGCAGGATCTTCCCGGTTTCGGGATCGATCTGATGGATCTTCCGGTCCCGGGGCTGCCCGACCCAGAGCGATCCTTCGGCCCAGGCGAGGCCCGAATCGCCGCCACCGGCGGCGGCACCAGGCGCGGGGATCGTGGCGAGCACGCGGCCGGTCTTCGGATCGATCTTGTGGATGCGATCCTCGGCGATCTGAAACAGGTGCCGGCCGTCAAAGGCGGTTCCCGCATGTGCGGCGACATCGATCGACCGCACTGTCTTGCCGCTCTCGGGATCGAAGGCGTTCAGCCTGTCGCCCGATGCAAACCAGACGTGCTGGCCGTCGAAGGTGACCCCGTTCACGCGGTCGGCGCCGGGAAAGGGTCCATACTCGCGGAGGATTTCGGCGGCTGATGTTTTCATGCGGCCATCCTAATCGCTCGGCAGGGGGCCGGGGAGTAACAAGCTTGTCGGGAAGCCCGGCACGGGCGGAGTCATCCAGCGCCGCGCTGGTCCACGACCGAACGACTGCACCTTGCCGGCCGTGCTGAGCGACTCGAGGGCCCGCTGCACGGTGCGCGGGCTGGCGCCGAGCGCGATCGCGAGTGCCGAGCTCGACCACGCCTCGCCATCGGCAAGGAAGGCGAGCACCGCCCCGTGCTGCTCGTCGACCGGCGGCGCCAGCACGACGAGCTTGCGGTCGCGGCGAGGTGCCAGCGTAAAACCTTGCTGCGTGGCGCTTACGTCGGCCAGCCCCCGAAGCTCCACGCGCAGCCGCCCAATTTCGACCCGCAACCGCGCGCGATGCGATTCGTCGGCGTGCCTGGCCCCGAAGGCGCGCGCGATGAGCACGCTCCTCGGCACGTCCGCCGGCCACGCTTCAGCCAGGGTGCGGGCAAGCGCGAACAATACCGGGCGGGTCGCGAGCGAAACCACCGCGTCTCTGTCCCGCACGACGTGGCGGCACGCATCGACGACGAGCGCCCCCGACGCCAGGAGCGCTTCGACCTCTTCGAGCAGGAGAGGGCGCTCCCCACCGCGCGCGATCAGGCGCGCCGCCGGTGTATTCATCACGAGGGATGCGCTTTCGACTTCCGCCGTCAGCGCCGGGACGTCGGCCTGGTGCGCGGCATGCCCGGCCCGGGTGAGGGCAGCGCGCGCCGCCTTCGTCTGCAGGCGCCGGATCGCGATGCCCGCCACCACCAGCTCATGGGCGACCCTCGACGCGGCCGGCAGCGGCGTCGGGTCGAGCCCGGCCAGTGTGCGTTCGGCCTCGTCGAGGCGGCCGATCAGGAGCAGGCGCCGCGCCTCGAGATTACGCGCATGCGCGGCATTTACATGGTCGCCATGCGCCTCGAGCGTCGCGCGTGCCGCGTCGAGTGCTTTTGCCGGCCAGCCGAGGTCGCGCGAGACGAGGGCGATCTCGGCTTCTGCGACGACACACCTCGCACGGGCCACGGCCTCTTTCGGACCGAAGGCGCGCGCCGCGTTTCGCAGGAGGGCCTTGGCGCGAACGAGATCGCCGAGTTGCGCCATCGCGATGCCGCGCAGCGCGAGCGCCGGCGCGTCGTCGCGCAGCGCCACCCGCTTCAAGGCGCCGAGGACGTCGCCTGCCACGAGTGCGCGCGCCGCAGCGGTGATCAGCGAGTCCATCGGAATCCCGTCACACTTGTAACTCTCACCCTTCGATACCTGACGCTAAGTGTATCTCGTGACCGACAGCCAACGACAGTACCCCAACGACAGTATCAAGGAGCACACCATGAACACCGCCGTGAATCACCCCGTCGTGTCCAGAGACCAGTGGATCGCCGAGCGCAAGAAGCTGCTGGCGCGGGAAAAGGAGCTGACACGCCTGGGTGACCAGATCGCGCGCGAGCGCCGCGCACTGCCGTGGGCGCGCCTCGAGAAGAACTACGTCTTCGATGCGCCCGAGGGCCGGCGTACGCTTGCCGATCTGTTCGAAGGCCGTCGCCAGCTGCTGGTGCAGCACTTCATGTTTGTTCCGGGATGGGAGCAAGGCTGTAAGAGCTGTTCCTACATGGCCGACCACAATGACGGCGCGAATGTACACCTGGCGCAGCGCGACGTCACACTGCTGGCCGTCTCGCGTGCGCCGCTCGCCGACATCGAGCGGTTTCGTCGCCGCATGGGCTGGCAGTTCAAGTGGGTGTCCTCGCAGGGCACCGACTTCAACCGGGATTTCGGCGTCACCTTCACGCCGGAAGAGATGGCCGAGGGTGAAATCCGCTACAACTACGGCACGTGCCCGCCGCACGGCGGTGAATTGCCCGGCGTCAGCGTCTTCTTCAAGGACGATGCAGGCGAAGTCCTTCACACCTATTCGAGATACGGGCGTGGCGTGGAGGTGATGATGCACACGTACAACCTCCTGGACCTCACGCCCAAGGGCCGCGACGAGGACAGTTTGCGCTTCACCATGGAATGGGTGCGCCACCACGACCGCTACGAGCCGGCACCGGCCGCGAAGGCCAGCGGCCAGACATCATGAACCTGGTGGACTTCCGCCTGGCCGACTGGCTGTCCTTCGCGGCCGCGCCGACCTTCGCGCTCATGGCGCTGCTGACGAGCGATCTTGACGGAGGTCCGATGGAGGCGCTCTGCTCATCCGCGCACGGTGCGTCACTGCTGACCGGAATGGTCCCGATGTACCTGCTGATGAGTGCCTTCCATGCGGCACCCTGGTTGAAGTATTTCAAGAAAGGACAGAAAACATGAGCGAGGCCTATGCCGGTGGATGCGCCTGCGGCGCGATCCGTTATGAAATCTCCGGCGAACCGATGGTTCAGACCGACTGCCAGTGCCGCGATTGCCAGCGCAAGAGCGGCACCGGGCACGGCTCCTACCTGACCTTTCCCAAGCGCACGGATGTGAAGCTCCAAGGCAAGGCGGCGCGGTGGGACATCGTGGGCGACAGCGGCAACGTGAAGACGCGCGCCTTTTGTCCCACCTGCGGGTCGCCCGTCTATCTGACGTTCGCGGCCATGCCCGATCTATTCACCGTGCATGCCGCGAGCCTCGACGACCCAGGCCGATACAAGCCGCAAATGGTTTTCTACACCGCGCGCGGCTACGCCTGGGACCGCCTCGATCCGGCCCTGCCGAAATTCGACAAGATGCCGCCGGGGTGAATGCCGCTCGCCTCGTGGTGTGCAACGCGCCCGGCGTTGACTACGATTTCACCGGTCGCCTGGTCGCCCAGAAGGTCCAGGAGACTGCGGGCTTCAGCTTCATCGTCGACAGCCTGACCGGTTGGCCAAGAACATCGCCCGCGTCCTCACCCTGCCGGACGTGAAAGAGAAGTTCGGCGCCAGCTTCCTCGATGTCATGCCGCAGGGCAGCGCCGAGATGGCGCGCTTCCTGGACGAGGAGGTCCGGCAATGGAAGGCCGTGGCGGTCCAGACCGGCATCTCGCTGGATTGAGGGTGGCCGGCGTCAGCCCGGCATCGTCTCGAAGGTCTTCAAGCCTGGCGGCATGACGACCCAGTCGGGACGGTCGCGCGTGAAGATCGCGATCGAGGGATGGAATGACGACGGATCGTCGAGCGAGCCGGCATAGATCGTGTGCGAGGTCGATTGGCCCACGACCCCGCCGAACACGAGGCCGCCGCAGACCGGACAGAAGTTGCGCACGGCGTCGCCTCCTCTGAAGGCCTTCGAGCGGAATTGCCGGCTCTCGCCGGTGAAGCGCAGGGCGGTGCTGGGAAAGCCCATGAACGGGATGAACCCCGAGCCGGACGCCTTGCGGCAGTCGGCACAATAGCAGTGACCGGCGGCCGACGGCTCGCCCAGGGCTTCGTAGCGCAAGGCGCCGCACAGGCAGCCGCCGGTGTATCGGATCCTGGGTTCATCCATCTTCATAGGGTAATTTGCCACCTGCGGTGGGCACAAGCGGCCCTTGATAGGGGAGGATGTGATGGCGACGACCGACCGAAAGATCGCGGTTCTTGCCCTTGGGCTCGCACTTTGTCTGTCGAGCGCCGGCGTGGCTGCGGACGAGGCCGCCTGTCAGGCGGTGCTGGATGCCATCGTCAAGCAGGCCACGGTACCGGTGCATCAGACGATCTCGATCGAAAGCGCCGCTGCGCCGGGCAAGCCGATCCTGAGCGAGATCATCCGGACCGGCGACACGATGTACATGCAGATCCGCGGTCAATGGACCAGCCGGCCCTATGACGGCCGCAAGGCCGTGCAGGACGCGCGGCAGGCGATGCAGAAGGCCGAGCACACCTGCAGCCCCGTGCGCAGCGAAGCGGTCGATGGACAGGCAGCGCAGCTCTACAGCGTCCAAAGCAAGACCGAGCAGAGCACCGTGGACTCGCAGATCTGGATTTCCTCCGCGACCGGCTTGCCGCTCCGCCAGCACACCGAGATGTCAGGCGCGGCCAAAGCGCGCCACGACGCCCGCTTCGACTATGCAAACGTTAGCGCTCCCGTAAACGTCCGTCCTTGAGGGTCTCTAGACCGGAGCCGCCGGCAGTCGAATGCGGACGAGCGCCGTTGCGCAGGGATGGAACCACCGCACGGCCAATATCCCGAGCCCGGTGAAAATCACCAGGACCACGAGCTGCGTGCCGACGAACACCGGCGCGGATTGCGTCGGCGCGAGCGTCTGCAATGCGTCGATCTTGGCGAAGGCCTGGGCGACCGCGATCACCCAGTTGAGGCAGAGGGCAGCCGTTGCACCGGCGGCGAAGAAGCCGCGCCATGGTCCGGCCAGCCGGTAGCCGTACAGGGCCAGCAGGGTCGGCAGCAACACGGCGAGCGAGAGCACGCCTGCTACCTGGCCCAAGCCGAGCCGCGTGAAAGGAAAGAGGAAGCCGGTCACGCTGGTCGCGGTCGTGGTGAGGAGAAAGAGGGTCGTCAGGCCGGCCGGCTTTCTCGAGGCAAGCATGCCCGACAGGACGAAGCAGCCGGAAGCGAGCCCGATCACGCTCAGGACAACGTGCAGAGAGATGAAAGTCGATATCGACATGCCCAGGATCACGATGCGATTCCTTTGATGAGAACCGGATCCGGAAGGCCGGGCGCGGCGAGTGTCGCCGCGCCCGGAGCGTTCCGCGATCACGTCTTCTTGGTGATGATCACTTCCAGATATTCGCTCGGGGCGACCAGCGTGCCGTCCCTGGAGGTGTTGAAGGTGTCGAACAGCGCCAGGAGATCCTTCTCGAGGCCCTGCTGGGCCGCCGGATCGATCGCGGCGAATGCCTTGAGGACCGGGCCGTAGTAGCCGCGGAAGATCTCCAGCATGTGCCGGGGCGACTTGTAGCGGAAAGCGAAGTGCCGGCTTTCCGCCGCGACGGTGGCATGCGGGCCGAACAGGGCATCGAGGCGGGCCTTGGTGCCCCAGAGCGCCGGTGACTTCACGCCGGGAGCGGGCGGCACGTACTTGCCGATGCTCTTGAACAGCTGGCCGATGAAACCCTCGGGCGTCCAGTTGGCGAGGCCGATCTTCCCGCCCGGCCGGCAGACGCGCAGGAGCTCGCTCGCGGCCTGTTCCTGGTTGGGCGTGAACATGACGCCGAAGGTCGAGAGCACTGTATCGAAGCTGGCGTCGGCGAAGGGAAGCGCTTCGGCGTCGGCTTCCTGGAAGGTGACCGGCAGGTGCTCGGCCTTGGCCCGTTCGCGACCGCGTTCGAGTAGTGCGCCGACGTAGTCGGTCGACAGCACGTCGGCGAAGCGGCGGGCGGCGGCCAGCGTCGCATTGCCGTTGCCGGCGGCGACGTCGAGGACTCGCTGACCGCTGCGGAGATCGACGGCCTCGCAGAGGTTCTCGCCCACGATCTGCAACGTGGTGCCGACGACGGCATAGTCGCCGGAACCCCAGGCGACCTGCTGGCGGCCCTTGATGGTGGCGAGGTCGATGGTGGCGGGGATGGTTGTCTGGACGTTCATGACCCTATTCCTCCTCTGTCTGGTTCTCGTCCCGCGGGGACGCGGCGCGATGAGAGGGATCTAGGCTTTGTGGTGCCGGCAGCGAATGACCGGCCGTCCGCGATGCTTGACACTGCGTCTGAAATTCCCACGTTGGTTGACAAGGCGCCCGGATCGCATGCTCCGGCGTCGGGGAGATGCAGAATGGCTGCTGACGCACTGTCCGATTTGCTGAAGACGGTACGGCTGACCGGCGCGACGTTCTTCGATGTCGTGGCCAGGGATCCGTGGGTCGCCGAGCAGCCGACCCGGGAGATGGTCCTGCCCAAGGTCCTGCTGGGTGCCGAGCATCTGATCTCGTATCACGTGGTCACTGAAGGCCGCTGCTTTGCCGGTATCGTCGGCGAGGCGCCGATTGCCGTCGACGCCGGTGAAGTCATCGTCTTCACGCGCGGCGACCCGCATGTCGTGTCGAGCAATCCGGGGATGCGCGCCCAGCCCGTGACGCCTGCGGAAATGGAGGCGGCGACAGCCGGACCTTTGCCGTTCTTCAAGAGCCTGGGCGGTGAGGGGCCGCCCTCGGTCAAATTGGTCTGCGGCTTCCTCGCCTGTGACGCTCATCCATTCAATCCACTGCTCGACAACCTGCCACCGGTCATCAAGACCGGAAGACCACGCGGCGACGACGCGAACTGGCTTGGTCAGTTCATCCGCCTGGCGCAAAGCGAAACGGCGGACAAGCGCGCCGGCGGCGAAAGCGTTCTCGCCAAGCTGAGCGAACTCATGTTCATCGAGGTCGTCCGTCAGTACCTCGAAGCGCTGCCGCGCGAGCAGGCCGGATGGCTGGCGGGTCTGCGCGACCCGTTCGTCGGCAAGGCCCTGTCGATGATGCACGCAAGTCCGGCGCGCAACTGGACGATCGAGGAGCTGGCCAAGGATGTCGGGCTGTCGCGCTCGGTGCTGGCCGAGCGTTTCACCGATCTCGTCGGCATGCCGCCGATGCATTATCTCGCGAAGTGGCGGATGCAGATCGCTTCGGGGCTACTAAGCGGCGGCAACGCCAACATGGCAACCATTGCCGCCGAGATCGGCTACGGTTCCGAGGCCGCCTTCAGTCGGGCCTTCAAGAATGTGGTGGGCGTTCCGCCCTCGGCGTGGCGCCGACGTTCCGTGGCCGCCTGATCTTCACATCTTCCTGGCAGGGTGTGGGGCGTGGCCTGATTTCAAGGAGGAAGACGCTGGTTCGAGCGGCTATAGTCCGCCACCACGCGTTTCCATCCAGGAGAAAGAAAAATGTCCAACGCCGCCGACAGCAATGGGCAAGGGCTTCTTTGCCCGACCTGCCGGGTCGATCTCGTCATGAGCGAGCGCCAGGGAATCGAGATCGACTATTGCCCCAAATGCCGCGGCGTCTGGCTCGATCGTGGCGAGCTCGACAAGATCATCGAGCGCAGCGCGAAGGAAGAGGCACCGGCCGCCCCGCCACAGCAGCAGCAGCCGAGCCAGTCCTACGCCGATCAGGGCCGCTACGAAGATGGCAACCGGTCGGCGCATGGCGGCGGACATGGCGGCCGCGGTTCCCGCGGCGGACACGGCGGCGGCGGCTCGTTCCTCCGCAGACTGTTCGACTGAGCCCGTCCTTTAGGGCGGCGATCATGGGTACGGGACATTCACACGCGCCGTCGCTCGGCGCGACGGCTGGCGGCCGGCACAAGTCGAGGCTGCAATGGGCCCTGGGGCTCACGGCATCGTTCGTGGGTGTCGAGGTCGCGGGTGGCCTGATCACGGGCAGCCTGGCGCTGCTCGCCGACGCGGCCCACATGCTCACCGACGTCGGGGGCCTCGCGCTGGCGCTGCTCGCCATCCGCTTCGCCGAACGGCCGGCGACCCCGGACAAGACCTACGGTTATGTGCGCACGGAAGTCCTGTCGGCGTTGACCAACGCCGTCGTCCTGCTGCTGCTCACGGTCTACATCCTTTACGAGGCCTACCGGCGCTTCCAGGATCCGCCCGAGATCCTGAGCGGCCCGATGCTGGTGGTGGCGGTAGCCGGTCTCATCGTCAATCTGATCAGCATGAAGCTTCTGACGGCGGGGTCGACGGAAAGCCTGAACGTGAAGGGCGCCTATTTCGAAGCGATGGCCGACATGCTGGGCTCGCTCGGCGTCATCATCGCCGCCCTGGTCGTGATGTTCACCGGCTGGAAGCTGGCCGACCCGGTGATCGGTGCCGGCATCGGCCTCTTCATCGTGCCCCGCACCTGGATGATGCTGAAGCAGGTCGTCCATATCCTGATGGAGGGCACGCCGCCCGAAGTCGATGTCGCGCTGCTGGAGCGCAAGCTGCTTGAGATCGACGGGGTGACGGCTGTGCACGATCTCCATGTCTGGACCATCACCTCCGGCCTCGATGCCATGAGCTGCCATCTCGTGGTGGCCGACTTGGCGCGGGCAGGGCCGACACTGGAAGCTGCCCGAGACGCAATGAAGTCCGGGTTCGGCCTCGATCACACCACCATCCAGATCGAGGACCAGGCCCTGCTCGACAGCGAACCGGCGAGGGCGATTTGACCGGGCCGGTGGCGATCTACGGCATCAAGAACTGCGACACGATGAAGAAGGCGCGTACCTGGCTCGACGGCCATGGCATCGCCTACGCCTTCCACGACTACAAGACCGAAGGCATCGGACGCGCGGCCCTGCAGGCGTGGTCGAAGGCGGTGGGCTGGGAGGTGCTGCTCAACCGCGCCGGCACGACCTTCCGCAAGCTACCGGATGCCGACAAGACCGGACTCAACGAGGCCAAGGCGATCGCGCTGATGCAGGCCCAGCCCTCGATGATCAAGCGCCCGGTTCTGGACGTGGGAGGACGCCTGATCGTGGGTTTTAAGCCCGAGATCTACGCAAAGGCCTTTGACTGAACTTCCTTAGAAATATATATAATGAAAACAACTAGTTATATCACTATCTTGACAATTATAATTAATTACCAGAAGGTATGTTGAAACGCCCCTCGGGCGACCAAGCATATTTTCAACGGCCTGAACCGGCCCATTTCCCTCTGAGGTTCGCACCATGGCTACCAAGCTCGCCTCCATTCTCCTGATTCCCCTGGCCCTGTCCGTATCCGCCTGTGGCGATACCTGGGGCGAACGTGCGGTCACCGGCGGCGGTATTGGCGCAGGCGCAGGCCTGGCGGTGGGTGCGATTGCCGGCTGGCCGATCGTCGCCCCGGCGCTGGTGGGCGCAGCCCTGGGTGCCGGTATCGGTGCGGCGACGACGCCGGAAAAGGGCAAGTAAAGCGCGCAACCAGCGCGCCTGGCCTACAGCTACCCGAGCAGCAGTCGAAGTTTACGGTCGAAGACGCTGAGAACGTCTTCGAGCGAATCGCCGTGCGCCAGCTTGCGTGGGCCATTGTAGACCACGTAGCCGCCCTGGGCCCCGTTGGGCACCTTGGCGATGGCGAACAGCGGCTGTTCCGAGGTGTGGCGGAAGATCGAGAAGATCGCCATGCCGGGGCGGAAGTCGATGGCGTAGTCCCGCCATTCTCCCGAGGCGACCCGCATGCTGTAGAGCCCCAGCAGACGGGACAGTTCCCGCCGGTCGAATGAGACAATCCGACGCCGGGCCCGTTGGTCTGCCAACCGGTAGAGAGTGCTCATGCGATCGCGGCTTGAACCATGTCGTTGGGCCGAATTGTTACAGAAGCGCCGGGGCCGGTAAAGCTCCCGAAATGCCTCCCGCAAGGTTTGCCAAAACCAGGGGGGGCGGCTATGAACCGCCGCTGAAGCTGTTGATTTTTCGCGATAATATGGAGCCCTGCGTTGTCCGACTCCGCCGTCCTTCAGGAAGTTGACGAGGCCGTCCGCAAGGATGACCTCAAGCTGTGGTGGAACCGCTATGGCACTTTGGTGGTGGCGGGCGCCGTGGCAGTGGTCGTCGTCGTTGTAGGCACGGTCGGCTGGCGCCAGTACGATGCCGGCCAGCGCGCCGCCGCCAGTGCCGCCTATTCGATGGCCCTGGCCAAGATCGGGCCGGATGTTGCTGCAGCCCGCGCCGACCTCGAAAAGCAGGCGACGGATGCCCGCGAGCCCTACCGGTCGCTGGCCGCCCTGATCGTCGCCCAGTTGGAGAAGACCCCGGACGAGCAGGTCTCCGCCCTGACGGCCGTGGCAGCCAAGCTGTCGGTGCCGGAACTCGCCGATCTCGCCAAGGTGATCGCCGCCCTGAAGAGCGTCGATACGCCCAAGGCCGATGAGATGGCGGCCAAGCTGAACTCGTTGGCCGGACCAGACCGTCCGTTCCGCATCAGCGTGCGCGAAGTGCAGGCGCTCGAAGCCGTGCGCAAAGGCGACGCCAAGCGGGCGCGCGAAATTTGGGGTGAGATCGCCACGGACCCGGGCACGCCCCAGGGTGCCGCGCAACGCGCGTCGGCGATGCTCAACCTCTATGCCGCGGCCGAGGCGAAGTAGAACCATGCTGAGCGTGCCGCGTATGCGTGATCTCCGGGCATTTCTCGCCACCGGCCTGATGGCCGTCTCATTGTCTGGCTGCGATGGCTTGACCGACATCATGGACATCTTCGGCAAGTCGAAGGTGCCGCTGCCGGGCGAGCGTGTCTCGGTGTTGGGCGATCGCAGCGACCTCGAGCCCGACAAGGATATGGCGAGCGTGCAGATCGTTCTGCCGGCGCCCGCAGTCAACGACTCGTGGCCTCAATCCGGCGGCTTCGCCAACTATGCCATGCAGCATCTCGCGGTCAGCGATTCGCCGAAGATGATCTGGACGGCTGACGTGGGCTCCGGGTCGTCGTCGTCGCGCATTCTCACGACGCCGCCGGTCATGGCCGAGGGCAAGGTGTTCGCCAAGGACGCCCAGAGCCAGGTCTCCGCCTTCGAGGCCGATACCGGCAAGTTGATCTGGCGGGTCACGCTGGAGCCTGAAAAGGCGCGCGATACCGACGAATTCGGCGGCGGCCTCGCCTACTATGGCGGGCGGCTGTTCGTGACGACGGGATTCGCGGCGGTCTTTGCGCTCGATCCCTCCAACGGCAAGGAAATCTGGAATTCGACGGTGAGCGCGCCCGTGCGCGGCGCGCCGCTGGTCTTCGGCGATCGCGTGTTCGCCATCAGCATCGACAACAAGCTCCAGTCCATGGCGGCCGTCGATGGCTCGGACCTCTGGCAATATACGGCCCTGCAGGAGGTCGCGGGCTACGTCGGCGGCAACAGCCCGGCCGGTTCGGGCGAGTATGTCGTGGCGCCCTTCAGCTCCGGAGAGCTGGTCGGCCTGCGCCTCGACAACGGCCGGGCGATCTGGAACGAGTCGCTGATCGGCCCGCGCCACGAAGTCCGGGCATTCGGCAACTTGGCCGACATCCGCGGTCGTCCGGTGATCGATCGTGGCGTCGTCTATGCAATGGGCTCGGCGGGCCAGCTTGCCGCGGTCGAGCTGCGCAGCGGTCAGCGTATCTGGGAACGGGGTATCGGCGGCCACCAGACCCCCTGGATCGCGGGTCGCTTCCTGTTCGTCGTCAGCGGCAGCGCCGACGTCGTGGCGGTCGATCGCGACAACGGCAAGATAAAGTGGGTGACGCCGCTCACGCAGTATTCGGACGAAAAGCGCCGCAAGCCAGTGCTGTGGGGCGGTCCCGTCCTGGCCGGCGACCGCCTGCTGGTGGTCGGCTCGCTCGGCGAGATGCTCGCTTTGTCGCCCTACACCGGAGAAATCCTCGGCAAGCTCGACGTGCGCGACCCGGTGCGGCTTGCGCCCATCATCGCCAATCGCACGATCTACGTCTTGACCGATTCAGGCCGGCTCATTGCCTACCGCTGACGACACGCGCCCGCCGCGGGTCGCCTCCAGGGTAGCCCCCAGGGTAGCTATCGTCGGGCGACCCAACGTCGGCAAGTCGACGCTTTTCAACCGGCTGGTCGGGCGCCGCCATGCGCTCGTCGACGATCAGCCCGGCGTCACCCGCGATATCCGCGAGGCGCCGGCGCAGCTCGGCGATCTTGCCTTCACGCTGCTCGACACCGCCGGCTGGGAGACCGTGGGCGGCGAGGTTCTGGAAGCGCGCATGCGCCGCTTCACCGAACGCGCCGTGGAAGCCTCCGACGTCGTCTTGTTCCTGATCGACGCTCGCGCCGGTGTCCTGCCGCTCGACGAAAGTTTCGCCAACTGGCTGCGCAAGCGTTCCGCCAAGGTGATCCTGGTGGCCAACAAGTGCGAGGGGCGGGCGGGCCAGAACGGTCTGGCCGAAGCCCATGGACTTGGCCTGGGCGAGCCGATTCCGGTCTCGGCCGAGCATGGCGAGGGGCTGAGCGATCTCCATGAGGCGCTGGCCCAGCACATCGCGCCGATGCCTGAAGACGAGGACGACGAGGAGAAAGCCGCCGCCGAAGCCAGCAAGCGGCCGATGCTGCTCACCATCGTGGGCCGTCCCAATGTCGGCAAGTCGACCCTGCTCAACCGGCTGGTCGGCTCCGAGCGCGTGCTGACCGGTCCCGAGGCCGGCATCACGCGCGATTCGATTCGCGTCGAATGGCAGTGGCGTGGGCGGGCGATCCGCCTGGTCGATACCGCCGGCATGCGCCGCCGCAGCCGCATCGAAAAGCGGCTGGAGGCCGCGTCCGTCGCCGATACGCTCGACGCCATTCGCCTCGCCGATGTCGTGGTCGTCGTGCTCGATGCCGGCGACATGCTGGAGAAGCAGGATCTCGCCGTCGCCGGCCGGGTGATCGAGGAGGGACGGGCGCTGGTCATTGCCGTCAACAAGACCGATCTGCTGGCCGACGATCAGGCCAAGTCGACCAAGGCATGGAAGAAGCTGCGCGACCGGCTCGAATCGTCGTTCGCCCAGGTGAAGGACGTGCCGATCGTCGGCTTCTCGGCGCTGAGCGGCCGCGGTGTCGAACGGCTGATGCCGAAGGTGTTCGAGACCTACGACATCTGGAACAAGCGCCTCACCACGCCGATCCTCAATCGCTGGCTGCGCGAGATGGAAACGCTGCATCCGCCGCCGCTCGCCAAGGGCCGGCGCATCCGGCTCCGCTTCATGACGCAGACCAAGATCCGTCCGCCGACCTACATGATCTCCGTGAGCCAGCCCGACGAGCTGGGCGACGACTACCTGCGCTTCCTGGTCAACCGGTTGCGCGACGACTTCAGCATGCCGGGCGTGCCGATCCGCGTGAATATGCGCAAGCCCGACAATCCCTTCGCGAGCCGCGCCAAGCCGCAGCGCTGAGGGTTTCGGCCGACGTCGCCGTCAATTGCGGGATGATTTGAGCTTCGGACTCCGTTTTCGTGCTCATTTGGACCGCGGGCGTGCCCCCCCC
>JAQSDW010000023.1:0-59204 GCA_029946105.1 Reyranella sp. | reverse complement strand
AGCGAGCGGGACGCCCGCGGTCCGGAAGACGATGATTGGAGATCCCTGGAAGTCGCTCAACCGATTTAATCCGACATCATCTTGCTCTAGCGCCGCAGCCCCGCCTGGCGCAGCAGCGGCATCACCGCATTGTCGAAATATTTGAGCTCCTCGTTATAGTCGAGGAAGCCGAACACCGCGCCGTCGATGCCGGCTGCCGAGAGCTGGGCGAGCTGCGAGGTCACCTGCTCCGGCGTCCCGATGATCGGATTCGTGCCCCAGCCGGCGACCAGTCGCTCGCGATACTTCTGGATGCGGTCGTTGAACGACTGGCTCTCGATGCCCAGCACCTTCATGAGATTGTCCGCGGCGACCCAGTCGCCCTGGTCGATGATGCTGCGATAGACTTGGCGCGCTTCGGCCTCGGTCTCGCGGCAAACGACGAGGGCCGAGGTGAAGATGCCGATGTCACGTTGATAGTCCGTGCGCGCTTTCTCGCGGACCCGGGCGGCCACGGCCTTGACGGCGTCGATGCTGTCGAAGCCCACGAAGCTGAAATCGACCTCGCGGGCGGCGAAATCCGTGGCCGCCGGCGAATGACCGGCGTTGATCAGGACCGGGTAGGGCTTCTGGATCGGCTTGGGATGGGCCTGGGCCTGCTTGATGTGGAAATGCTCCGACTCGAAATCGAACGGCGCCTCCTCGGTCCACAGGCGCTTGGCGACGGCGAGCCACTCGGCGCCGTAGCGGTAGCGATCGTCGTGTGCCCGCTGGGTGCCTTGGAACATCTCCATCTCAGGCGTGAACCAACCCATCACGAGATTGAGGGCGAAGCGTCCGTTGGAGATGTGGTCGATGGTCGTCGCCTGCTTGGCGGCAACGATGGGGTGCACCGTCGGCACATGCGACGTCGCGGCAATCATGATGTTCTTCGTCGCCTGGGCCAGGCCTGCCGCCCAGGTGTAGGTCTCGAACGACTCGCCGTTGAAGTCGGTCGTCCCGCCGAAGCCCCGCCAGCGCGCCACCGGCAGGGCCAGCTCGAAGCCCATGGCATCGGCGCGCTTGACGATTTCGGACGTGTGCTCCCAGGTCACCTTGTAGGTGGTGGGCGCGTGCGAGATGTTGACCCCGTGGCTGCAGTTCGCGGCAAAGACGCCGAGCTTGAGCTTCTGGTCGTTGTACAAGGGCACGTGTGCGCGGCGGTACTCCGCCAATGCGATCGCTTCAGCCTTGGTCATCCCGCCGCTCCCTGTCGCCTTGCGGCAAGCCTAGCCAAGAGTGCGTCGGGTTGACAGCGTCGCCGGCCCGTCGCCCGATGCAGGCACAAGACAACGACAGAAATGGAGGAAGACCGATGTCCGAGACGCCCACCTTCGGCCGCTACGCCGAAATCCCGTACGACAAGATGACCCCCGAGCAAAAGGAAGGCTACGACGCCATGATTGGCGCGCGCGGGCGCCTGCCGGGCCCGACCAAGATCTGGATCCATAATCCGAAGCTCGCGAAAGTCTCCGCCCCGTTCGGCGCGCATTTCCAGCCAGGTCAATATTCGCTCAGCGAACGCGAGCGCGAAATCGCCGTCTGCGTCATCACCAGCCACTGGCGTTCGGCCTATCCGACGGCGGCGCACGAGCGGCTTGCGAAGGAAGTCGGGCTGCCGGCGGCCAAGGTCGAGGCGATCCTGGGCGGGATGCCGGCCGCGTTCGACGACGAACGCGAACAGGTCGTCTATGAGATGGCGATGGTGCTCTCCAACGCCCGGTGGGTGCCGCGCGGCCTCCACGACCGCGCCGTGAAGGCGCTCGGCCACGTCGGCGTCACCGACGTCGTCACCCTGATGGGGCATTACACCAGCGTCGCGATGATCCTGGCCTTCTACGACGTGCCGGATGGGGCGACGGGCATGGCGCGCTAATATCAACGCGGTGATGAATTTACAGGTTCAGCAGGTCTGAGCTATATTTTCTGTCACGATGGAAGACGCTTGCCCGAGAAATCCGGCGGGCGTTTTTTATGGTCCACGAATGGTCCACTTCGCGGTGACGAAACCGAACACGCATTTTGAAAAGGATATGCGTTGATTCTGTGCCAGCCGTTGCGGCGATTTCGTTTAACGATCAACGGCTTGGCGGCGAATTCCGGACACTGATACCGGACAAACGAACGCCGTCCAGGCGTGGCACGAAATGGTCCACGCTAGCGGTGCAATGCCTCGTCGCCGGCGATCCACTGGCCGTTCATCGTGCAGGAGGGAAGGGCGAGCCGGATCAGGCCCTCGGCGTGCGCCTCGAGCGGCGGCAGCGTGGCCTGATCCTCGCCCGGGAAGGCTTCGCTGCGCATGCCCGTAGGCATCGGACCGGGATTGTAGAGATTGGCCCGGACCTGGGTGTGGGCGATCTCGGCGGCGTAGACGCCGACCAGCATGTCGAGGGCGGCCTTGCTGGCGGCGTAGGCGCTCCAGTAGGGCACGACCCGGCGTGCGATGCCCGAGGTCACGAAAATGGCGCGTCCGGCGTCCGAGGCGCGCAGCAGCGGATCGAGCGAGCGGATCAGCCGCCAGTTGGCGGTGACGTTCACCGCCATGATCTGTTCGAACAGCTTGGGCTCGATGTGGCCGATCGGCGACAGCCCGCCCAGGATGCCGGCGTTGGCCAGCAGTACGTCGAGACGGCCGAAGCGTTCGTGGAGGGCGGCGCCCAGCCGGTCGATGCCGGGACTGTCGGTGACGTCGAGCGGCACCAGGGTGGCCGTGCCGCCCAGTGCCTTGATCTTGTCGTCCAGGGCTTCCAGCCCGCCCACGGTACGGGCGACCAGCACGCAGTGCGCGCCTTCGGCGGCAAAGGCCAGTGCAGCGGCTGCCCCCAGACCGCGCGAGGCGCCGGTGATCAGCGCCAGTCGACCGACCAGACGGCCAGCGAGAGCGGCTGTCACGACAGCGGTCCTAGACGGATTCGGCGAGGAACGAGAGCTGGCGATCTTCGATGCCGACCTGGTCGTCGAGCGTGGTCGGATAGTCGCCAGTGAAGCAGGCGTCGCAGAAGGCAGGCTGCGCGGGATCGCGACCGCCGGGCAGGCCCATCGCGCGGTAGAGGCCGTCGATCGACACGAAGGCCAGCGAATCGACGCCGATGAACTTCGCCATGCCGGCCACGTCGTAGTGCGAGGCCAGCAGCTTGTCGCGTTCGGGCGTGTCGATGCCGTAGAAGCACGGGTTGGTGGTGGGCGGGGCAGCGATGCGCATGTGCACTTCGCGGGCGCCGGCCTGCTTCACCATCTCGACGATCTTCTTCGACGTCGTGCCGCGCACGATCGAATCGTCGACCAGGATCACGCGCTTGCCCTCGATCAGCGCACGGTTGGCATTGTGCTTCAGGCGCACGCCGAGATGGCGGATGTGGTCGGCCGGCTCGATGAAGGTGCGGCCGACATAGTGATTGCGGATAATGCCGAGCTCGAACGGCAGGCCGGAGCCGTGGGCATAGCCGATCGCCGCCGGCACGCCCGAATCGGGCACCGGGACCACGACATCTGCCTGCACCGGGCTTTCCCTGGCCAGTTCCTCGCCGATGCGCTTGCGCGCCTCGTAGACGCCGACGCCTTCGAGTCGCGAGTCGGGGCGGGCGAAGTAGATGTGCTCGAAGACGCAGAAGCGGCGCGGCTGCTTGGGGAAGGGCTTGATCGAGCGCGGGCCGTGGCCGTCGATGATGATGATCTCGCCGGGCTCCACGTCGCGCTCGAAGCGGGCGCCGATGATGTCGAGCGCGCAGGTCTCCGAGGTCAGGATCCAGGAATCCTCGAGCTTGCCGAGGACTAGCGGTCGCACGCCCAGCGGGTCGCGCACGCCGATCAGCGCCTCGTTGGTCAGCAGCAGGAGGGAGTAGGCGCCCTTGACCTTGCCGAGGGCGTCGATCAGCCGGTCCTGCACCGTCGAGAAGTCGGAGCGGGCGATCAGGTGGTTGATGACCTCGGTGTCGTTGGTCGACTGGAACAGGCAGCCGATGCGCACCAGTTCCTTGCGCAGGAGGTAGGCGTTGGTGAGATTGCCGTTGTGGGCCAGCGCCATGCCGCCGAAATCGAAGTCGGCGAAGATCGGCTGGATGTTGCGGTCGGAGGGGCCGCCGGTCGTGGCGTAGCGGTTATGGCCGATCGCCGAATAGCCCTTGAGCCGGGCCATCACCTGTTGCTCACCGAAAATGGCGCCGACCAGGCCCGAGGCGCGGTGATCGTGGAAGTGGCGGCCGTCGAAGGTGACGATGCCGGAGGCTTCCTGGCCGCGATGCTGCAGGGCATGCAGGCCGAGCGCGGTATGAGCAGCAGCGTCTGAAGTGCCGTAGATGCCGAACAACGCACATTCCTCGTGAAACTTGTCGAGGTCGTGGTCGAAGGGCTTCAAGTTGTCTGGCACGGCGGGGTTATATCTGGGTGCTGCCGGTTACGCCATCAAGGATAACTCACTGCGGCGGTTTGGTATCTTCGGTGGCCGGCGGCGCCGCGGAAGGGGCGGTCGGAGCAGTTGAGGCCGCGGGAGACGGTGGCGAAACCGCGCCGATGCCTGTTTCCATGCCCGGGCGCTGGAGGCGATTGCGGAAGCCGGTCGGCAGATAGGGTTCGACGAAAGTCGCCATTTCCTTGATCATCGGGAAGGTGGCGGCGCCCTCGACGGCCGGCGGCAGCGTCCGCGGGCCGAGATAGCCATAAAACAAAAAGGCCAAGCCAACCGCCACCCAGGCACACAGGACGCCGAAGCCGGCGCCCAGAATGCGGTCTGGTTTGCCCAAGGGACTCGACCGGATGGAGCGCGACAGCGCATTGGTCAGCATCACCAGCACGATCAGGGCGGCGACGAAGACTGCCAGCATCGAGATGAAATAGGCCAGTTCGGCACTGCCCACGACCTGTTCGACCTCGGGCTGGACGACCTTGGCGAACCGCCAGGCGAGCCAGCCGGCGCCGATCCATGAACCGATGAACATGACGGCATGGGCAAAGCCGCTCGACATGCCGATGACGGCCCCGAACACGGCCACGGCAATGACGGCGACGTCGAAAACGGTAATTCCAAGCTGTTCCATCGACTCCGCCAGTACGCCTCGTGACCTATTCGCGCCGACGGTCGGGGGCGCCCTCGCGCCGCGGACGCTTGGGTGCCCTGTTCGCCGGCTGAAAGCGAGCCACAAGGTCGGTCAGATGCTCGATTTCGTCAATGGCGATGGCCTCGGGGCCGCGTGGCGCGGGTGCCGTGCCGGCCCGACCGCGTGGCACCAGGGCGCTGCGGAAGCCGAGTTTCGCCGCCTCGCGCAGCCGCGCCTCGCGCTGGCCGACCGGGCGAACCTCACCGCCGAGGCCAATCTCGCCGAACACGACCATTTCGGCCGGTACCGGTTCATCGGCCAGCGACGAGACGACGGCCGCGGCCACAGCCAGGTCGGCCGCCGGCTCCCCGATTTTCAAGCCGCCGGCGACGTTGAGATAGACATCGTTGGCGCCAATGGCGACGCCGCAGCGGGCTTCGAGCACGGCCAGCACCATGGCGAGCCGATTGGAGTCCCAGCCGACCACGGCATGGCGCGGCGTGCCGAAGGAGGAGGGCGACACCAGCGCCTGGATCTCGACCAGCAGCGGCCGGGTGCCCTCGATGCCGGCGAAGACGCAAGCGCCCGAGACGTTGCCGCGGCGCTCGCCCAGGAACAGCGCCGACGGATTGGCGACGTCGGAGAGGCCGCGATCGGACATCTCGAACACGCCGATCTCGTCGGTCGGGCCGAAGCGGTTCTTGACCGTGCGCAGGATGCGGAACTGGTGACCGCGCTCGCCTTCGAAATAGAGCACCGTGTCGACCATGTGCTCGAGCACGCGGGGGCCGGCGATGGCGCCGTCCTTGGTCACGTGGCCAACCAGCAGCACGGCGATGCCGCGGCGCTTGGCGAGTTCGACCAGCGCCTGCGAGGAGGCGCGAACCTGCGTCACTGTGCCGGGCGTGCTGTCGACCGTGTCGAGCCACATGGTCTGGATGGAATCGATCACCGCGACCTTCGGTGCATCGGCGCGCTCGAGCGTCGCCACGATGTCACGCACCGAGGTTGCGGCGGTGAGCTGCACCGGCGCATCGCCCAGGCCCAGCCGCTCGGCGCGCAAGCGCACCTGGTCGAGTGCCTCCTCGCCCGAGATGTAGGCGCAGGACGTATTCTGGCGCGCCAGCGCGGCCGCGACCTGCAGCAGCAACGTCGATTTGCCGATGCCGGGATCGCCGCCGATCAGCAGCGCCGAGCCGACCACGAGCCCGCCGCCACACACCCGGTCGAATTCAGCGATGCCGCTCTTGTAGCGCGGTGCCTGCGGTGTCGTGCCCGTCAGGCCGGCGAATTCGAGCAGCCGGCCCTTGCTGCCGCGCGCCAGGCCGCCGCCTGCCGGACCGGGCGCGGGCGCTGCTTCCTCGACGATGGTGTTCCACTCGCCGCAGCTCTCGCAGCGGCCGTTCCACTTGGTGGTGACGGAACCGCACGACTGGCAGACGAAGCGCTTCATCGGCCGGGCCATCAATGCAGCTCCCGCTTGGAGAGGCACCAGCCCTCGCGATGCAGCCAGCACGAATCGTCCTTGTCGTGATGGTCGCGGCGCAAGCTGCGTACCGCCTGCTGGCCCACGAAATCGGCGAGCGCCTGGCCGAGCGCTGCGTTGTCCTCCGGGCTGCGCGCGCGGGCGCAGGGGTAGAAGCCGACCCAGCCGGCGGAACGCGCGGCGAAGCCGTCGTCGCGGCGGTCCAGGCGCAGCATGAAGCCGCCCCGTTGCTCGGCGGTCAGTGGCAACAGCAGACGGCCGCCGTCGGCCAGCGCATCGAGCCACCAGGCGTGCGGCGCGGTCGCCCCAGCGAACGCCACGATCAGGTCCCATTGCCCGTCGATCGGCTGGCTCGCGTCGCCCAGGCGGACGTGGGCGTTTGGCCAGGCCGCGAGATTACGCTGCGCGGCCTCGGCGAGCGGCCTGTCGATCTCGATGGCCTCGACCTGTCCGTCGGGCCCCACCAATTCGGCGAGGATCGCGGTGTAGTAGCCCGATCCCGCGCCGACCTGCAGCACGCGTGCGCCCTCTTGCACGCCGATACGGTCGAAGTGGCTTGCCCAGAGCAAAGGCTCGCCGATATTGAGGCGGCGACTCTCGTCGAGCGCTATCAGGACGTTGTGATAGAGCCGGCGCGGATCGGCGTCGGCAGTCGTCCAGTAGCCATCGACGAAATGAAAGATGCGCCACGGTCCGGGGCCGGCGAAGAGCTCGCGCGACACGGCAGCGAAGGCTTCGACGACGCGCTCGTCTCGGAGATGGCCGACGGCACGCAGTTCCTCGGCAAACCACCGCCGTGTCTGGGAGAGGCTGGGCGCGCGCGCCATGGTCAGAGCTTCCGGACCTGCATGCGGATCGGCCCCTCGGCGCGGCCATGAATGAACTGGTCGACATGGGCGTTGCCGGAGTGATCGATGTCGGCGACCGGTCCCTGCCAGATCAGCCGGCCCTCGTAGAGCATGCCGATGCGATGGCCGATCTTGCGCGCGCTCGCCATGTCGTGGGTGATCGACACGGCGGTGGCGCCGAGGTCGCTGACGCACTTCACGATCAGGTCGTTGATGACGTCGGCCATGATCGGGTCGAGCCCGGTGGTCGGCTCGTCGAAGAAGATGATCTCGGGTTCACGGGCGATGGCGCGTGCCAACGCCACACGCTTTTGCATGCCGCCGGAAAGCTCGGAGGGGAACAGTTCGCCGATTTCGGGCCCGAGGCCGACGGCGCCCAGCTTGGCGACGGCAACCTCGCGAGCCTCTTCGGCCTTCATGCCGTCGCTCTGGATCGGGCCGAACGCGACATTTTCCCAGACGCGCAGCGAATCGAACAGGGCGCCGCCCTGGAACAGCATGCCGAACTTGCGCATGACGCGGGCGCGGCTGCGGTCGTTGAAGCCGACGGTTTCCTCGCCGTCGACACTGATCGAGCCGCGATCCGGCGTCATCAATCCGAGGATGCATTTGAGCAGCACCGATTTGCCGGTGCCGGAGCCGCCGATCACCACCATCGATTCGCCCGGCGCCACGTCGAGATCGATGCCCTGCAGCACTTTCTTGGGCCCGAAGGATTTGGTGACGCCGCGCAAGGCGATCTTCGCGGCGGCGCTCATCGGGCGAAGAACGCTTCGGTGATGAAGTAGTTGAAAGTGAAAATCAGGATCGATGCCGAGACCACGGCATTGGTTGTCGCCATGCCGACACCCTGGGCGCCGCCCTTCGACGTATAGCCGTGATAGCAACCCATCAAGGTGATGAGGAATCCGAAGACCGCGGCTTTCACGAGACCCGAGAACACGTCCTGGAACTCGAGGAAGTCCAACGAGTTGCGCAGGTAGGCGGTGTCGTTGAAGTCGAGTTTGTACACGCCGACGAGAAAGCCGCCGAGAATGCCGATGATGTCGGCGACCAGAACCAGGATCGGCAGGGTGACGATCCCCGCGATCAGGCGAGGCGCCACCAGATACTTGAAGGGATCGGTCGACAGCGTGGTGAGCGCATCGATCTGTTCGGTGACGCGCATGGTGCCGATCTCGGCGGCAATGGCAGCGCCAATGCGGCCCGCCACCATGAGGCTGGCAAGGACCGGGCCCAGTTCACGGGTCAGCGATACGACAACGACGTTGGGAATGGCACTTTCGGCGGAGAAGCGGGCGAAGCCGGTATAGCTCTGCAGCGCCAGGACCATGCCGGTGAAGATCGCGGTCAGGCCGACGACTGGCAAGGAGTAGTAGCCGATCTCCAGTATCTGGCTGACGATCTGGCGGCGGTAGTAGGGCGGCTGCACCGCCTGACGCACGGCATGGAAGGCGAAGGCCGTCACTGCCCCGGTCGCCTCCAGGAAGGCCAGCGACATGCGGCCGAGAACCGTCAACAGCGGAATGTTCACGTCTCTTCTCCCGCTTCTTCTCCCGCTATGTCGCCCTGGCCTTCGACATACACACGGTGATAGCGCCGTCCGAGGGCGGTCATGATTTCATACCCGTTGGTGCGCGCCCGTTCGGCGAGATCGTCGGGCGACAGGTTGGCGCCCAGAATTTCCACGGAGGCACCCGGCTGCGAAACGGCCTCTGGCACCTCGGTCACATCGATCGTCACGAGATCCATCGATATTCGGCCGATCACGGGCACAGATTGCTGGCCAATGTAGACGACACTGCGGTTCATCAAATCGCGAAAGTAGCCGTCGGCGTATCCGAGGCCGATGGTGGCAACACGCGTCGGCCTCGCCGCACGCCAAGCTCCACCGTATCCAACGGTCTGTAGAGCGTCAACGCGACGGGTTTGCAGGATGCGTGCGTGTAGGGCCACGGTCGGCAGCATCGGATTGTCCTGCCCAGGCAGGGGGTTGATCCCGTAGAGGGCAGCGCCAGGCCGCATCAGGTCGAAGTGATATTCGGGGCCGAGAAAGATGCCTGAGGAATTCGCCAGCGACGCCGGTGCACCGGGCATGGCCTTCACGAACCCCCTGAAGCGGGAGAGCTGCTCGCCGTTGATCGGATTGGCCGGCTCCTCCGACGCCACGAGATGGCTCATGAACAAGGCCAGCCGCAGTCCGCGCAAGCGACCACGCTCGTTGATCAGGGCCTGGGCGTCCTCGGGGCCGAAGCCCAGGCGATTCATCCCGGTGTCTAGATGGATGACGGCATCCAGCGCCTGGTTGAAGCGCTGCGCCGCGGCGCGCCAGGCGTTGAGCTGGCCAAGATGATTGAGTACCGGGGTGAGGCCGTGCTCGACGAAATCGCCCTCGGTGCCGGCCAGCAGGCCGTTCAGGACATAGATCGGATGCCCGGGCAACACGCGCCGCAGCTCTATTCCTTCGTCGATATGCGCCACGAAGAACTGCCGGCAACCCTCCGCCGCCAGCTTGGGGCCCACGATTGCAAGGCCAGTGCCGTAGGCATCGGCCTTGAGCACGGCGGCGCAATCCACCGGACGGCCGTCGGCGCGGCCGGCGTCGCGCAGGCCGCGCCAGTTGGCGGCGATCGCTGCGAGATCGATCGTCAGGATCGCGCCGGCCCGGCGAGTGGCGTCGTCGTCAGGAGAGGACATCGACGGCGCTAGAAGGCTGGGCCGCCCGGCCGTTCCTCGTCGGCGGGCAGGTTGTCGAATTTGGTGAACTGGCCTTCGAATGCCAGGCGCACGAGGCCGGTGGGGCCATGGCGCTGCTTGGCCACGATCACCTCGGCCTTGCCGTAGGTCTGCTCGCAACGCTGCTTCCAGGCATCGTGGCGCTCGTTGAAACGCTGGTCGTTCTCCTCGGCGCGTCGCGTCGGCTCGCCGCGCTGCAGATAGTACTCTTCGCGATAGACGAACATGACGACGTCGGCGTCCTGCTCGATCGACCCCGACTCGCGCAGGTCGGAAAGCTGCGGCCGCTTGTCCTCGCGCTGCTCGACCGCGCGACTGAGCTGCGACAGCGCCAGAACCGGCACGTCGAGCTCCTTGGCCAGGGTCTTCAGACCACGCGTGATCTCGGAGACTTCCTGCACGCGGTTTTCCTGGCGCGACCTGCCGGAAGGATTGAGAAGCTGGAGGTAGTCGACCACCAGCAGCCCGAGACCGTGGGTGCGTTTCAGACGGCGCGCCCGGGTACGCAGTGCGGCGATGCTGAGGGCGGGCGTGTCGTCGATGAAGAAATTGAGGTGCTCGAGTTCCTGACTGACCGACAGGACCTTGTCGAAATCGCCGCTGATCAGCTCGCCCTTGCGGATCTTCTCGGACGGCACCTCCGCCTGTTCGGCGAGCATTCGGGTGGCGAGCTGCTCGGAGGACATTTCCAGCGAAAAGAAGCCGACGACGGCGCCGTCGACTGCCTTGGGCTTGCCGTCCTCGCCATGCTCCTCGCGGTAGGCGCGCGCGGCATTGAAGGCGATGTTCGTTGCCAGAGCGGTCTTCCCCATCGACGGGCGGCCGGCGAGGATGATGAGGTCCGAGCGATGGAGACCGCCCAGAAGCTGGTCGAGCTGGAACAGGCCCGATGCCACGCCGGTGAGCTGCCCGACCCGGTGGTACGCGGCCTCGGCCGCGATGGTCGCTTCGGTGAGCGCCGCGCGGAACGGCTTGAAGCCGCCCTCGGTCTGGCCGGTGGTCGCGAGTTCGAAAAGCTTCTTCTCGGCCATCTCGATCTGATGCAGCGCCGTCTCGTCGACATCGCCACCAAAGGCGCCGTTGACGACCTCCTCGCCGAGATCGACCAGTTGTCGTCGCAGGTAGAGATCGTGCACCGTGCGGCCGAAGGCGGCGGCATCGATCACATGGACCGAGGCGGCAGCAAGGCGGGCAAGGTAGGTCGCTGCGCCGCCGGCGGCCTTCATCGCCTCGTCCTGCTCGACGTAGGTCTTGAGGGTGACGGCGCTCACCACCTGGCCGCGTTCGATCAGTCGCGACAGGGAATCGAAGAGCTTGCCGTGCAGCGGATCGGCGAAGTGCTCGGGACGCAGGAACTCGGCCACGCGTTGATAGGCGGCGTTGTTGACGAGGATGGCGCCCAGCAGCGCCTGCTCCGCCTCGAAATTGTGCGGCGGCTCGCGCAGGCGCGTGTCCTCTGCGCCGGGGAGGCGTGTGACGTTGGTCGTTTCTTTTAATGGCTCCATGTAGAGCCTTTGTTACGGACGCGAGGAGGCATTCACCACTGCTAATGCTGCAGCGCTTCTAGGATAACCTGAAAGCTGGGGACAACCGAGTCCCGTCACTCCGCCGCCATTGACGGCGCGGTTCCGTCGCCACGTTCAGTGGCGGTCATGTAGTCGCGAGTGAGGGGTACCGTATCCTGGCGCTTGGCGATCTGGATCTGGACAACCATCTGGTTCATGTACCGGAAAGAGACTTCGCAGCCGGCCAGATAGAATTCCCACATCCGGCAGAAGCGCTCGTCATAACCGGCGGTCTGCTTGACCTTTTCCCGGTTGACCTGGAAGCGCTGGCGCCAATGGCGGATTGTTTCTGCATAGTGCAGGCGAAGCACCTCGATGTCGGTTACCCACAGCTCGACCTTTTCGATTGCCGCCAGGACCTCGGACAGGGCCGGCGTATAGCCGCCGGGGAAAATGTACTTGCGCAACCAGGTGTTCGTGCCGCCCGGCGCTTCCATGCGGCAGATCGAGTGCAGAAGCATGATGCCGTCGTCGGCCAGCAGTTCCTTCACCTTGGTGAAGTATTCGACGTAGTGGGCAGCGCCGACATGCTCGAACATGCCGACCGAGACGATGCGGTCGTAGCGGCCCGGTTCCTGGCGATAGTCGAGCAGCTTGAAGCGGACCCGGTCGGCAACGCCCCCCTCGAGCGCGCGGCGGCTGGAGACGGCGTGCTGTTCCCTGGATAGCGTGACACCGGTGACGTCGACGCCGAACTGCCGGGAGAGGAACAGGCTCATGCCGCCCCAACCTGCGCCGATGTCGAGCACGCGCTGACCCTCTTTCAGCAGCAGCTTGGCCGCGATATGGCGCTTCTTGTCGATCTGGGCCTGTTCCAGGCTTTCGCCCGGCGTCGTGAAATAGGCGCAGGAGTACTGGCGGTCGCGATCGAGGAAGAAGTCATAGAGCTGGTCGTTGAGATCGTAGTGATGGGCGACATTGCGCTGCGCCCGGCCGATCGGATTGTACTGCTCGATCGCCCGCAGGAATTTCTGGAGAGCGAACGACCAGCGTACAAGGGGCGTGGCCTCGACGGCTGCGATATTGCGGCCGAGGAGGTCGAGCAGGTCATAGATGTCGCCGTCCTCGACGGTGAGCTTGCCGTCCATATAGGATTCGCCGAACGCCAGCCGCGGACGCAGGGCCAGGCGAATACCGGTCCACCAGGTGTGAATACGCAGGGTGACGGCAGGTCCTGACCGGGCGCCCACAAGGCGGTGCGACCGCCCGGCGGCATCGATGATCGTCAACTGACCTTCGCCCAGGACGCGGGCGAGCACCTTGACTAGCAACATCGTCGTTCCCCCCGGGGCAACGAACTCCACGTAGCTGTTAGGTGAAATGTTAAGCCAAATGGCGATTTCAAGGCAAAGGGTAGAACCGTGCAAATTTGCTGCAAACGATTTGCAGTCGCTCTGTGGGGGTGCTAATTCGCTTGGTATTGAGACACACTCGCACTGGGAGACCGATATGAAGCGACGGGCCCTAATGGCTGCCGGACTATCCGCCGGCGTCGGTTTTCTGGTTTCGCGCCGGTCGCAGGCGCAAACGGGAACGCTCAACCTCTACTCGGCGCGGCATTACAACACCGACGAAGCGCTCTACG
Organism: Reyranella sp.; assembly: GCA_029946105.1. Taxonomy (GTDB): domain Bacteria; phylum Pseudomonadota; class Alphaproteobacteria; order Reyranellales; family Reyranellaceae; genus Reyranella. The sequence goes on along the minus strand of JAQSDW010000023.1, from coordinate 45,933 downwards.
GTAATTTCGCCGATCTGAGCGGCGTCAAGATCAACCGCATTGATGCCGAGCCCGATCCATTGGTCGAACGGCTCAAGGCCGAGGGTGACAAGAGCCCGTGCGACGTGCTGATCACCACTGACGCCGGCCGAATCGACCGGGCGCGCCAGATGGGTTTGCTGCAGCCGGTGTCATCGGCAGTGCTTGCCAAGGCAGTGCCGGCGCATTTGCGCGACCCGGACAACAACTGGTTCGGGTTCTCCAAGCGCGCGCGCGTGATCCTCTTCAACAAGGAAAAGGTGACGGCTTCGGCGGCGCCGCAGAACTATGAAGACCTCGCCGACGCCAAGTGGAAGGGCAAGGTGCTGATCCGCTCCTCCGGGCACATTTACAACCAGTCCCTCGTCGGTTCCCTCCTGGCAGCACTTGGGCCGGAGAAGACCGAAGCATGGGCCAAGGGAGTGGCGGGCAATCTCGCGCGTCCGTCGCGCGGTGGCGACACCGATCAGATCAAGGGTGTTGCCGCGGGCGAGGCCGAGGTCTGCCTGGTGAACACCTACTACTACGTCAATCTGATGCGTTCGAAGAAGCCGGAAGACCGCGAGGTCGCCGCGAAGGTCGGTCTGGTATTCCCCAACCAGTCGAACCGCGGCACCCACGTCAACATAAGCGGTGGCGCGGTGGCCAAGTATGCGCCGAACAAGGAAGTGGCCGTGAAGTTCCTGGAGTATCTCGTATCGCTGCCGGCCCAGAAATATTTCGCCGAAGGCAACTCGGAGTTTCCGGTTGTAGCCGGTGTTCCGCTCTCGCCGGAGCTGGCATCGCTCGGCGCCTTCAAGGAGGACCAGCTCAACGCCCGCGTCTACGCGCAGAACAACGCCGAAGCGCTCAAGGTCATGGACCGGGCGGGCTGGAAGTAGGCTGGCCCGATAACGGTGGTGGCGCCGCAATCGCGCGGCTGAGCAGGATAACTGGTACCAGCGAGACGGCCACGATCACGATGGCGCCCACGGCCGCCTGGGCAAGGCGCTCGTCGGACGCGAACCTGTAGACGCCGACCGCCAGCGTGTCGAAATTGAAGGGTCGGATCAGCAGCGTGGCCGGCAGCTCCTTCAGCACCTCGACGAACGCGATGACGCCTGCGGTCAGTGCCGGCCCGCGTAGCATCGGTAGATGGATGTAGCGCAGCACCTGGCGCGGCCGGGCCCCTAGAATACGTGCGCTCGCGTCCATCGCCGGATCGATGGCGGCAAGGCCCGGCGCGATATTGGCCATGCCGACCGCCAGAAAGCGTACGACATAGGCCACCAGGAGTGCGAAGGCCGTGCCGCTCAGCAGCAGGCCGCTTTGCAGGCCGAGGATGTTTTGCGTCAGCCGGTTGATGCCGTGGTCGGCCACGGTCAGTGGCAGCAGGACACCGACCGCGATCACGGCGCCGGGAATGGCGTAGCCCAGCGAGGCGAATTCGATCACGCGGTTGAGTGAGCGTCGGCGGACGAGGCGGCCGGCATAGCTCAGGAACAGCGCCAGGGTCACGATGGACAGTGCCGCGATCGTCGCCAGCAAGAGGCTGTTGGTGGCATCGCCCAGAAAACGCCGATCGCCGAGCGCCACGCCGGAGGTTAGGGCAAGCTGCGCGAGATGGAGCGTTGGCAGGATGAAGCCCATCAGGACGGGCAGTGTACAGGCCAGGATGGCCGCAGCCGCCCGCCACGTTCCAAGGACGACGGGCTCGGCATGGTGGCACAGTCCCGAAGCGACGTGGAAGCGGGCCCGGCCGCGCGACTGGCGTTCAACCAGGATCAGCAGGACCGCAATGGAAATCAGGATCAGTGAGATCTGCGCCGCGCCCTCGCGGTTACCCAGCCCGTACCAGGTCCGGTAGATCGCCGTCGTGAAGGTGTGGACACCGTAATATTGCACGGTGCCGAAATCGGCCAAGGTTTCCAGGAGCGCCAATATCACGCCGGCGGCGATGGCAGGACGTGCCAGCGGCAGGGCGACGCGCCAAAAGGTCCGCCACGGGCCATGTCCCAGGATGCGGCTGGCCTCGAGCAGCGGCTGAGACTGCACCAGGAATGCCGCGCGCGCCGACAGGTAGACGTAGGGATAGAGGACGAGCGTGAACAGGAGCGCTACGCCGCCGGCCGAGCCGAGATCGGGGAACCAGTAGTCGTCGCGACCCCAGCCGGTTGCCGCTCTGAGCGCCGCCTGCAGCGGGCCCGCGAAGGCCAGAAGATCGGCATAGGCATAGCCGATGATGTAGGTCGGAAGGACGAGTGGCAGCAGCAACGCCCACTGCAATGTCCGGCTGCCGGGAAAGCGGCACATGGTGACCAGCCAGGCGGTGCCGGTGCCGACCACCGTCGTGCCGAGACCGACGCCGACCAGCAGGACGGCAGTGTTGGTGACGATGTCGGAGAGTTGCGTCTCGGCGATATGCCGCCACAGGTCGCCCTGCCACGACAGGAGGCTCGACGCGATGCCGAGTAGAGGCAGCCCGACCAGAGCGGCGATCGCCAGTGCACCTAGCCGCCAGATCACGGGTGGATCCTGAGCGGTCGGTCCAATAGAAAACGCATGCCATCGCGGGGCGATGGCATGCGTTCGATGGCAGACACGGTGCCCTGCGGCACGCGCGTTACTTCGTTTCGGCCGGCACTTCCTCGGCTTCGGCCGGAGCCTCGGCAGTCTCGTCCTCGGCAGGCTTGGCTTCGAACAATGCGGCGGCCTGTTCGGCGGCACGCTTAGCGGCATCCGCTGCCTCGAGCGCTGCGCGCTCGTTCTCGGCCACCAGTGCACCACCCTTGGCGAGGAACTCGGCCTCGTCGGGCGAACGTGCGACCACGGCAGTGATCTCGATCGTGACCTCCGGATGGAGGTGGACCTTGATCTTGTGGGCTCCCAGGCTCTTGATCGGCTTGTCCAGTTCGACTTGGCTGCGCTCGATCTTGACGCCGGCGGCGACCGCGCCGTCGGCGATGTCGCGCGAGGTCACCGAACCGTAGAGTTGCAGGGCTTCAGACGCCTGGCGGATGATGATGACCTTGAGGTCGCTCATCTTGGTGCCGACCGCTTCGGCTTCTCCACGCCGCTCGAGGTTCTGGGCCTCGAGCGTCTTACGCTGCGATTCGAAGTAGGTGATGTTGTCCTTGGTGGCGCGTAGGGCCTTCTTCTGCGGCAGGAGGAAGTTGCGGGCGAAGCCGGGCTTCACCTTCACAACATCGCCCATCTGACCGAGCTTCGGCACACGCTCCAGCAGGATGACGTTCATCGGCATGATTCGGTCTCCCGGCTAGGCGATGAGGTAGGGCAGGAGCGCCAGGAAACGCGCGCGCTTGATCGCCTGGGCGAGTTCGCGCTGCTTCTTCGACGACACCGCCGAGATGCGGCTCGGTACGATCTTGCCGCGCTCGGAGACGAAACGCTGCAGAAGGCGCACGTCCTTGTAGTCGATCACAGGCGCATTGGCGCCGGAGAACGGGCAGCTCTTGCGGCGGCGCGTGAAGGGGCGACGTTGGGCGCTCATTCTTCTTCTCCCGTGCTGATGGGTGCGGCTGGCGCGCCACCCTCTTCGCCGAAGCGGGGACGTTCACGACGGGGTGGACGATCGCCCCAGCGGTCGCCGCGATCACCACCCGGACGATCGGACTTCTCGGCGCTGCGCACCATGATCGCCGACGGGGCTTCCTCGAGCGCGTCGACGCGCACGGTCAGGAAGCGGATGATGTCTTCGTTGATCGACATCGTGCGTTCCATCTCCTTCACCGCAGCGGAGGGAGCGTCGATGTTGAGCAGGGTGTAGTGACCCTTGCGGTTCTTCTTGATGCGGTAGGTGAGAGAACGGAGGCCCCAGTACTCCTTTTTGGAGACGGTGCCGCCCAGACCGGTAACGATGTCGGCGAACTGGGTGGTCAGTGCCTCCACCTGCGTCTGCGGGACATCCTGACGCGCAATGAAGACGTTTTCGTAGAGTGCCATGTAGATTTGGCTCCTTATGGCTGTTGGTGACCCGGAGTTCATCGAACCGGCCGGATCTAGCCGTCCCTTCGCGGAATGCACGGGACGGCAAGGAGATCGAGGCCGATTTAGGCCCCGAAGAGGGCGGGTTATACAGGCCCGCAGCCCGAAATCAAGCTGTTCCGCGTGCGGCTTGACTGCATCCAGTACCCCGGTATGACTGCGCCAATTCGCATCAAATCAGGGGAAAACGCGCATGAGTCGGGCTTTCGTCTTTCCGGGCCAGGGATCGCAGGCGGTTGGCATGGGCGCCGACCTGGCGGCGGCCTTCGCGACCGCCCGGGACGTCTTCGGTGAAGTCGACGAGGCGCTGAAACAGAATCTGTCCAAGCTGATGCGGGAAGGGCCGGAAAGCGAGCTGGTCCTGACCGAAAACGCTCAGCCAGCCCTGATGGCCGTCAGTCTGGCCGTAGTTCGTATCCTGGAGAAGGACGGCGGCAAGCCGCTGCCGGCGATGGCATCCCATGTTGCCGGCCATTCCCTCGGCGAATACTCCGCTCTGGCCGCGGCCGGGTCGCTGAAAGTCGCAGACTCCGCGCGCCTTTTGAAGCTGCGCGGACAATCGATGCAGAAAGCCGTCCCGGTCGGCGTGGGTGCGATGGCGGCCCTCCTCGGCATCGAGCTTGAGCCGGCGATGGCTGCCTGCGTCGAGGCCGCGCAAGGCGAAGTAGTCGCAGTGGCCAACGACAATGGTGGTGGGCAGGTCGTCGTCAGCGGCCACAAGGATGCCGTCGAGCGGGCAATCGAAGCGGCCAAGGCCCGGGGATGCAAGCGCGGCATGCTGCTGCCGGTGAGCGCGCCGTTCCACTGCTCGCTGATGCAGCCGGCGGCCGATGCGATGAAGGCGGCACTCGAGGAGGTGACGTTGATGCCACCGCGGGTGCCCTTGGTCGCCAACGTGCTGGCCTCCGAGATCAGCGATCCGGTGGCCATCAAGCAGCGCCTGGTCGAACAGGTGACCGGCCTCGTGCGCTGGCGCGAGAGTGTGCAGTACATGAAATCGAAGGGCGTCGAAGCGCTGGTCGAATGCGGCACGGGGAAAGTCCTGTCCGGACTCGTGAAGCGTATAGACAAGGACATGACGGGAATGGCCCTGAACGGCCCGAACGACATCGAAGCCTTTCTGAAGACCGTCTGAGGGAGAGCGGTGATGTTCGATCTGAATGGCAAGACGGCCCTCGTCACCGGCGCCTCGGGCGGCATTGGCGGTGCGATCGCCCGCGCGTTGCATCGGCAGGGCGCTACGGTCACGCTCTCGGGGACGCGCGCCGAAGCACTGGAGCAGCTCAAGGCGTCGCTGGGCGAAAGGACGCATGTCGTGGCCGCCCAGATGGACGATGCGGCCGACATAGACCGCCTCGCCAAGGAAGCCGAAGCGGCGATGGGTAAGCTCGACATCCTGGTGAACAACGCCGGCATCACGCGCGACAATATTTCGATGCGGATGAAGGACGAGGAGTGGGAGAAGGTGCTCCAGGTCAACCTCACCGGCACCTTCCGCCTCACGCGCGCCGTCATGCGCGGGATGATGAAGCGGCGCTTCGGCCGGGTCGTCAGCATCACATCGGTCGTCGGCGTGACCGGCAATGCCGGCCAGGCCAACTATGCCGCGGCCAAGGCCGGCCTCATCGGCATGTCGAAGTCGCTGGCCCAAGAACTGGCGTCGCGCGGCATCACGGTCAATTGCGTGGCGCCAGGTTTCATCGCGACGCCAATGACCGACGGACTAACCGACGAACAGAAGAAGGGCATCCTCGCCCGTGTGCCCGCCGACCGGCTGGGGACACCCGACGAGATCGCGGCCGGCGTGGTTTATCTGGCCAGCGAAGAGGCAGCCTACGTCACCGGCCAGACGCTGCACATCAATGGCGGTATGGCGATGATTTGAGGGGACGGGCTACAAGTGCCTGATTCTGTGGGCTTTTCGACCCTAGCCAATGGCCGGGGAGCTATGTTAGGAACGCCGGAAATCGCCAACCCCTTCGGCGAATCGGATTTGGAATACACGGGAAGGACAAGAGATGAGTGACATTGCCGAGCGGGTTAAGAAGATCGTAGTGGAGCATCTCGGCGTGGAAGCGGCGCAGGTGAAGGAAGATGCGAAGTTCATCGACGATCTGGGCGCCGACAGCCTCGACACCGTAGAACTGGTAATGGCGTTCGAGGAAGAATTCGCCATCGAGATTCCCGACGATGCGGCTGAGAAGATTCAGACGGTCGGCGACGCGATCGGTTTCATCACGAGCAACGCGAAGTCCTGATCTTCGCCGGTTCCTGAAGCAGGAAGGGCGAACGATGAGGCGAGTTGTCGTTACGGGCATGGGCATGGTGACGCCGCTGGGTGACGGCGTCGATACCAACTGGCGTCGGCTGCTTGCGGCCGAGTCGGGAATCCGTTCGATCCAGGCGTTCGATACGTCGGATCTTGCCACCAAGATCGCGGGTGAAGTGCCCAAGGGCGACAAGGCGAACGGGCACTTCAACATCGACGCCTACATCGCGCCGAAGGACCAGCGCAAACTCGATAAGTTCATCGTCTTCGGCCTGGCGGCCGCCGAACAGGCGGTCGAGGATTCGGGCTGGAAGCCGCAGGACGAAGAGGGGCTCGCCCGGACCGGCGTGATGATCGGCTCCGGCATCGGCGGCCTCCAGACCATCTACGAGACATCGCTGATACTGAAGGAGCGGGGGCCGCGGCGCGTCAGCCCGTTCTTCATTCCGTCGGCCCTGATCAACCTCGTTTCGGGTCAGGTCTCGATCAAGTATGGCTTCAAGGGTCCGAACCATTCCGTCGTCACCGCCTGCGCCACTGGCGCGCACGCCCTGGGCGATGCGGCACGGCTCATCCAGCTCGAGGATGCCGATGTCATGGTGGCCGGAGGAGCGGAGGCCGCGATCTGCCGCATCGGCATCGCCGGCTTCAACGCCTGCAAGGCGCTGTCGACCGACTTCAATGACACGCCGACCGAGGCGTCGCGGCCGTGGGACAGGCGGCGCGATGGTTTCGTGATGGGCGAGGGCGCGGGCTGCGTGGTGCTCGAGGAATACGAGCACGCCAAGAAGCGCGGCGCCAAGATCTACGGCGAAATCATTGGCTACGGCCTTTCCGGCGACGCCTACCACATCACGGCGCCGTCGGAGGATGGCGACGGCGCGTTTCGCGCCATACGGGCAGCGCTGAAGCGCGGCCAGCTCAATACCGACCAGATCGACTACGTGAACGCCCACGGTACCTCGACCATGGCCGACGTGATCGAGCTCGGTGCGGTGAAGCGCGCCTTCGGCGAGGACGCCTACAAGCTTTCCATGTCGTCGACCAAGTCGGCGACCGGCCACCTGCTGGGCGCGGCCGGCGCGATCGAGGCGATCTACGCAATCAAGTCGATCAACGATCAGGTTGTTCCGCCGACGCTCAATCTCGACGAGCCGGACGAGGGCTGCGATATCGATCTGGTGCCGAAGCAAGCCAAGCAGCGCAAGGTCCGCTATTCACTCAGCAACTCGTTCGGTTTCGGCGGCACCAACGCGTCGTTGATCTTCGGCCCCGTTTGATCACCGGAGGCTGAGGGTGCTCAGCTACTTCCGTTGGGTTCTCTTCTTCATCGCCCTGTTCGCGACGCTGATGGGTGGCGCGGTGTACGTCGGCCATGTACTGCTCATCGCCGAAGGGCCGCTCCAGGCGACGAAGACCGTGGTGATCCCGCGCGGCGCCGGCCCCGTCACGATGGCGAAGGTGCTGCAGGAAGAAGGGGTCATCACCCACACGCGGCTGTTTCGCATCGCGCTGATGATCGATCCCGCGCCGAAGCCGATCAAGGCGGGCGAATATGAGATCCCGGCACGTACCTCCATGGAGGCCCTGGTCGACATTCTGCAGTCCGGCAAGGTCGTGCAGCGCCGCCTGACCGTGCCCGAGGGCATGACGACGGCGGAGGTCCTCGAACTGGTCCGCAAGACCGAGGCGCTGAATGGGGAGATCACGCTCGACGTCAAGGAAGGCGACCTGCTGCCGGAGACTTACTTCTACTCGCGCGACGACACGCGCGATGGCTTGCTTTCGCGCATGAAGGAGGCGATGGAGAAAACACTCGATGGCGCCTGGCGCAAGCGTGCGCCCGGCCTGCCGCTGGCGAACCGGCGCGACGCCCTGGTGCTGGCCTCGATCGTCGAGAAGGAAACCGCGCTCCCGGCCGAGCGCGCCCGGGTGGCGGCCGTATACATCAACCGGCTGCGGCGCCGGATGAAGCTCGAAAGCGATCCGACCACGATATATGGCCTGACCGGCGGCAAGACGCCGTTCAGTCGCGAGCTCACGCGCGCCGATCTGCAGTCGACCTCGCCGTACAATACCTACATGGTGACCGGCCTGCCGCCAGGGCCGATTTGCAATCCGGGTCGTGCCTCGATCGTGGCGGCAACCAATCCGGCACGCGATCGCTCGATCTACTTCGTCGCCGACGGCGCGGGCGGCCACGCCTTCGCGCTCACGCTGCCCGAGCACAACCGCAACGTCGCGCGCTGGCGTGAAATACAGCGCGAGCGCCTGGAGCAGCCGCAGTTACCCACGCCAGGGCAGCCGGCGTCGCCGGCTGCGCCCACCGCGCCGTCGTCGGTTCCCTCTCGGCAGTGAGCCATGCAGGCGATCTTCCTGGCGCTCATCGTATTGGCCGTCATCGCCTTCGGCATTGCCTGGTTCCTGCGCGCAAATCCTTCCTCGCTCGCCCGCGTGTTGCGGCTGGTTCTCGTGGTCATGGGCATGATCGGTGTCGGTGGATTCCTGATCTTCGGCATGCGGTTTCTGCCCAGTCTGCTGCCCGAACTCTCCGGACTGGCCGGCGTCGTGATCGCGGCCCTGGTCGCCCGAGCGGTGCGCCGCCGCTCCTCCGGCGGCTTCAGTGCTCCGGGGACGGGGCAGCGGACGGAAGTGCGTACCGCCTATTTGCAGGCATGGATCGACCACAGCACCGGCGACGTTGGGGGTACGGTGCTGAACGGTCAATTTGCCGGTCGCACGCTGGACTCACTGGCCGACGGCGATTTGCTGGGACTGCACGCCGAGTGCGCCGCAGATCCGGACTCGCACAAGGTCCTCGAAGCCTACCTCGACCGGCGGCTGGGCGGAGACTGGCGCAAGGCGCAGCGGTCGCCGCCCTCCGGATCGCGCACGGATATGGCGCGCGACGAAGCGTTGGCGGTTCTGGGGTTGGCCGAAGGCGCTACCGCGGAAGACATCAAGGCTGCCCATCGGCGCCTGATCCAGCGCATGCATCCCGATGTTGGCGGCAGCGCGGATCTGGCCGCCCGCATTAATCGGGCCAAGGGCGTCTTGCTCGGGGGATGACCTTGCCAGTGCGTGCATCACCGTGGCATCAACCGCCAACTTCTGCTGAACGAGGTCGATGAGCATGGCGCAGCGTATCCGCAAAGCCATTCTGCCGGTCGCCGGACTGGGCACCCGCTTTCTGCCCGCCACCAAGGCGATGCCGAAGGAAATGCTGACGGTCGTCGACCGGCCGCTCATCCAGTATGCGGTTGAGGAATGCCTGCAAGCGGGGATCGACGAATTCGTGTTCGTCAGTGGTCGCAACAAGGTCACCTTGGAAGATCACTTCGATCACGCCTACGAACTCGAGATGACGCTGGAGCAGCGCAAAAAGGCGGCGGAGCTTGCCGAGACACGAAGCGCCACCATCAAGCCCGGCAACGCGATCTTCACGCGCCAGCAGAAGCCGCTCGGTCTCGGCCATGCGGTGTGGTGCGCGCGGCACTGGATCGGCCGCGAGCCGTTTGCGGTTCTGCTGCCGGACGAGCTCACGCTTGATACGCCGAGTTGCATCGGCCAACTGGCCCAGGCGCATGAGAAGACCGGTGGCAGCGTGGTCGCCGTGATGGATGTGCCGCGCGAGCAGACCAAGAGCTACGGTATCGCCGCAGTGAAGAACGAAAAGAACGGCTTGGCCGAGATAACCGGCATGGTCGAAAAGCCCAAGCCGGAGGAGGCGCCGTCGACCCTGGCGCTGATCGGGCGCTATGTGCTGCTGCCCGAGGTATTCGACCATCTCGATCGTCACGAAACCGGTGCCGGCGGCGAAATCCAGCTGACCGACGCCATGGCCAAGATGATCGGCAGTTCACCGTTCCATGCCTTGCGCTATGCCGGGCGGCGCTACGATTGCGGCAGCCGGCTCGGTTTCCTCGAGGCCAATGTCGCCATCTCGTTGAGCCGGGCCGACACCAAGGCCGAGAGCCGCGCCTTGCTCCAACGCTTGATGAAGGACTGAGGCCATGCGCATCGCCATGATCGGCTCCGGCTATGTCGGGCTCGTGTCCGGCGCCTGCTTCGCACAATTCGGTCACGACGTGGTTTGCGTCGACAAGGATGCCGACAAGATCGCCCGCCTGCGTGCCGGCGAGATGCCGATATACGAACCCGGGCTCGACAAGCTGGTCACCGACAACGTACGGGCGGATCGCCTGACCTTCGGCACCAATCTCGGCGAGGCGGTGAGCAACGCCGACGCGGTATTCATCGCCGTGGGCACGCCGACACGCCGCGGCGACGGCCATGCCGATCTGAGCTACGTCTACGCAGCTGCGGCAGAGATCGCGGAGGCCATCCGCAGTTACACCGTGGTGGTCACCAAATCGACAGTGCCGGTCGGCACCGGCCGGGAAGTGGCGCGGATCATCCGCGGGGCGCAACCGGCTGCGGAGTTCGACGTTGCCTCCAATCCAGAGTTCCTGCGCGAGGGGGCGGCAATCGAGGATTTTATGAAGCCCGACCGGGTGGTGATCGGTGTAGAGAGCCAGCGCGCACGCGACGTCATGGCGGCCATCTACCGGCCTCTCAATCTCATCCAGACGCCGATGGTATTCACCAATATCGAGACGGCAGAGGTCACCAAATACGCCGGCAACGCGTTCCTGGCGACCAAGATCACCTTCATCAATGAAATCGCCGATCTTTGCGAGAAAGTTGGCGCCGACGTGCACGACGTGGCGCGCGGTATCGGGCTGGATGGCCGCATCGGCCGCAAGTTCCTCCATCCCGGTCCGGGATTCGGCGGCTCGTGCTTCCCCAAGGATACGCTGGCGCTCGCCTATACGGCGCGCGAGGTAGGCTCGCCGCAAACCATCGTCGAGCAGGTAATCGAGGTCAACAACACGCGCAAGAAGCGAATGGCGCAGAAGGTCATCGACTTCTGCGGCGGCTCGGTGGCCGGACTGACAATCGGCGTGCTCGGCGTCACCTTCAAGGCCAACACCGACGACATGCGTGATGCGCCCTCGCTCGACATCGTGCCGGCCCTCCAGGCTGCCGGCGCGAATATCGTGGCGTTCGACCCGGAAGGGATGAAGGAGGCGGCTCGCATGCTGCCGGGCGTGGTCTTCGCCAAGACCGCCTACGAGGCGGCGACAGGGGCCGACGTTCTGGTCGTCATCACCGAATGGCATGAATTCCGCGGCCTCGATCCGCGGCGGATCAAGGAAGCGATGCGCCAGCCGCGCATCGTCGATCTCCGCAATATCTTCAATCCCAACGAAATGCGCGGCTTCGGCTTTGCCTACGAGAGCATCGGCCGTCCCCAGCCGCATCCCTAGCTATCAACTTCCTTTTGGAGCCTTTGCATGAGCCAGACGGCGCACAAGTTCGATCCCACCATCCTGCGCGAGTACGACATTCGCGGAATCGTGGGCGGCACCGTGCATTCGGCGGACGCCCGCGCCATCGGCCGGACCCTTGGCACGCTCGTCCGCCGCAAGGGCGGCAAGCACGTGGCGCTGGGGTATGACGGCCGCCTGAGCTCACCTGAACTCGCTGCGGCCTGCATCGAGGGTCTGACCTCGGCCGGAATCGATGTAACGAACATCGGCCTGGCCGCGACGCCGATGCTTTACTTCTCCGTTTATCACCTCGATGCCGACGGCGGCATCATGATCACGGGCTCGCACAATCCACCGGACTACAACGGCTTCAAGATGATGATGGGCAAGAAGTCGTTCTTCGGCGCCGATATCCAGACCCTGGGGGCGATGGCCGCGAAGGCGGACTGGGAGAGTGGGCAGGGCAAGGCGGAGAAGAAGGACATTCTGGCCGAATATGCGGCGCGGCTGCTGAAGGACGTGAAATCCGGCAAGAAGCTCAAGGTGGCGTGGGATACGGGCAATGGCGCTGTCGGCGTGTCGATCCGCGCCGTCGTCGGCAAGCTGCCGGGCGAGCATTTCATTTTGAACGAGAAGGTCGACGGCACCTTTCCGTCGCATCACCCCGACCCGACGGTGCCGAAGAATCTCGAGCAGCTGATTGCCGAGGTCAAGAAGCACGGCTGCGACCTCGGCATCGCCTTCGACGGCGACGGTGACCGGATCGGGGCCGTCGATGGCAAGGGCCGTATACTGTGGGGTGACCAGCTTCTCGTGCTGTGGTCACGCGATGTGCTGAAGACGCATCCCGGGGCCACCATCATCGCCGACGTCAAGGCGAGCCAGGTGCTGTTCGACGAGATCGCCAAGGCGGGCGGCAAGCCCATGATGTACAAGACCGGTCATTCGCTGATCAAGAGCAAGATGGCCGAGATGGGGGCGCCGCTCGCGGGAGAGATGAGCGGCCATGTCTTCTTCGCCGACACCTTCTACGGCTTCGACGATGCTCTTTATTGCGGGCTGCGTCTGCTGAACATCGTGGCCAACAGCACGCAAAGCCTGGCCGACATGCGCGATGGCCTGCCTCAACCGGTGAACACGCCCGAGCTGCGGTTCGATTGTCCCGATGCCGACAAGTTCAGGATCGTCGACGAGGTCAAGGCCCGCCTGCTGAAGGCGGGAGCGACACTGTCGGACATTGACGGCGTCCGGGTCAGCACCAAGGACGGCTGGTGGCTACTGCGCGCATCGAACACCCAGCCCGTGCTGGTGGCGCGCTGCGAGGCGGCTGACGATGCCGGACTGGAGCGTCTCAAGAGCGATCTCAAGGGAGCTTTATCCGCTAGTGGCGTCGACCTCCCGGACGAGGCATCCGACGGGCATCACTGATGCGGTTCTTCGTCTACGGCACGCTGCTTGACCGCGATGTTACAGCACTCGTGCTGGGCCGGCGCCTGCCGCCGCAAGCCTTCAAACCGGCGATCTTGTCGGGACATGCACGGTGGCGGGCCGAGGGGGCGACCTATCCCGTCGTCGTTTCCGATCCGCGCGGTGAAGTCATGGGAGCCATCGTCGGTGGCCTCAGTTCCCGGGATGTGGCCTGCCTTGCGGCGTACGAGGGGCCGGGATACCAGGTTGTTCCCTTGAAGGTTCGCTCGCAGGGAACGCTGGTCACGGTCGCGGTGTTCGAGCCGGTGGTCAGCCGTCTGCAGCCAAGTGGAGATCTCTGGGACCTGGCGCTCTGGCAGCGCCGCCACAAACGCGCGTTCGTGGCCAGGCTGCAGCGCGCCGTCAGCGCGCGCCCGGCGTATTCCAGGCGGTGATCTGTAGCGGCGAGCAGTAGATCTTCTGCTTCTCGAGACGCTTGCAGCCGTCGATCGCCTGTTCCTGGGAGAGATTGGTGAGCCGGGCGCGATGGAAGACCTTGTTGGCCATCTGCACTTCGTCGACGGTCGCCGCGGCGGTCGAGCGCATCGTGTTGGGCAGGGCGGCCGAGGCGCGCTCGAGGGCGAGCTGGGCCGATTGCGGCTCGGCGAACGACCCGACCTGGATGACCCAGCTTCCGAGCGCCGGATTTTCGGGCTCGCTCGGCGGCGGGACAGCCGGCCCGGCGACCCGGGTGGCGGCGGCCTGAGGCGCCGCCGCGGGCGGCGAGGGCGGTTCAGCCTTGGCGACACCGACGGGGCGCGGGACTTCAGCGATGGCGGCGCCCGATACGAACTGGGCGGCGTTGTAGCGGGCCGATGGCGGCTTGCGGAGCGATGGCCAGGGCGAGACGCCCATGGATTGGGCGCTGGCGAAGCCACGGTCCATCAGCTCTGCCATCTGGCGATCGCGGCTGCTGGCGCTCTGGCCGCCCATCACGACGCCGATCAAGCGCCGATTGTCGTGTACGGCCGACATCACCAAGTTGAAGCCCGACGCCACCGTATATCCGGTCTTCAGGCCATCGGCGCCCTCGTAGCTGCCGAGCATGCGGTTGTGATTGTCGAGCTGCCGGCCGCGGTAGGCGTAGCTCTGGACGGAGAACACCGCGTAATAGTGTGGAAAGTCGCGCATCAAAGCGTTGGCGAGGCGGGCGAGGTCGCGCGCCGTTGTGACCTGTTCGCGGTGCGGCAGGCCGGAAGCATTGCGGAACACGGTCGAATTCATGCCCAACTGGCGTGCCCGCTGCGTCATCATGCGGGCGAAGTTGGGCTCATCGCCGCCCAGCGCCTCGGCGAGTACGACGGCCGCGTCGTTTGCCGACCGTGTGACGAGTGCCATCGTCGCGTCGCGCACATTGACCGAACCGCCGGGCGTCAGGCCCATTTTGGTCGGTGGCGCGTTCAGCGCATTCGAGGACACCGGAAGCGCGTCGCCCAGCGATAGCCGCCCCGAATCGAGGGCGGAGAAGGTGAGGTAGATCGTCATCAACTTGGTGAGGGAGGCCGGATGACGAAGCTCGTCGGCCTGGTCGGAGGCGATTTCCCGACCGCTGGTCGCATCGACGATCAAATAGGCCGTCTTGCCGGAAACAGAAGGATTTGCGACCCATGGCGAGGGGTTGGTTGCGATGGTCTTAGTGGCCGCTCGGGCCTTGGACGGTGGTACGGCGCGCTTTGTCGAGGCCGATTGGGCATCCGCATGCGACGGAGCAGCGATTGCGCCAACAACAAAAAAGAGACCGACGGCAAGCCGAGACAGGCCGACCGCGATGCACTCATGGGGAAAAGTCATCGCCTGTTACGCCATTACTTGTAGGTCAATATTCTTGTGCTCCACCAAGATGTTAGGAGCAATTCCTCTGACGATACTAAAGTCTGTGGGGTTATGCAACATTCGCCGCCGTGCTGCTGCCCCAGTTGGTTCGGAAACTGCTAAAGAAAGATGTGGGGATCCGCGATGAAATGGATGGTCACGGTAACTGTCGGCCTGGCACTGCTCGGTGCCACCAATGCCTCGGCACAGCGGCCGGACCGCAACGTCGAGCCGCCCATCGCGCGCAGCTACAACTGGTTTGCCTATGTCGGGGCCAACGATATTCGCTCGGCCTGCCAGCCTGGCGGCCGAAATCGCGTACGCCTCATCTATAACGCCCTCTATGAGGAGCAAGTCCGGACCTATGAGATCTTCCTGCAGCCTGACGGTACGGCCGGAATGGCAATCGGTGTGCTCGCCGATCAAGGTAACGTCAGCAACCTGACGATCGGCAGCGCCGGTGATGCGCTCGGCCCGTGGAGCATGAAGCGCGGCGAGCGTATCCTGAGCGCCGACGAAACCCGGGAATTGGTAGGGTTGTTGGAGGCAAGTGCTGCTTTTGGCCCTCCGCGGGACGGGTTGAAGCTACCGGACAACGACTTCTGGTGGACCGTCGCGTCGTGCCGAAACGGCGTCTGGGGATTTCAGGCCTATCATTATCCGACCGACGGCTTCGCCAACGTGAAGTTCGCTGAGCGGTTGTTCGCCTGGGACAAGGTGCCGGTTCCGGTGAACCGGCCGCGCAAGTTGGAACCCTCCGAGCTTCGTCGCGATTGGAACGCACCGATGTATCACGCCGGCACCGCCAACCGCTGGATTCTCGTGGTGGGGAAGGATGGACTGCGGCCGAGGTAGCGAAAGCGCCCAGGCTACCTATATAATTGACTGATGTTCCCATCGGGAGTTTGAGCCGGAAGATGGTCTTTGCGCGTACCGCTAGCGAATGGCGCCTGGAGGGCAGCCGCCTGGGGGGGCCCAACGAGCCGCCGGGAGGGCCGCCGCAACAGCCGCCCCGTCGCGACGACGGGGACGGCGACAACGACGGGCGGACCGGGGCGCTGACGCTTACGCGGGCGCGGACCAAGAAGCCGTCGATGTACAAGGTGCTGATGCTGAACGACGACTACACGCCGATGGAGTTCGTCGTCGACGTGCTGCAGCACATCTTCCAGAAGACGCGCGACGAAGCGACCGAGATCATGCTGCACGTCCATCAGAAGGGCGTCGGCATCTGCGGTGTCTACACCTACGAGATCGCCGAGACCAAGGTGACGCAAACGGTGGATTACGCCCGCAAAAACCAGCACCCTCTCCAGTGCACGTTGGAGAAAGAGTAGTTCGAAGAAGAGTAGTTCGTTTTTCCGTCGAGGTGGTCCGATGTCCATGTTGTCCAAGAACCTCGAGAAGTCCCTGCATCGCGCCTTCGGGCTCGCCGGCGAGCGCCGTCACGAATACGCGACGCTGGAGCACCTGCTTCTGGCGATGACCGAGGACGAGGATGCAACGCCCGTTCTCAAGTCCTGCGGAGTCGATATCGACCGCCTGCGGCACGATCTCGAGACCTTCGTCGATAATCGCCTGAAAGGCATCGTCACCCAGACGCCGAATGAGCCGTTGCCGACCGCCGGTTTCCAGCGCGTCGTCCAGCGCGCGGCCGTCCACGTCCAGTCGTCCGGGCGGAACGAAGTGACGGGTGCGAACGTCCTGGTCGCCCTATTCTCGGAGCGCGACAGCCACGCCGTGTCGTTCCTCGAGAACCAGGGCATGACCCGTCTCGATGCGGTCGATTACATCAGCCATGGCAAGGCCAAGGTGCCGGGCCGCGCCCGCACCCGCCGCGTCAGCGGCTCCGAAGAGGAAGGCGAGGCTGCAGCCAAGCAGGGCAACGAAGCGCTGGCCGCCTATTGCGTCGATCTCAACCAGAAGGCCCGCGAGGGCCGCGTCGACCCGCTGATCGGGCGCGAGCATGAGGTCGAGCGCACCATTCAGGTCTTGTGCCGCCGTACCAAGAACAACCCGCTTTATGTCGGCGAGCCCGGCGTCGGCAAGACGGCGATCGCCGAGGGCCTGGCCCGCAAGATCGTCGACGGCGAGGTGCCGGAGGTGTTGCGCGACTCGATCATCTATTCGCTCGATATGGGTGCGCTGCTGGCTGGCACGCGCTATCGCGGCGACTTCGAGGAACGGCTGAAGGCGGTGCTGGCCGAACTCAAGAAGAAGCCCAACTCCGTACTGTTCATCGACGAGATCCACACCATCATCGGCGCCGGCGCCACCTCGGGCGGCTCGATGGATGCATCGAACCTGCTGAAGCCGTCGCTGCAGTCGGGTGAACTGCGCTGCATCGGCTCGACCACTTACAAGGAATACCGCAACCACTTCGAGAAGGACCGCGCCCTGGTCCGCCGTTTCCAGAAGATCGACGTGCCGGAACCCTCCGTCAGTGACGCCGTCGAGATCATGATGGGGCTCAAGCCGGTCTACGAGAAGCATCATCACGTGATCTACACCGACGATGCCATCAAGGCGTCGGTCGAGTTGTCGGCGCGCTACATTCACGATCGTAAGCTGCCTGACAAGGCAATCGACGTCATCGACGAGGTCGGTGCCGCCCAGATGCTGCGCACGCCGGAACTGCGCAAGAAGACGATCGAGGTTCCGGACATCGAGGAGATCGTGGCCAAGATCGCGCGCATCCCGGCCAAGAGCGTATCCAAGGACGACACCGAGCTGCTGCGCAACATCGACCGTGATCTGAAGACCGTCGTGTTCGGCCAGGACAAGGCGATCGAGCATCTCGCCGCCTCGATCAAGCTGGCGCGTGCCGGCCTGCGCGAGCCGGAAAAGCCGATCGGCAGCTACCTGCTGGCCGGCCCGACCGGCGTCGGCAAGACCGAGGTGACCCGCCAGTTGGCCCGTCTGCTCGGGCTCGAGCTGATCCGCTTCGACATGTCGGAGTACATGGAACGCCACAGCGTCTCGCGCCTGATCGGTGCCCCGCCGGGCTATGTCGGCTTCGACCAGGGCGGCCTGCTGACCGACAAGGTCAACCAGCATCCGCATTGCGTCGTGCTGTTCGACGAGATCGAGAAGGCGCATCCAGACGTCTTCAACGTGCTGCTTCAGGTGATGGATTACGGCAAGCTCACCGACCACAACGGTCGGACGGTGGATTTCCGTAATATCATCTTGTGCATGACAACCAACGCTGGCGCTGCCGACATCGCCAAGCCCGCTCTAGGCTTCGGCCGCGAGCAGCGACACGACGAGGACGACGACGCCATCAATCGCATGTTCTCGCCGGAGTTCCGCAACCGGCTGGACGCGATCATCAAGTTCGCCAGTTTGGGCCCGGAGTCGATGGGGCGTGTTGTCGACAAGTTCGTGGCCGAGCTCGAAGGCCAGCTTGCCGACCGCAAGGTGTTTATCGAACTGAGCGACGGCGCCCGCCGTTGGCTGGCCGAGAAGGGCTACGACAAGACCTTCGGCGCCCGGCCGCTCGGCCGCTTCATCCAGGAGCACATCAAGAAGCCCCTGGCCGAGGAGGTTCTGTTCGGCAAGCTGTCGAACGGCGGCACCGTGCGGGTGGAGGTCGAAGGGCAGGGCGATGGCGCCAAGCTCAGTTTCGAGTTCCTGCCGCCTGAGCGCGGCGCGTTGCCGCCGGCCAGCCAAGAACCTGTGCTGGCTGAGTGAGCGCCTTCCGGCCGCTCTGGGTCGCCCTGCGCGCGGCGGTACTTGCCACCGCAGTGTTCTGGTGAGCCTCTTCATCGTCGACAAGGTTGGCTGGCAGGCGCCACTGGGCCTGACCGAGCAGCTGATCTTTTTCGTGATTTTCTTTCTCGGCGTCTTGATAAGCGGCAAGTAGCACGTCAGCCTTCGTTCTCTTTCCTGAACGGCGAGTACTGCATCAACCCTTCGATTTCCTGCTCGACCGCCGGCCGCTCGCGGCTGAGATAGTCGGCGCGGCGGAAAGACGGGTCGGGGATCCAGTGCGCCGAATAGGTCGGCACCGGCAGATAGCCGCGCTGAATCTTGTGGTCGCCCTGGGCGCCGGCTTCCACGCGCTGCAGTCCGTGCGCCACGGCATAGTCGATCGCCTGGTAGTAGCAGGCCTCGAAATGCAGGAAGGCGTGGCTTTCAAGGCAGCCCCAGTAGCGGCCGTAGAGCGTGTCGTCGCCCTTGAGATTGAGCGCACCGCCCACCGGTCGACCATCGGCCTCGGCCATCACCAGCACCACCTTGTCGGCCATGGTCGAGCCCAGGATGTCGAAGAAGGCGCGCGTCAGGTAGGGCGTACCCCACTTGCGCCCACCGGTGTCCATGTAGAAGGCGAAGAAGGCGTCCCAGTGCTCCGGCCTGATCTCATCGCTGCTCAGCGCCCGGATGGTTATTCCCTCGCGCCGGACCGTCTCGCGTTCCTTGCGGATTGCCTTGCGCTTGCGTGAGGAAAGAGCGCCGAGGAAATCGTCGAAGGTTCGATAGCCGTTGTTGTTCCAATGGAACTGCTGTCCCAGGCGCAGCAGCCATCCATGCTCGCCGAAGCGCTTCCACTCAGCTTCGGTGCAGAACGTGGCATGGACGGAGCTGATGCCGTTGTCGTCGGCAATCTTGGCCAGCATGTCGATCAGCGCGTCGCGCACGCCGTCGGCGAGCGGGCCGGGGCGGGCGAACAGCCGCGGCCCGGGCACCGGCGTGAAGGGGATCGCCGCCTGGAGCTTGGGATAGTAGCGGCCACCCGCCCGTTCGAAAGCCTGCGCCCAGCCGTGGTCGAAGACATATTCGCCTTGCGAATGACCTTTGACGTAGAGGGGCACGGCGCCCAGCAGCCCGTGTTCAGCGTTCTCCGCCAACAGATACTGTGGCTGCCAGCCGGTGCGCCTGCCGACGGACTTCGAGTCCTCCAGCGCTTTCAGGAAGCGATAGCTCAGGAACGGATTGCCGCCCGATCCCGGCGCCAACGCGCAGGCGTCCCACTGGAGCGGGTCGACCGCGGCGAGTGTTTCGACGACACGCAGGCCGATCGTCGGAGCGTCATCCGGCATGGCCGGAGCATAGCGCGAATCGTGCCAGCACGAGCCGAAATCCGCGCCGGGCAGCTATTCCGCAGGCTTGTGCTTCCGCGCGACGTCGTCGGCCGACCGGCTGAAGCGCTTCCGGCTCCAGGCACCGATGCGGTCGATGTAGACCAGGACGACCGGCACCACGACCAGCGTGAGCAGGGTCGAGCTGATCAGGCCGCCGATCACTGCGTGGGCCATCGGTGCGCGCTGGCTGGCGCCTTCGCCCAGGCCGAGCGCCAGCGGCATCATGCCGAACACCATGGCGAGCGTGGTCATCAGGATGGGCCGCAGCCGGATCGTCCCGGCCTCGAGCAGGGCCTCGTTGACCGGCACGTCCCGGGCGCGCGCCTGATTGAAGAAATCGACGAGCAGGATGGCATTCTTGGTCACAAGCCCCATTAGCATGATGAAGCCGATGGCGCTGAAGATGTTGAGGGTCGTTCCGGCAATCAGCAATCCCAGGAACACGCCGATCAGCGACATCGGCAGCGACATCATGATCGCCAGCGGCTGCAGGAAGCTGCCGAACTGGGAGGCGAGAATCAGGTAGATCAGGATGACGGCGAGCAGAAGCGCTTGGCCTGCATAGGCGGCACTTTCGGCCATGTCCTTGGTCGAGCCGCCGAACACGAAGCGATAGCCCGGCGGCAGTGTCGTGTCGGCCAGGATCTTCTGCAGGTCGCTGCTGACTTCGCCGCTCGACCGGCCCGAGACGTTGGCAGTGATCTGGACCTCGCGATTGAGGTCGCGACGATTGATCTGGGAGGCGCCGACGTCGTCGATGATGTCGGCAACCTGGGCGATGTGGACCATCCGCGGCAGGCCGTTCAGCTCGGTGCCGGCGGTGAACCAGATGCGCTGCAGGTCGGCGACGCCGGTCCGCTCGTCGATCGGCAGGCGAACCATGACCGTGTAGTTCTCGCCGTCGGGCGCCCGCCACAGGCTGGTTTCGTCGCCAGCGAACAGCGGCCGCAACGACTGCGCCACCTGGGCCGAGCCGAGGCCAAGATCGGACGCCGCATCGCGCCGCAGCCGCACCGACAGGACTGGCTTGGCGGCTTTCAGGTTGCGGTCCAGGTCGACCATGCCGGGAATGGCAGCGGCGCGCTGCATTACCCCCTGGGACAGTCGGTCGAGCACGGCAGTGTCGGGTCCCTGCAGCGAGAGCTGGAGCTGCTTTTGCACGCCGCCGCCCGGACCGCCGGGAATGTTGATCGACGCCAGGATGCCCGGGATGCCGGCCAGGCGCTCACGGATCGGCTGGGCAAGCTGTTCGGGCGACCGCTTGCGTTCCTTGATGGGCTTTAGGCGAAGATAGAGGCTCGCCTGATTCTTGCCGTTGGCGTAGCCGGTATTGACCGTGCCGTAGGTATACTCGACCTCGGAGAATTCCCGCACGGCGGCATCGACCTGGTTGAGCTTGGCTGTGGTGTATTCGAGCGACGAGCCGACCGGCGTCTCGATGCTCACGACCTGTTCGCCGAGGTCGGCCTGGGGCACGAACTCGAAGCCGATGTATTTCGGCAGGGCAAAGCTTCCGACGAAAGTGCCGAGCGCGATCAGCAGGGTGAGCTTGGGCCAGCGCAGCGACCAGCCGAGGATCGCGCGATAGGCTCGGTTGGCGTGGTCCTGGGCGCCATTCACGATGCGGGCAAAGCGGCCACCGCCGTGCGCCTGCGGGTCGTACCAGATGCTCGACAGCATGGGATCGAGCGTGAAGGAGACGAACAGCGAGATCAGTACCGCCGCCGACACCATGACGCCGAACTGGAAGAAGAAGCGGCCGATGATGCCGCCCATGAAGGCGACCGGCAGGAAGACCGCGACGATGCAGAAGGTGGTGGCGAGCACCGCCAGCCCGATCTCGTTGGTGCCGTCGATCGCTGCCTGACGGTGGGTCTTGCCGAAACCGATGTGGCGCATGATGTTCTCGCGCACCACGATGGCGTCGTCGATCAGGATGCCGATGGCCAGACTTAAAGCCATCAGAGTGAGCACGTTCAGGGTGAAGCCGAACGCCGCCATCACCATGAAGGCGCCGAACACGGAGATCGGCAAGGCGAGGCCCGTGATCACCGTGCTGCGCCACGAATGCAGGAACAGGAAGACGATGGCGATGGTGAGCAGGCCGCCCTCGACCATCGTCTGCTGGACGTTGCTGACCGAATTCTGGATGCCGCGCGAGCTGTCGCGCACGATCTCGAGCTTGACGTCGGCCGGCACGACGGCCTGGAGCTCGGCCACGGCGCGGCGCACGCCGCGGGCGACCTCGATGGTGTTCGAGCCCTGCGTCTTGACCACGTCGATGGCCAATGCCCGCTCGCCGTTCTGGGTGGCGACGCTCTCGAGTTCCTGCTGGCCGTCGACCACGGTGGCGACCTGGCGCAGATAGACCGGGGCGAGGCCGCGCCGGGCCACGATCAGGTCGGCGAAGTGGCCGGGCTCGACGACGCGGCCGGTGACCTCGACGATGCGATCGTCGTTGCCGCGCGCGACGTTGCCGGCCGGGAAATTCTGGTTCTCGTCCTTGATTGCCCGCATGATGTCGTTGACGCCGACACGTAGCGAATGCATGCGGCCGGGATCGAGCTCGATGTTGATCTGGCGCTTGACGCCGCCGGCGATGGTGGCGCGCCCGACATCGCGCACGGTCTGCAGGCGCTTGACGATGAGCTGGTCGGCGATCGTGGTCAGGTCGCGCACCGAGCGGATGTCGGAGCGCACCGCGATCGACACGATCGGCTGGTCGTCCGGGTTGAAGCGCTGGATCAGCGGTTCCTTGATCTCGGGCTTGAAGGCGGCGCGGACCATCTGGACCTTTTCGCGCACGTCCTGCATGGCGATCGGCGAGGGTACCGACAGCTCGAACTCGGCGATGACGATCGAGCGGCCCTCGAGCGAGCGCGAGGTCAGTGTCTTGAGGCCGGCGATGGCGTTGACCGACTCCTCGATCTTGCGGCTGATCTCGGTCTCGACGGTCTCGGGCGAGGCGCCGGGGTACTCAGTGGTGACCACGACGATCGGGAAGTCGACATTGGGGAACTGGTCGACGCCGAGCTGGCGGTAGGAGAACAGGCCCATCACCAGCAACGCCACCATCATCATGGTGGCGAAGACCGGGTTGTCGACGGCGATCTGGGTGAGCTTCATCGCGGCCGCCTATTTGGCCGTGATGATCTTGACCCTCTGTCCCGCCCGCAGGCCGGGCAGGGGAGCGGAGACGATCTGCATGCCCGCTTCGAGGCCCTTGACCTCGACCAGCTCGCCGCGCGACCAGGTGCGTACGGCGCCGACGGGCTTGCGCACCAGAACGCCGTTCTCGACCGCCAGGACGAAGTCGCCCTGATCGTCCTTGCGCATCGCCGAGGCCGGCACCGCCAGCGCATGGCTCTTCTCCTGGACGTTGACGGTGCCCGTGGCGAACAGGCCGCCGCGCAGTGCCTCGTGCCGGTCCGTGATCTCGACATAGACCGGGATCGAGCGCGAGCCGGGCTGCGTCGTCGGGCTGATGCGGGTGATGCGGCCATTGAAGACGCGGTCGCCGAAGCCTTCGAGATTGACGGTGGCGACTTGGCTCACGCGCAGGCGCACGACGTCTGCCGCCGGCATCTGGGCCGAGATTTCGACGTGGCTGGTGTCGAGCAGTGCCAGGATCTTGCCGTCGATCGGCAGTGACTCGCCCTGGTTGGCGATGCGTTCGCCGACCACGCCGTCGAACGGTGCCACCACCTCGGCGTCAGCCAGGTTCCTTTGCGCCACTTCAAGCTGGGCTTCGGCCATGGCCACCATCGAGGACCGGTTCTCGGCCGTCGACCGCGCCTGATCGGCCGCGGATTGCGAGACGATGTTGCGCGACGCGAGCGCCTCCTTGTCCGAGCGGTCGCGCGCGGTCCAGCGGGCATCGGCCCGGGCGCCTTCCAGGGCCGAGCGGCGCTCGTTCTCCTTGGACTGCAGCTCGGCCGCCTCGAAGCGCGCCAGCACCTGGCCCTTGGTGACCCGATCACCTTCGCGCACCAGCACCTCGGCCAGACGGCCGGCAACGCGCGCCTTGACGATTGTCTGGTCGACGGGTTGCGTCGCGCCGGTGAAGCGTACGATGTCGACCAGGCCACGAGGGCTGATGGTGTGAAGCTCGGCCGGGATCAGCTCGATCGTCGGATCGGCCGCTTTGCTGCTCTGGGCGCCGGCGGTTTGCGATGCCACGCCGCGGCTGCCCTTCCAGGCAAAGCCGCCGGCTGCGAGGGCCGCGGTCACGACGATGGCTGAGATCAGGAGGATGCGACGTGGGATCATGGCCGGAGCCCCTGGAAGATCAGATCGAGGTAGGCGGCGTAGAACTGGTCGCTGCCGATTGCGGTGCCCGGGTCGTAGGGCGCGAGCGAGCGCTTCCAGACAGCGAACATGGCGAGAGGCTGGACGAGGATGACGGCGGTGGTCTCAATGTCGGCGATCGGCCGGAATTCGCCGCGCTCGACGCCGCGCCGCAAGGCGCGAGCAAAGAGCTCGCGGCCGCGCCGGTCGAAGTGGGCACAGAAGAAGCGCGCGACATCGGGGAAGTTGCCAGCCTCGGCCAGGATCAGTTTGACCACGCCGCCGCCCGGACTTTCCTCGAAGGCGCGGAAGCCGCCAGCCAGTTCACGCAGCAGGTCCTCGCTCGAACCCTCGAAGCGGTCGATCATGTCGGTCGCCTCGGCGAGCGGGCCGCCGATCGCCTCGGTGATCACCGCTTTGAAGAGGTCTTCCTTGTTCTTGAAGTAGAGGTAGGGGAGGCCCTTGCTGACCGACGCGGCCTTGGCGACGTCTTCCAATTTGGTGGCGGCAAAGCCTCGGGTGACGAACAGCTCGAGCGCCGCCCGGGCAATCTCGGGGGCGCGATCTTCCGGCCGGCGGGTTCGCGGCGGGGTCCCAGCACCCGGTGGCGCGGCAATGACTGAACGGTCAGTATCCATATTCCGCTATGTAAAGCGCAATATAGCCCTCTTCAAGGCGGGTCACACATCAGGGCAGGCAAAAAAAGGTCCGGCAAACCGAAGTCGCCGGACGCTTATCCAGTTTCGCCTTTCCACCTCCGCAAGCGGAAGTGTCGCGTTGGCATTGAGCTCGTCTTCTGAAGGTGGCTTCCGGTGGGGCCCGTGAGGGCACCCACGCGGAAGCCGAAAGGCGTTTGGTTAGAGGGGCCAAGGTAAACCTTGGCCTACGCCCTTTCCTGTCTACTGCTTCTTCTTCTTAGCAGCCTTCTTCTTAGCAGCCTTTTTCTTAGCAGCCATAACTGTCTCCTATGGTTAGCTGTGAGGTCCCCAACCGCGAGGGCCCCGGCTTACGCGGGTACGCTACGCCACACACGGTCAACTGCATCCAGTGGTGCCGCCACAAGTCGTGCATTTGAGGCACGTCCCGTTGCGGACCATGGTGAAGTTGCCGCACTCCGGACAGGCATCCCCTTCGAAGCCCTTGAACTTCGCCTCGAGGGCGAGGCCAAGAGCAGAAGAGGATGTCTCCCCGATCGCGACGCCGACGACGGCCGCCCTGGCGTTTGATGCCAAGGCGACGGCTGGGCCGTCTGTCAGTCCTGTGGGCACGAAGCCGGCGGCGATCGCCTCGGATGCGATCGCGACATTGCCGGCTGTTCGGCCATTCAACACGTAAAGATTGCTGCGCACGAAGCCGACGCTGGCGATCCGGCTGACCGCGGCAGCCGCGGCCTGAGCGGCGTCGGTGCCGGGCGATGGCAGTTCTCCCTGGACCTCGCCGCGGCCGACGCCGTCGGGTCGCAGGTCGGCCTGCTCGACGTGCGCGAGATCGTTGCGTCCGAGATAGGAGATCGCGAGCTCGCGGAATATGTAGTCGAGCACCGACGTCGACATCTTGATCGCGTCGTTGCCTTCGACCATTCCGGAGGGCTCGAAGCGCGTGAAGGTGTAGGCCTCGACGAACTCTTCGAGCGGCACGCCGTATTGCAGGCCGATCGAGATCGCGATGGCGAAATTGTTCATCAGGCTGCGGAACGCCGCGCCTTCCTTGTGCATGTCGACGAATATCTCGCCGACCCGGCCATCTTCGTATTCGCCGGTCCGCAGATAGACTTTGTGCCCGCCGACAATGGCTTTTTGCGTGTAGCCCTTGCGGCGCTGAGGCAGCCGTTCGCGGCCAGCGCGCACTTCTCGTTCGATGATCCGCTCGACGATGCGTTCGGCAATGATCGGCGCTCGGGCGGCGGGAGACAGTTCGGCGAGATCGTCGTTGGCCGCTCGGTCATCGCCGAGGGCCATCGCAGACAGTGGCTGCGAGAGCTTGGAGCCGTCACGATAGAGAGCGTTGGCTTTCAGACCGAGTCTCCACGACATCTCATAAGCCTTGCGGCAATCCTCGACCGTTGCTTCGTTGGGCATGTTGATGGTCTTGGAAATCGCGCCCGATACGAACGGCTGAGCTGCAGCCATCATGCGTATATGACTCTCCGCAGACAAGCAGCGCTTGCCATCTCGTCCACAGGGATTCGCACAATCGAACACCGGAAGATGTTCGGGCTCGAGATCCGGCGCGCCCTCCACGCTCATCGTGCCGCAGGCGTGGATGTTCGCTTGCGCGATGTCGCTCCGGGAAAATCCGAGGCAGGCAAGTATGTCGAGCTTGGGATCGGCAAGCGTCGCGTCGTCCAACCCGAGGGCCTCGCGGCAGAACGAGTCGCCCAGCGTGTAGCGAGAGAAGGCGAAGCGGATATCGAAGGCGGTGACGATCGCCTTCTCGACGCGGGCCAGCGTCTCGGCATCGAAGCCGCGCGCGGCCAGGGTCTCGTGGTTGATTGCCGGTGCACCCTGGAGCGAACCGTTACCGACGGCGTAGGCAATGATCCGGGCGATGGCATCGTCGGCGTAGCCCAAGGTCTGCAACGCCAACGTGACCGTCTGGTTGATGATCTTGAAATAGCCGCCGCCAGCCAGTTTCTTGAATTTGACCAGGGAGAAATCGGGTTCAATGCCGGTGGTGTCGCAATCCATCACCAAGCCGATCGTGCCGGTTGGCGCGATGACGGAGACCTGGGCGTTGCGGAAGCCGTGGCGTTCGCCGAGCTCCAGCGCGCGATCCCAGACCTGGCGGGCAGTTGCCACGAGCCGACCATCAGGGCAATTGGCAGCGTCCAGAGCGAGGGGAGTGATCGACAGGCGCTCGTATCCAGACTGTTCGCCATGAGCGGCGCGGCGGTGGTTTCGGATGACGCGGAGCATGGCATCGCGGTTGGCGGCGAAGCCGGGGAAGGGCCCCATGAGCCCGGCCATCTCGGCCGAGGTCGCATAGGCGGCGCCAGTCATGATCGCCGTCACGGCGCCGGCGATCGATCGGCCGCGAGGGCTGTCGTAGCCGAGGCCGGAAGCCATCAGCAGGGCGCCGAGGTTGGCGTAGCCGAGGCCGAGCGTGCGGTACTGGTAGGAGAGTTCGGCGATCGTTCGCGAAGGGTACTGCGCCATCATGACCGAGATCTCGAGCACCACCGTCCACAGCCGCGCGGCGTGTTCCAGCGCGCCACAGTCGAGCGAACCGTCGGCCTGGCGGAACCGCATCAGGTTCAGTGAGGCAAGGTTGCACGCCGTATCGTCGAGGAACATGTACTCCGAGCACGGGTTGGAGGCGTTGATGCGCCCCGACTCCGGGCAGGTGTGCCAGTCGTTGATGGTGGTGTCGTACTGCACGCCCGGATCGGCGGAGTGCCACGCCGCTTCGGCAACACGATCCCAAAGATCGCGGGCCCCGACCGTCTTCACGGTCTTGCCGGTCGTGCGTGCGGTCAGCGACCACTGGCGGTCGGCCTCGACGGCGCGCAAGAAGTCGTCGGTGACGCGTACCGAGTTGTTGGCGTTCTGGCCCGACACCGAGATGTAGGCTTCCGACTGCCAGTCGGTGTCGAACGCCGGGAATTCGATGTGGCGATAGCCTTGACTGGCGAACTGGACGACACGCTGGATGTAGTTCTCGGGCAGTTCCGCCCGCCGGGCCGCCACGATCTCGCGGCGCAGCTTCGGGTTCTGCTTGGGATCGAACGCCGCGTCGCCCTCGATCTCGCCGTCGAGGCAGGCGCGCATCACGGCATTGAGGTGACGGTTGGCGAGGCGGGAGCCCGCGACCAGGGCCGCGACCTTCTGCTCCTCGAGCATCTTCCAGGCGATGAAGTCCTCGATATCGGGATGGTCGACATCGACGGTCACCATCTTGGCGGCGCGTCGCGTCGTACCGCCCGACTTGATGGCGCCCGCCGCGCGGTCGCCGATTTTGAGGAAGGACATCAGACCGGACGACTGGCCGCCGCCGGAAAGCCGCTCGCCTTCGCCGCGCAGGCGCGAGAAGTTGGATCCGGTCCCCGAGCCATACTTGAAGAGGCGTGCCTCGCGGACCCACAGGTCCATGATGCCGCCTTCGTTCACCAGGTCGTCAGAGACACTCTGGATGAAGCAGGCATGGGGCTGCGGACGTTCGTAGGCCGAGTCGGACGGGTAGGCGGCGCCGTCGCGGTGGTCGACGTACCAGTGTCCCTGCCCGGGGCCGTCAATGCCGTAGGCCCAGTGCAGGCCGGTGTTGAACCACTGCGGCGAATTTGGTGCGCAGATCTGGGCCGCCAGCATGTAGCAATGTTCGTCGTGGAAGGCGCGGGCGTCGTCTTCACTATCGAAATAGCCGCCCTTCCATCCCCAGTAAGCCCAGGCGCCGGCCATGCGTTCGAACACTTGGCGGGCGCTCAGCTCGCTACCGTAGCGGGTGGGTTCGGGCAGTTCGGCGAGGGCGACCTCATCAGACTGCGACCGCCACAGCCATTCCGGCACGTCGGTCTCGGCGACTTTCAGGAGACGGCCGGGAATTCCTGCGCGACGGAAATACTTCTGGGCGAGGACATCGGCGGCGACCTGCGACCACGCTGCCGGCACCTCGATGCCCTTCAACTGAAACACGATCGAGCCGTCGGGATTGCGGATTTCGGAGTCGGCAGCACGAAACGCCATTCCCTCGAATGGTGATTTTCCTGCTTGCGTATACCGACGCTCGAAGCGCATCGACGATCCCCCGTGCCCAGTTCCCGTCATTTGTTCCCTAGCGGGGTGTGCTCTCTTGAAATTGAGCACGCACATATAGGCACCGGATGATACTAAATTACAAAATCTTGTGTGCGCAACTACATTTTGTAGGCCGTGGTGTTGATGATACTAGATGATGCAAGTGTGCAACAGGTCATCTGAACGCGCGAATCGCATGTCGTCGAACGATTGCGAAGGCACGCCGGATGACGTCGCGTTGCGCGTCATCGAGCGCGCGCGTACAAGCGGCGCGGTCACTTTTCGAGGCGTGGTTCCTTCATGACGATCGGCACTTGGCTCTTCACGAAGCTGCATGGCGCACCTGTCGGCAGCGATGCCGAAGGCAACCGTTACTTCCAGGACAAGCGGGTGATCGCCGGGCGCCGGCGCAAACGCTGGGTCATCTATAACGGTGTGGCCGAGGCGTCGCGCGTGCCGGCGGAATGGCACGGCTGGCTCCATTATACGACAGACGCGGTTCCGCCCCCCGGCGGCCCGCCGCGCAAGGCATGGCAGAAAGATCATCAGGCCAACCTCACCGGCACCGATCATGCCTACCGTCCGCCAGGCCATGCGCTCGGCAGCGGCGACAAGCCGAAGCCTCACTACGAGGCATGGCGTCCGAGCTGAGACGCGTCGGCAGCAACGGAGGAATGGCGTGGGCCGCAATATCGTCGAAACGATCGTTGGTGCATTGGTTCTGGTGGTGGCCGGCGTCTTCGTGTTCTACGCCTTCGCCAAGGCGGACCGCACCGGTCCGAGCGGTTATGAAGTCGTGGCGCGGTTCGGCCGCATCGATGGGCTGAAGCGCGGTGCCGACGTGACGCTGAGCGGGGTCAAGGTCGGCGCCGTCACCAACATCGTCCTCGATCCCAAGACCTACCAGGCCGTCGTCCGGCTGTCGGTTGCAGCGAGCGTCGATCTGCCGGCCGATACGAACGCGAAGATCGTGAGCGAATCGCTGCTGGGCGGGACCGTCGTGGCGCTTGAGCCCGGCGGTGACAAGAAGCTGATCGGCGCCAACGGCGAAATCCAGAACACCCAGGATTCCATCCCCCTCACCGAACTGATCGCCAAGTTCATGTTCGGCGGCACCGGGTCCAAGTGATGAGCGCGCCCGGCCCCAAGGCGCCGCCAGTCTGGCGGCAGGCCGACGGCAAACCGGTGTCGTGCCTCGAAAAAATCAAAGTCCTGAATCAGAATGTGCAGGAGATCGAAGGCCTCTGCGCCGACGCGCTGGAGGATGGAGTCCTGATGGGATGCGACGTCGACCAGATCAAGGCGGCCCTGCACGCGCTTATCGACGGGCTGACGCCTCCTGGCAAAAAAGACTGAGCATGCGTGGGCTGGTGACTGTCGTGGCCGCTATCGTGACCATGGCTGCAAGCCTGGGCGCGGCCGTTGCACAGGCTCCGGCGCCGCCGAAGCCGGGGAGCGCCAACCTGAGGCCGATCCCCGATGGGCCTGGCAAGCGCGTCGCCGAATTGCAGGGGCTCGACAAGGTGACGGCGCGCACCCAGCGCTTCTACGCACCCGTCGGCCAGGCAACCCGGTTCGGAACGCTGGAGATCACCGTGGGCGACTGCCTGGTCAATGTGCCCGAGGCGTCGCCTGAATCGGTCGCCTATCTCACCATCGTCGATCACAAGCCAGGCCAGACCGAGGAAAAACTGTTTGCCGGCTGGATGTTCGCATCGACACCGTCACTCTCGGCGCTCGACCACGGTGTCTACGACGTCCGCGTACTGGCCTGCACGATGGCGCAAGGGTCGACGCCGCCCAGCTCACGCTGAAAAGTCGCCGGCCGGTCGATCGTATCGGCCAGCAGCGACTTGAACGCCTCGCGCGGGATTTCGATCGCGCCGAAACTCCGCAGATGCTCGGTCATGAACTGGCAGTCGAGAAGGTGAAATCCGCCCTGGATGAGACGCGCCACGAGATGGACCATCGCCACCTTGGAGGCATCGCGCTCGCGGCTGAACATGCTCTCGCCAAAGAACGCGGCACCTACCGAGACGCCATAGAGGCCGCCAACCAGGCGGTCGCCGATTCGGCATTCGACGCTGTGGGCATGGCCGCGTCGGTGCAGCTCGGTATAGAGAGCGACGATCGGCTCGTTGATCCAGCTCTCGGGATGTCCCGGCCGCGGCTCGGCGCAGGCGCGCATCGTCTCCGCGAAGGCGATGTCGGCAGCTATGGTGAATTTCCCGGAGCGGACCGTGCGGGCCAGTCGCTGCGACAGGTGGAAGCCGTCGAGCGGCAGCACGGCGCGCAGTCTGGGGTCGAGCCAGTGCAACTTGGGATCATCGCGCCGCTCGCCCATGGGAAAGACGCCGACGCAGTAGGCTTGCAGCAGGAGGTCGGCGGTAATTTCCGGCATCGCGGCGGCTACTTCTTGAAGCCGACCAGCTTCTCCAGCCAGTGGATGTCGTAGTCGCCGTCGATGAAGGGCTGCTCGCCGATGATTCGCCGATGCAGCGGGATGGTCGTCTCGATGCCGCCGATCACGAACTCCTCGAGACAGCGTCGGAGCCGCATCAGGCACTCGTTGCGGCTGCCGCCGTTCACGATCAGCTTGGCCACCATCGAATCGTAGTAGGGCGGAATCGCGTAGCCGGCGTAGAGGCCGGAATCGACACGCACGCCCAGCCCGCCGGGTGCGTGATAGTCGGTGACGAGACCGGGGCAGGGCACGAATGTCTCGGGATTCTCGGCATTGATCCGGCACTCGATGGCGTGGCCCTGGATCACGATGTCTTTCTGGCTGAGCCCGAGCGGGGCGCCGGAGGCAATGCGGATCTGCTCCCGCACCAGGTCGATGCCGGTCACCGCCTCGGTGATCGGGTGCTCGACCTGCAGCCTGGTGTTCATCTCGATGAAGTAGAATTCGCCATCCTGGAACAGGAACTCCATCGTCCCGGCGCCGCGGTACTTGAGCTTGCGCACGGCGTCGGCGGCCAGTTCGCCGATGCGGTTGCGCTGCTCCGTATTCAGGGCGGGGGACGGCGCTTCCTCCAGCACCTTCTGGTGACGGCGCTGTAGCGAGCAGTCGCGCTCGCCGAGGTGTATGCCGGCTCCCAGGCCGTCGCCCAGCACCTGGATCTCGATATGGCGGGGTCGCGGCAGGTACTTTTCAAGATAGACCGAGTCGTTGCTGAACGCGGCCTTCGCCTCGGTGCGGGCGAGCGAAAAGGCCTCGGCCGCTCCGTCGGCATCGTCCACGACCTTCATGCCGCGTCCTCCGCCACCCGCCACCGCCTTGATCAGCACCGGCCAGCCGATCTTGGTGCCGAGCGCCACGATCTCCTCGACCGAGTCGACCGGGCCGGGCGAACCCGGCACCAGCGGCAAGCCGAGTTCCTTGGCGGTCTGCTTGGCCACGATCTTGTCGCCCATCATGGCGATGTGCTGGGGCGTCGGGCCGATGAAGGTGAAGCCGTGCGCCTCGACCGCCTCGGCAAAGCGGGCGTTCTCCGACAGGAAGCCGTAGCCCGGATGAATGGCATCGACGCCGGCGATGGTCGCCGCCGACAGGATCGCGGGAATATTGAGATAGCTGTCGCGTGCCGGCGGCGGGCCGATGCAGACCGATTCGTCGGCCAGGCGGACATGCATGGCATCGCTGTCGGCCGTCGAGTGGACCGCCACGGTCTGGATCCCCATCTCGCGGCAGGCGCGATGGATGCGGAGCGCGATTTCACCCCGGTTGGCGATCAGGACCTTGTCGAACATGGCGACGGCCCGTCTCTATTCGACGATCATCAGCGCTTCGCCGAATTCAACCGGCTGGGCGTTGTCGATCAGGATCTGCATCACCGTGCCGGCCTTGGGGGCTTTGATCGGATTGAACGTCTTCATCGCTTCGATGATGAGAATCGTCTGGCCGGCGGTGACCTTGTCGCCGACCGCCACGAAGTTGGGCTTGCCGGGCTCCGGCGCGAGATAGGCGGTGCCCACCATCGGTGACTTCACCGCACCGGGATGCTTGGCGAGGTCGGCGGCGCCGGCAGGTGTCGCGGCGGCGGGTGCCGCGACGGGAGCTGAGGCGGCGGCCATCGGTGCGGTAGCATAGGTCACGGTCGGCCGGGCGATCCGGATCCGGCGGTCGCCATCGGCCAACTCGATTTCGCCGAGATCGTTCTCCTCGAGGATCTCCGCCAGCTTGCGGACGAACTC
This sequence comes from Reyranella sp., assembly GCA_029946105.1. Lineage (GTDB taxonomy): Bacteria > Pseudomonadota > Alphaproteobacteria > Reyranellales > Reyranellaceae > Reyranella. Next base: position 12,752 of record JAQSDW010000023.1, on the reverse strand, counting down.
GGTATCCATTTCGAACTTTGCCATGGAGATACGCTCCGGATGAAAGTCAGCGACCCAGCAGGCGGGCCAGCGCCTGGAGAGCCAGAAGGTAGCCTTGGGTGCCGAGGCCGGCGATCACGCCGACCGCCGCCGGGCTGATGTATGAATGATGCCGGAAGCGCTCACGCTTGTAGATGTTGGAAAGATGAACTTCGACTGTCGGCCGTTCGGCGGCATTCAGCGCATCGAGTAGCGCCACCGAGGTGTGGGTGTAGGCGCCGGCATTGATAATGATGCCGGCATTCTTCTCGCGCGCCGCCTGAATGAGGTCGACCAGAACGCCTTCGTGGTTGCTCTGGGCAAACTCGACCGGGATTTCCAGGCGCAACGCTTCGGCCCGGCACGCCTTCTCGACGTCCGCCAGCGTCTCGTGGCCGTAGATCTCCGGCTGCCGCTTACCCAGCATGTTGAGATTGGGCCCGTTGAGTATCAGCACCGGCTTGAGTGCCGGCCGACGCCGGGCAGCCTTTGCAGCCAAGCCTGCCTCCCTATTTCACAAACGCGGGCGTTATAGCATGGGGGGTCCGGGCCACAAGGCGGGGCCGGGGACGGTTCTAGACCTTCTCGCGTAGAGCCTGGGCGCGTGCGAACAGTCTGTCGGACAAGGCGTCGAAGGTCCGTCTTTCATCGGAACTGAGCGCTTCGTGGAGACGTTCCTGGTAGGCTAGCGCCAGCGGCACGATGCGCGCATGCATGGCGCGACCACGGGTGCTCAACTTCAATGACGCCCTGCGGCGGTCGTGGCTGTCGGTCGCCCGTTCGACTAGCCCGGCTTTCATCAGGCCTGCGACGGCCCGGCTGACCGCCACCTTGTCCATGACGATCCGTTGGCCCACATCTGAAGCGGTGAGCGGCGCAAACCGCCCCAGAGCCGCCATGACCCGCCATTGCGTCACCGACAGGCCGAACGGCTCGGCGTAGAGATCGTGTAGCGATTCGCTCACCAGCTGGGCCAGGACCGAGAGGCGGTAGGGGAGAAATTTCTCCAGTTCGAGGGCTTGCAAAGCGTTCCGCATAATAGTTACATATGAAACTAATTCACCGTCACCGTCAATCGGGAGGTCAAGTATGGCCAGCATCAGCGAACGGACCCTTCTCGAGGCCGACCCGGTGAATCCGATGGGCACCGACGGTTTCGAGTTCGTCGAATACACCGCCCCGGATCCGGCGGTGCTGGGCGCCCTGTTCGAAAGCATGGGCTTCGTGCGCGTCGCCCGGCACCGCTCCAAGGACGTCTCGCTGTTCCGCCAGGGGGACGTGAATTTCATCGTCAATGGCGAGAAGGAGAGCTTCGCCCAGGGCTTTGCCCGCGTGCACGGGTCCAGCGTCTGCGCCATCGCCTTCCGCGTGAAGAATGCCGCCTTCGCCTACAAGCGCGCCCTGTCGCTCGGGGCCTGGGGCGTCGAGAACAAGGTCGGCCCGATGGAACTCAACATCCCGGCGATCAAGGGCATCGGCGATTCGCTGATCTACCTGGTCGATCGCTATGGCGAGAGGGGTAGTATCTATGACGTCGATTTCGAGTTCCTGCCCGGCGTCGACCACAACCCCAAGGGCGTCGGCCTCACCTACATCGACCATCTGACCCACAACGTGCACCGCGGGCGCATGGACGAATGGGCGGGTTTTTACGAACGCCTCTTCAACTTCCGCGAAATCCGTTATTTCGACATTGAGGGCAAGCTCACCGGCCTGAAATCCAAGGCAATGACCAGCCCGTGCGGCAAGATCCGCATCCCGATCAACGAGAGCACCGACGACAAATCGCAGATCCAGGAATATCTCTCGGCCTATCATGGCGAGGGCATCCAGCACATCGCACTGGGCACCGGCGACATCTACGAGACCGTCGAAACGCTGAAGACCAAGGGTGTGCCGTTCCAGACCGTGCCCGATACCTATTTTGAGCAGGTCGACGCGCGCCTGCCCGGTCATGGCGAGGATCTGGCGCGGCTGGCGGCCGATCGCATCCTGATCGATGGCGCGCCAACCAAGGGCGGTGGTCTGTTGCTGCAGATCTTCACCCAGACGGTGATCGGGCCCATCTTCTTCGAGATCATCCAGCGCCGCGGCAATGAGGGCTTTGGCGAGGGCAATTTCCGCGCCCTGTTCGAGTCGATCGAACTCGACCAGATCCGCCGCGGCGTTCTAAAAGCTTAGGAGGAAACCATGACCAAGAACTGGATTCCGCTGCGCCAGGTAGAGGGTACCGCCTCGCGCCAGGCCCATGTCCGCCTGCCCGAGGGCACCTACGAGCGCGAGATCAGCAAGGAGGGCTTCTTCGGACCCTCGGCGCAGTTTCACCACAAACACAAGCCGACCGATTGGGTCGAGTTCGATGGGCCGATCCGGCCGCGGGCGCTCGACCTCAACAAGATGGCGGCGCCCAAGAACGACCCCTGGGCGGCTCCGCTCGTCATGAGCAATGCCCATATGCAGATGCGGATCTGGCATCTGGACCAGGCGATGGCCAAGCTGGCGCGCAACAGTGACGGCGACCAGCTCCTGTTCGTCCATGAAGGCAGCGGCGCCCTGTTCTGCGACTACGGCCATCTCGACTACAGCGAGGGCGATTATCTCGTGATCCCGCGCGGCACGATGTGGCGGCTGGAGCCTGCTGCACCCACGACGGCGCTGATGATCGAGGCCACAAACGATCACTTTACCCTACCGGAGAAGGGCCTGGTCGGACGCCACGCGATCTTCGACCCGGCGATTCTCGATACCCCGCATATCGATGACGCCTTCAAGGCGCAGCAGGACGAGCGTACCTGGAAAGTGTCGGTGAAGCGCCGCAACCAGATCTCGACCGTGACTTATCCATTCAATCCGCTCGATGCGGTGGGCTGGCACGGCGACTTGAGCGTGGTGCGCATCAACTGGCGCGACCTGCGCCCGCTGATGAGTCATCGCGCCCATCTGCCGCCGTCGGCGCACACGACCTGGGTGGCCGGTCGCTTCGTCGTCTGTACCTTCGTGCCGCGGCCGTTCGAGAGCGACCCCGAGGCGCTGAAGCTGCCGTTCTTCCACAACAATGACGATTTCGAGGAAGTGATCTTCTATCACAAGGGCAGCTTCTTCAGCCGCGACAACATCCATCCCGGCATGATGACGGTGCATCCGACCGGTTTTACGCACGGTCCACACCCCAAGGCGTTCAATGCAGCGACGAAAGGCGGCAAGACCGAGACCGATGAGGTCGCGGTGATGGTCGACACGCGCGACGCGATCGACCTCGCCGACATGCCGGCCGGCGTGGAATTCGAGGGCTACGTGAAGTCCTGGCGGCCGCCGGAAATGAAACACGCCGCAGAGTAGGGGAAGGCAATCAATGAAGCTGGGAACGCTGAAGGAGGGCGGCCGGGACGGCACGCTGATCGTGGTCAACCGTGAACTCACGCGCGCGGTGCGGGCCACCAACGTGGCGCCGACGCTGCAGCGGGCGCTGGATGACTGGGCCGACACCGTGCCCCGCCTGCAGGCGCTTGCCGATCAACTTGCCGACGACAAGGCGCCGGGCTCGTTCGAGCTCGACAGCGGCGCGCTCGCGGCGCCGCTGCCGCGCGCCTACCAATGGGTCGACGGCTCGGCCTACGTCGTTCACGTTGAACTGGTGCGCAAGGCCCGTGGCGTCGACATGCCGCCGTCCTTCTGGACCGATCCGCTGATGTACCAGGGCGGCTCGGACTCCTTCGTTGGATCGACCGATGAGATCGAGGCCGGAGACGAGGCCTGGGGCATCGACTTCGAGGGCGAGATCGCGGTGTTCGTCGACGACGTGCCGATGGGCACGTCGGCCGCCGCCGCTCGAAAGCACGTCAAGCTCGTGACGATCCTGAACGACGTGTCGCTACGCAACCTGATTCCAGCCGAACTCAACAAGGGTTTCGGCTTCCTGCACGGCAAGCCCGCCACGGCGTTCGCGCCGGTCGCGGTGACTCCGGACGAGCTGGGCGATGCCTGGGACGGCGCCAAGCTCAACCTGCCGCTGCTCTCGACGCTGAACGGCAAGGAATTCGGCCACCCCAACGCCGCCACCGACCTGACGTTCGATTTCGGCCAGCTGATCGCCCATGCCGCCAAGACCAGGCATCTCGAGGCCGGCACAGTCGTCGGTTCGGGCACGGTCGCCAACCGGGATGCCTCGGTCGGCTGCTCCTGCATTGCCGAGCGACGGGTGCGCGAGACGCTCGACAGCGGCAAGCCGGTGACACCATTCATGACGTTCGGCGACCGCATCCGCATTGAAATGTTCGATCGCAGCGGCCGCTCGATTTTCGGTGCGATCGACCAGAAGGTGGTGCGCTACACGCCGCCGGCCTAAGCCATGCTAGAGTGACCACTGGAGGCGGTCATGAAGCTCATTGGCTATTTTCGTTCGTCGGCGGCTTATCGCGTGCGGATCGCGCTCAATCTCAAGGGCGTCACGGTCGAGCATGCATCGCGACACCTGCGCAAGGGCGAGCAAAGGGCGCCGGACTATGCGGCACTCAATCCACAGATGCTCGTGCCGGCCCTGGTCCTCGATTCCGGCGAGGTGCTGACCCAGTCGCTCGCCATCCTCGAATATCTGGAGGAAACCCATCCTCAGCCACCGCTGTTGCCCAAGGATCCGGTGGGGCGTGCGCGGGTTCGGGCACTGGCGCTCATTCCGACCGCCGATATCCACCCTATCCAGAATCTGCGGGTGATGGGTTATCTGCGTGAGAAATTCGGCCAGACCGAGGAGAGCGCCTTCGCCTGGTCGCGGCACTGGATCGAGACCGGCTTCGATGCCTACGAGGCAACGATTTCGAAAGACCCGAAGACAGGCACCTTCAGCCACGGCGATGCGCCGACCATGGCCGATCTCTGCCTAATCCCGCAGGTGTTCAATGCCGCGCGCTTCAAGGTCGATATGAAGAAGTACCCGACCATCCAGCGCATCTATGACGCCTGTATGAGGCTGCCGGCTTTCGACGCCGCCCAGCCCGCCAAGCAACCGGACGCCGAAGCGTGAAGAAAGGCATCATTGCCGGGATCGCCGCCGTCGCCCTGGCGGGCATCGTCGCGGCGGCGTTTCCGCTTGTGGAAGGATTTGCCGCCTCGCGCATCAAGGCCGAGATCGAGCGCAACGGGGCGACGACGGTAGGGCAGGTGGAGGTTGGGCTGCTGGCGCGTCGTGTGATGCTTGCGGACGTCAAGTCGAGCCATGCCGCTGGATTGTCCATCGGCCGATGGGAGGCCTCGGGGCTCGGCTGGCCGCTCGCCGAGTTGCTGCGGGGACGCACGCCTCTGGCTGGGTTCCAATGGGGAAGCCCGCTGCAGGCCGACCGCGTCGAACTGCAGCAGATCCGCTTCGGCGATCGGGGCATCGCCGGAACATGGAGCGTCGAATCGCTCGTGCTGGAAGGGCTCGACCTCGCCCGTTTCGATGCTTCGGACGATGGGCCTTACCATGACGTGGTTCTTCTCGCCCGGGCGATGAGAGCATTGTCGGTCCGACGTTTCGAGCAGATCGGAACCGTCTTCGCCTCGCCGGGAAGTGGCGACACCTACGGCGCATCGAAGATCGACATCGACCGCTACGAAGGCGGCCGCATGGCATCAGCCACCGCCCTCGGCTTCGAGGTCACGGCAAGCGCGGGCCGCGCACCGCTGTATCGAGTGGCCAACATCGACGTCCGCGGTCTCGACACGCGTCGGATCCTGGCGGCTTTGTCGTCGGCCGACTGGCGGCCCAATGACCCGATTGGGCAGGTCAAGGTCGAACGCGCAAGTGCGGTCGGCTTCGGCGGTGAAATGTTCACGCGCTACGGTGCGTCGCTGAGCGCGGTGACCATCGAGACTCTTCGCGAAAACGCCAAGGTCAGTCGCACGCGAACGCGCATAGAGGGGTTTGTGCTGGCGCCGCCGCTGCGCAACCTCGAGGCTCTGACGTTGCGTATGGCCTTGCAGGCGATGGGCCTGCGCGAACTCAAGCTGGGCTTCGACTGTGCCGGGGTCGAGGACCGCGAGCGGGATGAAGTCACCATCGATCGCTGCGCGCTTTCCGGGCCCGATCTTGCCGAGATCAGCTTCACCGCCCGGCTCGTGGGTGCCGACGACGCCTTCTGGCATGTCGTCGATGACGGCGATACGGCAGCCCTTTACGATTCGAAGGCGGCCCTTGCTTCGGCGCAGCTGGTTCTGGCCGACGGCGGCCTGCTGGAACGCGGGCTCAAGGCGCTCGCGGCGACGACCGGCCAACCGGCGGCGACAGTGCGGGCCAACTTGGCGCGTGATGTCAGGCGCTTTCAGCCCGCCGGCCTATTGATCACCCAGAACCTGACGCAACTGCTCGACGCAGTCGCACGCTTCGTTGAGAAGGGTGGCACGCTCACGGTCGATGCCCGTCCCGAACCTCCGCTTGCCATTGACCGGATCGACTACCTGACGAGTCCCGGCGCCGATCTGGTCAATGCCCTCGGGCTGACGGCAACGCTGTCGCGTTAGAGCAGGCTAGCGCTTGCGGGCCTCGGCGATCAGTTGTTTCAGCGCGTCGGCGTCGATGGCACCGGGAACGAACTGATCGCCAATGACGAAGGCCGGCGTGCCGCGCACGCCCAAGGCGCCGGCCAGGGCCATGTTGCGCTCGATGAGCTGCTTGAACTTCGGATCTTCCATGTCCTTTTGGAGCAGAGCCACATCGAGGCCGACCGACGCGGCGATCTCCAGGATGCGGTCGCGATCGAGTTTGCCGGAGAATTCCATCAGCGCATTGTGCAGGGCCTGGTGCTTGCCCTGCTTGACCGAAGCCAGTGCGGCGAGCGCCGCAATGCGCGACGGCTCGCCCAGAATCGGCAGATCCTTGTAGACGACCTTGACCTTGCCGTCGGCGGCCGCGACGGACTTCAAGGCCAGATGGGCGCGCTTGCAATAGGGGCATTGGTAGTCGTTGAAATCGACGACGACGACGTCACCGCCGGCGTTGCCGCCTGACGGGGCTTCGGGGTCCGAGAACAGCTCGGCCTTGTGCTGGCTGATCGCCTTCTGCGCGACCGAATCGCGCTGGCTGTCCTGCCGGCGCTCGAATTCCTGCATCGCCTCGACCAGCACTTCAGGATTGGCGACCAGAAAGTCCCGGATCTTCCGGCCGAACGCTGCCTTGTCACCGGTATCGGCGGCCACAGCCGGTGCGGCGAGGTGGGTTGGGGAGGTGGCGGCGGTGGCGAGAAGCGCGCCGCCCGCGACCAGGGCGGCACAAATTGCGAGAAGGAGCGAAGGCATTGTCTTGAACTCCGGAAGGAAGGGTTGGGGGCCGGTCGCGTGGATCGCTAGCGCTTCGGCCGCGAGTCGATATAGGCCTTGATGTCCTGGGCGCGCTGCCAGGCCGGCGTTCCTGGCTGCAGGCCGCGTTCTGCCGTCGCGGCGTGGGATTGCGCTTCCGAGCGCTGGCCGCGAAGGATTGCCATTTCAGCCCGGGCCAGCGACGTCATGCCGGCGTTGTTCTGTTTGGAATAGCCGGCTGCCATAAGCCGCCACAGGTCGAAGGAGCCGCTCTCCGTTTGCACCGCGAGCTCGAGATTGCGCAGGGCCTCGCGTTCATTTTCGGTATTGTTGGTATCGAGCAGGGCGCGCGCCAGGTCGATCTTCAACAGTCCGCTTGAGGGCAGCAGCTGGACGGCGCGGCGGTAGGAGACGACGGCCTCGGCGGGGCGGCCGTTCTCGTACAGCATCTGGCCGCGCACCTCGTTGAAGTAGGGATCGTTTGGGTATTCCTTCAGCAGCCCGTCGATGGTGAGCAATGCCGAACCCAGCGAGCCCTTGCGATAGAGCGCGATGCCACGGGCGTAGCGCGCCGGCACCGAGCGGTCGGCCTCGCTGAAACGCTGGAGGGCAACGTCGGGCGCCACGAAGCCATAGAGCTTGGCCACGATGCGGTGATGCATGGCCAGGTTCTGGGGCGTATCAGGCGTATTGACGTAGGGAGACCGTGCGGCGGCCTGTTCGAATGCATCGATCCGGTCCGGCGTCAGAGGATGGGTCGTCAGATAGGGATCGCGCTGCGTCATCGCCAGACGCTCCTCCTTCTGCAGGGTGCGCAGAAACTCGATTGATCCTTTCGGCGACTGCCCGGTCTTCTGGAGATAGCTCATCGCCGCCTGATCGGCGGCCGACTCTTGGGTCTGTGAATATTTCAGGAAGGACATGATCGACCCCGGCGCCTTGTTCCCGCCGGCGCTCGGGCCACCCTTGCCGATGCCGCCGCCAGAGAGCGAGCCACCCGCCATGGCGCCGCCGGCGAGGATCGTTTCAAGGATCTGCATGGTCGAGAGCGAGCGTAGCTCTTCCTGCATGCGGGCAAGATGTCCGCCCGCGATATGGCCACTTTCGTGTGCGAGCACGCCGATGAGCTGGTTGGGCGTCTCGGTCCGCATGATCAGGCCGGTATTTATGAATATCCGCTGGCCGCCGGCCACGAAGGCGTTGAGCGAACCGTCCTGGACGATCATGATCTCGACCGCGTTGGGGTCGAGGCCTGCCGCCCTCCAGATCGGGATGACGAAGGTGCGGATGGTGTTCTCGATCTCCGCATCGCGTATGAGATTGATGCGCTGCGCGTGGGCGGCACGAAACGGCGCCAGCGCGAGCAGCGAGAGGCAAATGAGGATGGTGATGCGTTTGAACACGGGCGGCACGGCTGTCGAACAGGCTAGGAACGCGCGGCGGCCACGTCAATTGCGCAGCTTGGCGCTTGTGGGCGTCCTTTTGCTGTCGGCTTGTGGCAGAAGTGAGACCGATGTGGCGACCGAGGACGCCTCAAATGCCACAAATCCGACCGGCCGGACTCCCAACAGGTCGGGTCTGTCGGGCGTTTTCCGGGGGGCTTCATTCGCCGCCGTTGCCGCCGACGAGAGCCGCGCGGCGGAGATTGGCCGTGAAATCCTGGCAGGCGGTGGCAATGCGGTCGATGCCGCGGTCGCCATGTATTTCGCGCTCGCGGTTACCTTGCCTTCGGCGGGTGGATTGGGCGCTTCGGGTGCTTGCATTGTCCACAACAGCAAGACTCTGGCAGCCGAATCGTTCGTATTTGCCCCCGTCGCGGCGCCGGGTGCGGTCAATGGCGTGTCGTTCATGATACCGACTGGCGTACGCGCGATGACGCTCATGCATGTTCGCCACGGCCAGGGCCGGTGGGAGCAGTCTGTTGCGGCCGCGGAGCGTCTGGCCCGGTTCGGTGTCCCGGTGTCGCGGGCGCTTGCACGTGACCTCCAGGCCGGCGGCGCCCTTCTCGCGGCCGATCGCGAAGCCCAACGTATCTTCGGCGGCGCGTTAGCCGAGGGCAGCAACCTGGTGCAGCCCGAGCTCGCCGGGACGCTGGCCGTGATCCGCTCGCGCGGCGGCGTCGACTTCTTCCAGGGAACCTTTGCGCGCACCCTGTCCGATCAGATCTCGCAGATGGGCGGCAGTCTGCCCCTCGATGCGCTGCGTCGCGCGGTGCCGCAAGCGGGGCTGCCGGTGAGCGAAAATTTCGGCACTTTTGGCCGTCAGCGCATCTACGTTGCACCGCCGCCAATGGCGGGTGCCGCCGCTCTGGCGGGCTGGCGTGGCCAGGCACCGGGCGGGGGGACGCCAACCGATTCGGGTGGCTTCGCTGGCCTGGTTGCGGTCGACAACAAGGCCAATGCCGTCGCCTGCAGCCTGTCGATGGGCCAGTTGTTCGGCGCCCGCATGGTCGTGCCGGGAACCGGCATCCTGCTCGGGGCGCCGACACCTGACGCGGCATCTGTCAGTCCGATGATCATTGCCTATCCCAGCAACGGTGAATTCGTCTTCGCTGGCGCCGGCGGCGGAGCGCCGACGGCGGCCCAGGCGACGGGTATCGTGGCGCGGGCGACGATCGAGGCAGGGCAGAACCTTGCCAGCGTATTGGCCCAGCGCCGCGGCCAGGGTGGCTTCGTCAACGCCATCGCTTGTCCGAGCGGATTGCGGGGCGGTGCGAACACTTGCCGGGGCGCTGTCGATCCGGCCGGCGCCGGGCTCGCGCTGCTTGCCAACTAGCCCAGGGCTGCCGTTCATGTCGGGAAAGCTGTCGCGCCGGTCCGGTGCCGTCGATCCATTCATCGTGATGGATGTCATGGCGGCGGCGGCCGAGAAGGAGGCCGCCGGCGACACGGTCATCCATCTGGAAGTCGGCCAGCCCAGCACGCCGGCGCCGAAGGGTGCTCTGGCGGCGGCCCGCGCCGCGCTCGATTCGGATCGTATCGGCTATGTCGCGGCGCTCGGGATCCCGGCGTTGCGCGAACGCATCGCGCGGCACTATCGCGACTTTTATGGCGCCGATGTGCCGGCCGAGCGGGTGATCGTCACAACTGGGTCGTCGGGGGGCTTTCCCCTGGTCTTCCTGGCGAGCTTCGATGCTGGGGACCGGGTGGCGCTGGCGGCACCCGGCTATCCCGCCTACCGCAACATCCTGGTGGCGCTCAATCTCGATGTCGTGGACCTACCCACCTCGGCCGCCGATCGCTTCCAGCCGACCGTCGCGGCATTGGAGAAAGCCGGCAAGATCGACGGCCTGATCCTGGCCAGCCCATCTAACCCTACCGGTACGATGGTGAACCGTGCCGAGTTGAAGGCGTTGGCGGACTGGTGCAATCGCAACGGCGTGCGGCTGATCTCCGACGAGATCTATCATGGCATCGTCTACGAGGGCGAAACCCATTCGGCGGTCGAGGTGTCGGAGACCGCGATCGTGGTCAATAGTTTCTCGAAATATTTCTCGATGACCGGCTGGCGTGTCGGCTGGCTGGTCGTACCGCCCGACCTCGTCCGGCCGATCGAACGGTTGACGCAGAATTTCTTCATCTCTGTGCCGACGCTGTCGCAGCATGCAGCACTCGCGGCCTTCGAGTGCCGCGACGAGCTCGACGGCCATGTCCGGCGCTACCGCGCCAACCGCGACCTGCTGATGGCGGGGCTGCCGACGGCCGGTCTCGACCGTCTCACTCCGGCGCAGGGCGCCTTCTATATCTATGCCGACGTTTCCCACCTCACCAACGACAGTCGCGAGTTCTGCCGCCGGATGCTGAGCGAGGCTGGCGTGGCGACGACACCCGGCGTGGACTTCGACCGGGCGCGCGGCGCTGGCACGCTACGCATATCGTTTGCCGGATCGACCGCGGAAATGGAAGCCGCCGTGCGGCGGCTCAAGGCGTGGCGGCGGACATGAGGAGGCTGCTCGCGACAGCCGTACTTCTCGCCGTTGTCGAGGCCGCACCGGCACAGGCGCAGAGCGGCCCGAGCTTTGATTGTGCCAAGGCCTCGATACCGGTCGAGCGCACGATCTGCAAGAGCGCGGAGCTTGCCAAGGCCGATCGCAATGTGGCGTCGGTCTACGCGGCACTGGCGAGCAAGCTCAGCGGAGGGGCAAAAGACCATCTGGTGAAGGATCAACAGCGCTGGATCGGAAATCGCAACCGCGCATGTATCGGTGAGGATGCGGCAGAGTGCCTGAAGTCGCGCTACGAGAACCGCCTCGCGTTACTGAAGGAATTCGGCACCGGCGCCTATCCGTTCGTCAGCGAGCAGGCCATCGTCCGGGCGGGCAAGGTGAAGGCGACGCGCTATCGCATCGACGCCAGCTATCCGCAGTTCGATGGGCCCGCGATCAATTTCACCGCCCTCAACACGAAGTTAGCCAATATGGCGAAGGAAGCCGCCGGAGAGTCGGTTCCGGCAGCCGATATCGGCGACGACATCGAGCAGACCTGGAGTTACGAGCAGAGTTTTGGCCTGCATCGGCCCGGTCCGGCGGCGATCTCGGTCGAGATGAGCAGTTACAGCTTCACCGGCGGCGCTCACGGCAACGGCAGCACCTACGTCGTGCTGGTCGACCTGCGCACCGGTCGCGATCTGAAGCCGGAGAATGCCTTCACGGCAGGCGGTGAATGGCTGCGCACTGTGACGGCGATCGTCGCTGCCGATCTCAAGAAGCAGTTCGTCGAACGCCCCGGTTTCGACGATGCCCTCGAGCCCGCCAAGCTGGCCGAGCTGATGGCAGAGCCGGGACGCTATCTCTTTAAGGCCGATGGGTTGGAGATCATCTTCAACCCATACGATGTCGGGCCTTACTCGGCGGGAACCTACCAGGTCGCTATCCCTTACAGCCGCCTGCGGACGCTCATCCGTGCCGACGGGCCGATTGCACGATGAGATGAGGAGTCGTCATGAGCCGATCGATCCATGTTCCAGCCGGACTCTTCGATAGTCGACAGTTCGGCTTTGCGCAGGTCGCGATCGTGACGACCTCCGCCGGCCGCGAGGTTCACGTGTCAGGCCAGACGGCTTGGGACGCCGAACGAAACATCATCGGCGCTGGCGACGTTCGCCGCCAACTCGAAAAGAGCCTCGCGAACGTTGCCGTCGCACTGGAATCGGTCGGCGCGACGCTCGATCAGGTCGGCTCGCTGCGCATTTACGTCAAGCAAAGCCACATGCACGAAGGCAAGGCCATCGCCGGCGCTCTCAAGGCGGTATTCGGCGACAAGTTGCCGTGCTCGACCTGGATCGGCGTTCCTGGCCTCGCCCGGGAGGAATTCCTTGTCGAGGTGGAACCCTCTCCGGTTTTGCTTCCTCACGTCGCCTAGTGCAGCCTGCGCCGGTCGCGCGTCGGCGCGGATGAGGCGGCGGGTGTCGACTGTTGCGTCTCGACCGAGGGGACTGGACCGGAGTGATGGCCGATGATGCGCCAG